>DASSSV010000488.1:0-14667 GCA_035708265.1 Thermomicrobiales bacterium | reverse complement strand
CAGTCGCGGGCCGACCGCCGCGAGCCCAGACTACGGCGCGGCGATCAATGTGCGGGTAAATGGCGGTGGACGAGTGGGTGAACGGCAGTAGCGAACAGCACCGGAACGGCCGTCGCGGCGGCGGGGTGCTCTACTGGCGCTCCGTCGCCAGCCGGAGGCCGAACCCGATCAGCACGGCGCCGGTCAGGCGTTCGAGCGCCGCGCCGATCCGCGGGCGCCGCAGCAGGTCGGCCGCCCGGCTCGCTACCGCTGCATAGCCGAGCAGCCACACGACACTCAACGCGAGGTGTATCGCGCCGAGCAGCACCGTCTGCGGGAGGATCGCACGCGACGGGTCGACGAACTGCGGCAGGAAACTCGTGAAGAAGACGGCGATCTTCGGGTTGAGCAGGTTGTTGACCAGCCCCTGGCGGAAGGCGCGCCCCGCGGGCAACGCCGCCCGCGCGGTCGGGGACGCAGGGCCCCCGGGCAGGCCGTGCGCCGCCACGCCGCCGCGGAAGGACGCCCAGAGCGACTGGAGCCCGAGGAAGCAGAGATAGGCGGCGCCGAGGAGTTTCAACGCCGTGAAGGCGACCGCCGACGCGCGCAACAGCCCTGCGAGCCCGACGGCCGTGGCGGAGCGCCGTCCGCGTGACGAGCGCCATGTCCACGCCGGGCGTGATGAGGAGCAGGACGGCCACGCCGACGAAGGCGAGCAGCCGGTGAGCGTCCATGCGGGCGGCTCCTCCCACCCCAGTGCCCCGTGGGAGCACGGCCGCAGCGGCACTGAGGACTCGGAACTCAGTAGGATATGCCGGACTTGTTGCCTGAAGATAGGCCAGCTGCCCAGGGGCGAGACCATTGAGTCCTCAGTCCTGAGTCCTGAGTCCTCGTCAGCGGGCGCGGCTGACGACCCAGACGGCCGCGGCGATGATCGCGCCGCCGAGGAGGCTGGCGGGGCTGATCTGCTCGCCGAGCAGCAGCGCGCCGAGGAGCAGCGCGACCGGCGGCTCCAGGTAGACCCAGGTGGCCGCGCGCCCCGCTTCGAGGACGGCGAGCGCCCGGTTGTAGCAGAAGTAGGCCAGCACCGAGCAGACCAACGCCAGGTAGACCACCGCCAGCCATTGCCGCGCGGAGAGCGCGCCGATCGCCTGCCAGCCGCCCGTCGCCGCGGCCAGCACAATCAGGCCGAGCGCGCCGGCCGCCGTCGTCCCCGCCGTCAGGGTCAAGGCGTCGAAGCGCGCGCGCAGGTCGCGCACGAGGGTGGAGTAGATGGCGAAGCAGGCGGCGTTGGCGATGAGGCAGAGCGCGCCGAGCGCGAACCGGTGCGAGACGGCGAACTGCACGCCCGCGCCGCGCTGCGCCGTCACGACCACGACGCCGAGCAGGCCGAGCGCGAGCGCCGCGCCGTGCGCCGGCCGCAGCGCCTCGCCCAGCCCGAGCCGGGCGGCGAACGCCGTCGCGATCGGGATCAGCCCGACGACGAGGATCGAGGCGATGCCCGCGTTGGTCAGGCTGACGCCGGTGTACTGCAGCCAGAAGTAGACGGTGAAGCCGAGTTGCCCCAGGCCGAGCAGGCGGAGCACGTCGCCGCGGTCGAGGCGCCGCGCGGGGGCGCCGACGCGCCGCTCCCGCCGCCAGCGCACGAGCAGCACCGGCGCGAAGAGCGCGGCAGCCAGGACGAAGCGGAGCGCCGCCAGCACCGTCGGCGTCAGCGCCGCGTCGCCGGGGTCGGTCGGCGCCAGCAGCGCCCGCGCCGCCACGAACGACCCGCCCCAGACGACCATGGTGAACCCGAGCAGCGCATACGCCAGCGCCCGCCCGGCCGACGCCGCCGACTCTGCCGCCGCCGGCGTCGTCGCCGTTACCCGCGCCGCGTCCTCGCGCGCCCCCATGCTGGCCTCCTCGTTAGCGGCTCTCGCCGGCGGCCGTCCGGTTCGCCGGAGTCCGCGTCGGTCGGGCCGCCTACGCGGCCACCGCCACCTCCGCCGTCACCTCGTCGGCCGTATCCGCCGCGCCCAGGTGCTCGCGCCAGCCGCAGTCCTCGCATTCGAGGTCGAGCGACTCCGGCTCCGGGTCGGGGATCGCCACATTGAGGATCGTCCCGCAGCCCTCGCAGATCGCGCGATAGTGTCCGCCGATCCCGCTCGCCCCGATCGAACTGGGGTGACGCGCGAAGAACTCGCTCAACACGGTCGAACCAGGCATGCGCCCTCCCTGCGGTCGGGAGGACTCAGGACTCAGGACTAAGTGGGCATGGGTACTGGGAACACCCGCGGCTACGGGAAAGCGTAACTCACTTAGTCCTGAGTCCTGAGTCCTGAGTCCTTCAGTAGAGTTCGAGGTAGCGCTCGCGCTCCCACTCGCTGACGTGCTTGCGGAAGGCGTCCCACTCCTGCTTCTGCGCCTCGACCAGGTGCGTGTAGATGTGCTCGCCGAGCGCCTCGCGCACCACGTCGTCCCGCTGCATCTCCTCGACCGCCTCGCCGAGCGTCGCCGGCAGCGTGGAGACGTTGCGGCGCAGCAGGTCCTCCTCGGTGAAGTGGTACAGGTTCTCCTCGACCGGCTCCGACAGCGGCAGGTCGCGCTCGATGCCGTCGAGGCCCGCCGCCAGCATCACCGCGAAGGCGAGGTAGGGGTTGCAGGCCGGGTCGGGGCAGCGCAACTCGGCGCGCGTCGACTGCCGCTTGTTCTGGCGCGTCGCCGGGACGCGGATCAGCGCGGAGCGGTTGGTGCGCGCCCAACTCACGTAGACCGGCGCCTCGAAGCCGGGCACCAGCCGGCGGTAGGAGTTGACGATCGGGGCGAAGACCGCCGACATGCCGCGCGCGTGGTGGAGCTGGCCGGCGATGAACTGGCGGGCGACCTTCGACAGCCCGTACTCGTCGTTCTCGTCGTAGAAGGCGTTGCCGCCGCCGTCGAGGCGGTAGAAACTCTGGTGCGTGTGCATCCCGGAACCGTTGATCCCCTCGATCGGTTTGGGCATGAAGGTGGCGTGCAGGCCGTGGCGCTGCGCGATCGCCTTGAGCGTGAACTTGAAGGTGATCGCGTTGTCGGCCGTCGTCAGCGCGTCGGCGTAGCGGAAGTCGATCTCGTGCTGGCCGATCGCGACCTCGTGGTGCGCCTGCTCGACGGTGATGCCCATCTCGGTCAGCGCGACGACCATGTCCTTGCGCACGTCGGAGGCCAGGTCGGTCGAGACGTCGAAGTAGCTGGCGCGGTCGTGCGGCAGCGGGTCGATCCGGCCCTCCTCGCGCCGGAAGAGGAAGAATTCGAGTTCGGGGCCGGTGTTGTAGCCGTAGCCGAGCCGGGCCAGGCGGTCGAGCTGGCGCTGGAGCACCGCGCGCGGGTCGCCGGGGAAGGACTCGCCGTTCGGCTTGAAGACGTCGCAGATGATCCGCGCGGTAGTGTGCCCGTTCTTCTCCCACGGGATCACCGAGTAGGTCGCGCGGTCGGGCATCAGGAACATGTCGCTCTCGGCGATGCGCGTAAAGCCCTCGATGGACGACCCGTCGAACCAGACGCCGTTGGTCAGCGCCTCCTCGAGCTGGGTCTTCGGGATCGTCACGTTCTTGACGATGCCCATGACGTCGGTGAACTGCAGGTTGACGAAGTCGACGCGGTCCTCCTTGACCCAGGAGAGCAGCTCCAGCACGCTCGGCTCGCTGCGCTCGCCCCGCTTCGTCTCGACAGTGCTCGTCACGCGCCCGTTCCTCCTCGCAATGCCGCGCCCCCGGCGCGGCCCCCCGCGGCCGGCCCGCCGGCCGGCGCGCACAAACCTCCCGTAGTGTAGCGACGGCGCGCCCGCCGGGATAGGTGCGCGCGCACCGAATCTCGGCCCCTTTTTGTGCGTTCTGCACAAATGCGGCCTCGGCCCGTTCATGTTCTGACATCGGCGCGGCGAAACACCGGACGGGCCTGCGGCGTAGGGAAGGTACGAGGCGGGGCGCGCCGGCGCGCGAAGCACCGGCGACTTCAGTCGCCGCTACGGGCTCGCTCCGCTCGCCACGAAGTCCGCTGCCGCGGACTGGGCACGAGGTTCCGTCCCAACCCGCGGGTTGCCCGCTGGCCATTTTCCGACGGTGACAAGGAGACGCGCGATGGAGCGCTGGTGGTCCCTGGTCCGCGAGGACTTCGTGCTCTTCCTGCGCCGGCCGCCCGGCAATTTTTTCAGCCTGGTGATGCCGGTGCTGGCCCTGCTCGGGACCGGGTGGGTCTTCGGGAACGCGCCGACGGGGGCGGGCGGCTATGGGGCGCTCGACCGCACGATCCCCGGCCAGCTCGCGGGCGTGATCGGCGCGACCGGGCTCCTGGTGACGCCCGAGTTGCTGGCGGCGCGGCGCGGACTGGCCGGGCTCGGCTGGGCGCCCGGCGAGCGGCTCGAACGGGTCCGGCTCCTCAGCGTGCCGCTCCTGGTCGCCTTCGTCGTCGCCTTCCTGGGCGCGGCGCTGGTCCTGGCGCTGGGGACGCTGGTCTTCGGGATGCGCGCGCCGCTCGCCCCGGTGGCGGCGGCCCTGGCGTTCGTGCTCTGCTGCGCCGCCTTCCTCGCGCTCGGCGCCTTCGTCGGCGCGCTCTTCCCGACGCCCGCCGTCGCGCGGATCGTGGAACTGGTCTTCTTCCTCCTCAATCTCTTCCTCTCCGGCTCGGCCATGCCGCCCGACCAGCTCCCCGCGCCGCTGCAGCGCCTCGGCCTGCTGCTGCCGCTGACGCACGTCCGCCTGCTGCTGGACGGCGTGTGGTTCGGCGACGGCTGGGACGGGCGCGCGCTCGCCGTGGTCGGCCTGCTGCTGCCGGTCGCCGCCGCGCTGGCGGTGCTGGCGCGGCGGCGCTGGCCGGTGGCCGTCGCGGGCGCCTGAGCGCGCTACTCCGCGGGCGGCAGTTGGGAGAGGAGCGCGGCCAGGTGCAGCGGGAGTTGCTGCGCCGGGTCGAGCGGCGAGCGGCCGGTCAACTCCGCGATGCGGCGCAGGCGGTAGGTCAGCGTGTTGCGGTGGATCGCCAGGTCCGCCGCCGCGGCGGTCGCCGCCTCGCCGTGCCGCAGGTAGGCCGCCAGCGTCGGCAGCAGTTCGCCGCCGTGCCGCTCGTCGTAGGCGGGCAGCCCGCCGAGCACCTCGGCGACGAAGCGCTCGGCGGCCGGCGTCCCCCAGAGCGGGTAGAGCAGGTGGTAGACGCCGAGGTCGTCGAACTCGTGCCAGTCGGCCAGCGGGCCGGCGAGCGCGCCGCCGCGGAGCAGGGCCAGCGCGAAGCGAGCCTGGCGGGCGCTGGCGGGCGCCGCGGCGAGCCCGCCGACCGTCTCGCCGAGCGCCGCGACGGCGCCGGCCGGGTCGCGGGCGACGGCGTCGCGCGCGGCGCGGGCGACCCTGTGCAGTTCCTCCGGCCCGGCGACGCCGAGGAGGAGCCCGGCCGCCCCATTCCGCGCGTCGAAGGCTTCCGCCGTCACGTAGGGCGCGATGCGCCCGGCGACCGCCCGGCGCAGGGCCTGCGGCCCCGTCCCGGCCGCCTCGCCGTCCTGGCGCGCGCCGATGAGCAGGACGGCGTAGGGTACGGCGGGGTCGAGTCCCAGCGCCTCGGCGTGCGCCGCGCGCTCGGCGGGCGGGAGGTCGGGGCGCAGCAGGTCGGCGGTCAGCGCAGCGCGGCGGACCGGGGAGAGCCGGGCGGCGCCGCGCGCGGCCGGGGCGCGCTCCAGCGCCAACGCGCAGGCCGCGGCGACGCGGCGGCCGACCAGCCGGTCCACCTCGTCGAGCGCGCCGAGCGGGCCGCGCAGCGCCACCCAGCCAGGGAGCCCGCCGCCCAGCGGGCAGAGGAGCCATTCGACGCCGCGCGCCGCGTCCGGCACCGGCGCGGGCGGGGTGTCGACGTCGGGCGAGGGGGCCGGCGGGCGCGGCGCCTCGCGCGGGGGCAGCCCGACCGCCCCGCCGGCCTCCCGCACCCGCCCCTGCCCATCGAGCAGGAAGACGTCGCGCCCGCTCTGCGCCGCGCCGATCGCCAGGAGCCGCCCGATGCCCTGGCCGCGGAGGGTCGCCTCGGTCAGCGCGTGGTCCACCTCGGTGCCGCGCTGGTAGAGCCGCGTGCGCCGGCCGTTGACCAGCCGGATCAGCGCGGCCTCCAGGTCGGGGCCGATCCGCTCGCGCGCGCGCAGAAGGTCGAGGTCGTCCGCGTCGAGGTCCTCGTCGGGGTCGGCCACCAGCGCGACCGCGCCGCGCTGGCGCAGCTCGCGCAGCACGCCGGGCAGGATCGGCCGGACCTCCGCCAGCGTCGCGGGCGAGAGGAGCACCAGCGCGCCCTGGTCGAGGTGCGGCAGCATCGGCGCGGTGGCGCGCATCAGCACCGGCCAGCTCACCTCGTGGTCGGGGTGGCGCAGCGCGGCGTCGGGTGTCCCGCCCGCCCCGCCGGCCGCGTACAGCGGGCTCTCCGGCCAGCGGACGACGTCACGCAGGGTGATGTTCATGGCGATGAGCGATGAGCGATGAGTGATGAGAGGACGAGCGCGTGACGGTTGGCAGGTGACGGGGCAACGAGACCCGGCCTACTCATCACTCATCACTCATCACTCGTCACTCGTCACTCGCCCACGGGGGCCGGCTCGCCTTCCTTGGGGGAGAGGTAGCGCAGCGAGTTCTTATCCACGACGCGGTCGGTGAAGAGGATGCCGTCGAGGTGGTCGATCTCGTGCTGCAGGACGCGGGCGACGTAGCCGGTCGCGCGGACGCGGAGTTCTTTGAAGTCGAGGTCGCGCGCCTTGACGACCACGCGATCAGCGCGCGGGACATCGCCGATCCAGTGGGGGATGCTCAGGCAGCCCTCGGCCTCCACCAGCAGCGTGTCGCTCGCCTTGACGATCTCCGGGTTGATGAGAATCAGTTTGGCGCCGGGGCTGCCGTCCTCGTCGTAGTCGGGCGGCACCTCGACGGTGATGATGCGCAGCATCTGGCCGACCTGCGGCCCGGCCAGGCCGACGCCGGGCGCGTCGAGCATCGTCTCGTACATGTCGGCCGCCAGCTTGCGGATGCGGGCGTCGACGTGCTTGATCTTGTGCGCCTTCTGGCGCAGGCGCGGGTCGCCTTCGAGCACAATATCCAACAGAGCCATCGTTCCGTCCCTCGGATTCCCTCGCCGGGCGCGCCGCCGGGCACCAATTCCCTTGCCCCGGCGCGGATCTACCCACCCAAGTATACCATCGGGGCGCGGGATGGTGCGGGGACCCGTCGGTCGCCACGCCGGCGCCGGGAGCCGGGGCGGCGTGGTATCATCGGCGGGAGGAGGGTGCGGCATGATGCGGGAGTTGACCGAACGCGAAGCCGAGGCGCTGATCGCGCGGTACATCGAGCCCTATCCCGGCGATCCGCGCCCCGGCGAATATCGCCTCCGGGCGGAGGTCAACGGCTACCCAGTCTGGGCACTGATCGGCAGCCTCGCGCCCGATGGGAGCAACGCCGAGCAGGTGGCGCGCGACTACGCGATCCCGCGTGAGGCGGTCGCGGCGGCGCGCGCCTTCTACGCCCGCCACCGGCAGGCCATCGACGACCGGCTCGCCGCCAATCGCGCGGCTTGATGGCGCACCTGTATCTCGATGAGGATGTCCCCGTCATGGTCGCCGCCCTGCTCGCGGCGGCCGGTCATCCCGCGCGCACGACGGTTGCCGCGGGTCGGCTGGGGCGGTGGGACGCGGAGCAGTTGCTGTACGCGGCCGAGCAGGGCTGGGCCCTCGTGACCCATAACCGCCGGGATTACCACGCCCTGCACGCGGACTGGCTCACCTGGTCCCCCCGCTGGCGGGACCCTCGCCCGCACGCCGGCATCCTCATCCTCGACCAGGGGCAGCGCCTCACCGCCGGCGACTACGCGGCGGCGATCCTGGCGCTCCTCGGGGACGAGGCGCCCACGCGCACGAACCATGCGTACGACTGGTTTGCCCGGAGCGGCGGGCAATGGGCCCGCTGGCGACCTGGGATGCCGACCGGCGACGGGACCGAGGCCACGCGGTAGACGAGCCGCTTCCTCTGGCGCGGCCCTGAATCGCGAACCCGCCGGCGCGGGCTGGGATGACGCGAACGTCCCAGCCCGCGCGGCAGCTCTACTGCTGCTTCTGCGCGTCGCGCCAGGCTTCGTACTCGGCGCGGGCCTCGGGCGAGAGCGGGTAGTACTTGCGCAGGTCGCCGCCCTCGGAGAGCCGCAGCCTCGAGAAGTCCTCCCACTCGGCGTGCTCGCTGGCCTTGCGCAGCAACTCCGGCGCCAGTTTGGCCGGCACGACCACCACGCCGTCGTCGTCGGCGACGATGATGTCGCCGGGGAAGACCAGCGTGTCGCCGCAGGCGACCGGCACGTTGACGGCGAAGGGGAAGATCCCCGTCTGGGTGTGGAAGTTCGGCGTGACGCCGCGCAGCCACAGCCCGAGCCCGAGGTCCTTCGCCTTCGGGTAGTCGCGGATGCAGCCGTCGATCACCACGCCGGCGCCGCCGCGCCCCTTGAAGTAGGTCAGCATCATCTCGCCGAAGACGCCGCTGGCCATGTCGCCGCGCGCGTCGACGACCACGATGTCGCCGGGCTGGGTGTGGTAGAGGACGTGGCGGTGGAGCTGGCGCTCGGGGTCGGAGTACTCGTCCACCCCATAGACGTCCTCGCGCTTGGGCATGAACTGGAGGGTCAGCGCGGGGCCGACCACCGCCTTGCCCGGCGTCCAGGAGACCGGGCCGTGGATCTGCGGGTCGCGGATGCCGAGGCGACTCAACTCGCCGGTGGCGGTCGCGCTGCCGATCTTCGCCAGCCCTTCGAGGAGTTCCTTCGGCGGGCGCTGGATGTCCGGTGTCTCGATCATCGTCTCCCCTCTCTCATATGCCTTGAGACGGAGCGGTGCCGCTGACCGCTCCCTGTCGCGCGCTCAGGACCACAGACGGTCGTTGATGCGCCCGGCGTCGTCCCACTCGGGCGTCGGCTCGAAGAAGCCCCGATCCTCCGGCGCGAGATGTTCCTCGATCGCGTCGGGGTTGATGTCGAAGCCGAGGCCGGGCGCCTCCGGGACGGGGATGTAGCCATCCTGGATGATCGGCTTCGGCACGCCGACGATGAAGTCGTCCCAGAAGGGCACCGTCGAGAAGTGGTGCTCCAGGGCGATGAAGTTCTCGGTTGCCGCGGCGCAATGGACGCTCGCCATCGTGCTCACCGGCGTCCCGGCCATGTGCATGGCCATGCTGACGCCGTAGTCCTGCGCCAGATCGCCGATCTTCTTCGTCTCCAGGATGCCGCCGCTGGTCGCGAGGTCGGGGTGGATGATGTCGACCGCGCGGGCCTCGAGGAGCGGCCGGAAGTTCTCCTTCAGGTAGATGTCCTCGCCGGTGCAGACCGGCGTGGTCAGCGCGCGCTCGATGCGCACCCACTGGTCGGTGAACTGCCAGGGCACCAGGTCCTCCAGCCAGGCCAGGTTGTAGGGTTCGAGGACCTGGCCGAGCCGCAGGCAGTCGTCCACACCGATGTGGCCGAAGTGGTCGGCGGCGATCGGCGCCGCGTCGCCGACGACCGCGCGGACCTCCGCGACGTACTCGCGCAGGAGGTCGATCCCCTTCGGGGTCAGGCGGACGTGAGTGAAGGGGTGCATCCGGTCCCTGGCGTTGGCGTGGACCTCGGCCTCATCGCCCGGGTCGCCCGCGAGCATCCCGGCGGGCCAACTGAGCGCGCCCTCGACGCCGACGAGCTGCTGCACGCCGAGGTCCATCTTCAGCATCGTGAAGCCGCGCGCGATGCGCTCCTTGAGCCGGTGGCCCATCGCTTCACCGGTCGGCTCGTTCGGCGTGTCGCAGTACATGCGGATGCGGTCGCGGAACTTGCCGCCCGCGAGCACGTAGGCGGGCACGCCGTAGGCCTTGCCGGCCAGGTCCATGAGGGCCATCTCGATGCCGCAGACGCCGCCGCCCTGCCGACCGTGGTGGCCGTACTGCTTGATCTTGCGGAAGACGCGGTCCACGTTGCAGGGGTTCTCGCCGAGGAGGCGGCGCTTCAGGGAGAGCGCGTAGGTCTTGCTGGCGCCGTCGCGCACCTCGCCGTAGCCGCTGAGGCCCTGGTTGGTGTCGATGCGGACGAGCGGGAAACGCCAGTGCCCCCAGCCGACCGTCGCGGTGCGGACGTCGGTGATCTTCAGTTCGCTCGGCCGCGAGGCGGTGCGGACGTGATCCTCGGGCCGCGCGGTGTCTGCCTGGCGGTGCGTGTCGACGGGTCCTGCCATCTGCTGATGCTCCTTGTGCTCGTTGCCACGGCCGTTCGCCGGCCCGGAGGATATCAGCGCTCGGCGCGGGCGTCCAGCCCCGCCCGGCCGAAAACTGAGCAGGAAATGAGCAGCCATTGGTCTGGAGACGGGCCGGCGGCCGGTGTAGGCTGCGAGCATCGAGGCAGCAGGGCGACGCGGCGGGACGGGCGGCGGGAACGACCGTCGCGCCCGCGCGAAAGGAGGCGTCGATGTACGCGCGGATCGTCACCGGACAGTTGCGGCAGGACCGCGTCGACGAGGCGACGAACGCCTGGCGCGAGCGGGTCGCACCCCAGATCGCGCAGCAGGCCGGCTTCCAGGCGCTCCACCTCTATGTGGACCGGGCGACGGGCAAGACCGTCGTGATCGTCCACTACGCCAGCGAGGCGGACCTGGCGGCCGGGCAGCAGGGTTTCCCGGAGCGCGTCGCCGCCATCCGTGACCTCCTCGTCGGGCAGCCGACCGTCGAGCAGTACGAGGTCGCGATGTAGCGCGCCGGCCGGGGGGCCGGTGCAGCGCGCCCGCGCCGCGGAGGCGCGGGCCCAACAAGAAGGAGGGAGCCATGTCCGCCGAGGAGAACGCCGCGCTCGCCCGCGCCATCAACGACGCCTACAACGCGCGCGACTTCGACCGCGCCGCCGAACTGACCGCGCCCGATGCCGAGTGGGTCAACGTCGCCACGGGCCAGACCTTCCGCGGCCCGGAGGGCGCCCGGCAATTCCTGGCGGGCTGGGCCGGCGCCTTCCCCGACAGCACGGTCGAGACGACCTACGCGCTCGGCGGCGAGCGGGGGGCGACGCTGGAGTTCGTCGGCCGGGGCACCCAGACCGGCCCGCTGCCGAGCCCGGCGGGCGACATCCCGCCGACCGGGCGCCGGGTGGAGGTGCCCTTCTGCCAGGTGCTCGAGATCGAGGGCGGCAAGGTGCGCCGCGCCCGCCTCTACTTCGACGCCCTCGGCATGATGCAGCAACTCGGCGTGATCCCCGCCGCCGACGCGGTGTCGTAGGGCGGGCGCCGGGTCGCGGGGCCGCCGCCGGGGCGCGCGAGCCGCCCCGCGGCGGCCCCACGAGCGCCGGGAGGCGACCGATGGAGCCCACGGGAGACGACGAGCGCACGAGCAACCCCGCCGGCGCCGCGCCATCGCCCTACGGCGACGAGGCACCCTGGCTGGTCGTGGACGAGGAATGGTGCCCCTGGCCCGGCTTCACGGCGGCGGAGTGGCGCCGGCTGGTCGCCTACCGCCGCCGGCTCCGTGACGACCAGCAAGCCGAGGGGACGCCCGATGAGGCGCCGCGCCGCCGTGCGGGGCGCGGCCCCGGCCGGGCGTGGCCGGGACCGTCGATGTGAGGAGGCGTACCGTGTCCACCGAGGCGAACAAGGACGTCGTCCGCCGCTACTTCCGCGACCTGGCCGACAACACCAACCCCGGCGCGGCCGGGGAGATCCTCGCCGCCGGCTACGCCTGCCACGTCCCGGGCAACCCCGGCCTGCTCGACCGGGCGGGGCTGGCCCAGTTCGTCGGCGGGTTCCACGCGGCCTTCCCCGGCATTACGCACACCGTCGAGGACCTGGTCGCCGAGAGGGACCGGGTGGCGGCGCGGATCACCGTGCGGGGCGCGAATCGCGGCGAGTTCATGGGCCTCCCCCCGACCGGCCGGGAGATTGAGATCGGCGCCGTCAACTTCTTCACCGTGCGCGACGGCCGGATCGCCGAGCAGCGCGTCCTCTTCGACAACCTCGCCCTCATGCAGCAGCTCGGCCTGGCCTCCGCGGCGGGGTGAGCGTCCGGGCCGTAGAGGAGTCGTCATGGAGAGCGTCGCCGTCCCTCGCCCGCCGCGGCCGCTGACGGTCGAGGAGGAGGCCACGCTGGCCTTCGCCGCCTACGGCGTCACCGGCCCGGTGCTGGCCGAGTTGCCCTACACGCCCGGCGACGTGCCAGCGGGGGCGGTGGCCGCCTGGCGCGACGGCGGCGCGGTGCAGGTCGGCATCCCGCGCTACCCCGACGAGGCTATCGCCGCGACGATCGCCGACTGCGAGTACGTCTACGACCGCTTCTACCGCCCCGACGCGCTGACTGACACCCAGCGCCGGGACGCGCCGGCAGACGATTGAGCCCGCGAGTAATCCGCGGGGCGACTCGTCACTCGTCACTCGTCACTCATCACTCATCGCTCGCCGGAGGAGCCGCGATGGTCCGCGTGCTGATCTGCACCCACCCGATCACCGGGCACATCGTCCCCGCGCTGGAGATCGCCCGCGCGCTCGTCGCGCGCGGCCACGAGGTCCGCTGCTACACCGGCCAGAAGTTCCGCGCCCGGGCGGAGGTGGTCGGGGCGGCGTTCGAGCCGATGCGCGCCGCCTACGACTACGACGACGCGGACTACGACGCGGCCTTCCCCGGCCGCTCGCGACTCAAGGGGCTCGACCAGATCAAGTTCGACTTCCAGCGCGTCTTCATCGCGCCGGCCCCGGAGCAGGCGCAGGACCTGCGGGCGATCCTGGCCGAGCGGCCCGCCGACGTCGTCCTCTCCGACCCCGGCTTCATCGGGGCCAAGATCCTCTACCGCCAGGGCGAACTCCCCGCCTGGGCGGTCTTCAACATCAGCGTGCTGGGACTGCCGAGCCGGGACGTACCACCCTTCGGGCTGGGGGCGCTGCCGGCCTACTCGCCGCTCGGCCGGCTGCGGACCCGGCTGCTCTACACCCTGGCGAACCGGGTCGTCTTCCGCGACGTCAACGCCTTCCTGGCCGCGACCTTCCGGCGGGTCGGCCTTGAGCCGGAGCACTTCGCGCCGTTCGTCTCGCCGATGCTCTACCTGCAGCCCTCGGTGCCGGGCTTCGAGTACCCGCGCGGCGATCTTCCCCCGAGTGTCCATTTCATCGGTGCGCTGCTGCCCCGGCCGGCCGGCGGCTTCAGCCCACCGCCCTGGTGGGACGACGTGACCGGCGCGACCCGCCCGGTCGTGCTGGTGACGCAGGGGACGGTGGCGACCGACCCGACCGAACTGCTCCTGCCGACCCTGCGGGCGCTGGCCGGCGAGGAGGTCCTGGTCGTGGCGACGACCGGCGGCAAGGACCTGGAAGGGCCGCTGCCGGACAACGCGCGCGTCGCCCGCTTCATCCCCTTCACCGAACTCTTGCCGCACGTCGCCGCGATGGTGACGAACGGCGGCTACGGCGGCGCGACGATCGCGCTGGCGAACGGCGTGCCGCTCGTCTGCGCCGGGACGACTGAGGACAAGCCGGAGGTCGGCAACCGGGTCGCCTACGCGGGCGCCGGGCTCGACCTGAAGACGAACCACCCGCCCGAGGCGCGGCTGCGCAAGGCGGTGCGCCGCGTGCTGGCCGACGGCGCCTTCCGCGCGAACGCCCGCCGCCTCCAGGCCGAACTGGCCCGCCACGACGCACCCGCCGAGGCCGCGGCCCTGCTGGAGCGGCTGGCGGCGACCCGGCAGCCGGTGCTGAACGAGGCGAGCGAACTCGCCTGGGCCGGCCGACAGCGGCCGGCCGGGGGACCGGCCGCGCCGCTCAGCGCCCGAGGATCTGGCTGATCGCCCGCGCCGACCACTGGTCGCACACCGGCCCCCGGGAGCGCGGGAAGAGGTCGCACCGGGCGCACACCGCCCGGTGCAGCCGCCCTCGATATCGGCCGCGCGGCGGCACCGGCCGTCGCGGGGCTACTGCGGGTCGAAGGTCGGCGTGGCGGCCGCGGCCGCGAGCGTGGCGGCGGGGACCTCGACGGCCGGCGTGCCGTAGGTCTTGAAACTCTCCGGCAGCGCGCCGCCCCAGTAGACGCCAGTGCCGCGCTCGGTCTCGCTCCAGCGCACCGGCTCCCAGTCGGGCGCGAAGATGAGGTAACCGCCCGAGAAGAGCTCGACGCGGTTGCCGCCCGGCTCATAGAGGTAGAGGAAGAACGCCTGCGTGATCGCGTGCTTGGCCGGCCCGGTCTCGATGAAGACGCGCTGCTCGGTCAGGATGTCGGCCGCGCGCAGCACATCCTCGCGGTTGCTGACCCAGAAGGCGACGTGGTGCAGCCGCCCGCGCGTGCCGGTGAAGTCGCGCGTGTAGGCGATGTCGTGGACGAGCGGGGTGACGCTGATCCAGGCGCCGGCCTCGACGCCGTTGTCGAGGACGATGTGCTCGCGCAACTTGAAGCCCAGCTCGCGCTGCATGAACTCCTTGTTCGGCGTCACGTCGGCACACATCAGGTTGACGTGGTCGAGGCGCTGCGCGGCGACGCCGCGCGCGAGGTAGCGCTGCGGCTGGTTCTTCAGCGTCGAGACGAACCCCTCTCCCGGGCGGTACTTCTCCGACTCGTAGTAGATCTCCATCAGATGCCCGTCGGGGTCCGCGAACCGGTAGGCCGCCCCGTGCCCGACATCCCCCTCGATCCAGCCGAGCCCGCAGCCGCACGCCTCCAGCGCGCGGACGCGCCGCTCCAGCGCCTCGGGGCT
>DASSSV010000487.1:0-11638 GCA_035708265.1 Thermomicrobiales bacterium | reverse complement strand
GACGATAGACGATAGACGATAGACGATAGGGGTTGCGAGCGGGATTGCGGTGCTCGATCACCTGACGGCGGTTGGTGGCCACCCCTTCTACCGTCTACCGTCTATCGTCTACCGTCTATGAGAAGGAGGTCGGAGAGATGGCTAGCGATACCAGCCGGCACCCGCTCGACCCGCTGACCCCGGCCGAGATCGCCGCGACCGCGCGGATCCTCCGCGCCGCGCGCGGGCTCGGCCCGATGACGCGGTTCATGGACATCGCCCTCCACGAGCCGCCGAAGGAGGCGGTGCTGGGCCTGGCCGACAGCGGCTCCCTCCCGCGTGAGGCGTTCGCGATCGTCTACGACCGGGCGGACGGCGCGACGTACGAGGCGGTCGTCTCGCTGGCCGACGAGGCCGTGCGCTCCTGGCGCTTAGTGCCGGACGTGCAGCCGCCGATCGTCCTCGACGAGTTCTTCGAGTGCGAGGCGGCGGTCAAGGCCGACCCCGACTTCCGGGCGGCGCTGGCGAAGCGCGGCATCGCGGACCCCGACCTCGTCATGGTGGATCCCTGGTCGGCCGGCTACTACGGCGACGAGACCGAGCGCGGCCGGCGCCTCGTGCGCGCGCTCGCCTGGGTGCGCGACCGCCCTGGCGGCAACGGCTATGCCCACCCGCTCGACAACCTCGTCATCGTCGTGGACCTCGCCGCGCAGCGGGTCGTGCGGGTCGAGGACTACGGCGTCGTGCCGGTGCCGCGCACGCCCGGCGAGTACGCGCCCGAGTGGGCCGGGCCGGCGCGCGACGGCCTGAAGCCGCTGGAGATCGGCCAGCCCGAGGGGACGAGTTTCGCGGTGGCGGGCCGCGAGGTGCGCTGGCAGAAGTGGCGCCTGCGCGTCGGCTTCACCCCGCGCGAGGGGCTGGTGTTGCACACCGTCGGCTACGAGGACGGCGGGCGGGTCCGCCCGATCCTCTACCGCGCCGCGGTGTCGGAGATGGTCGTTCCCTATGGCGACCCCTCCCCGGCCCAGTGGCGCAAGAACGCCTTCGACGCCGGCGAGTACCACATCGGCGCGCTGGCCAATTCGCTCGAACTCGGCTGCGACTGCCTCGGCGCGATCCACTACTTCGACGCCGCGTTCGCCGACGCGCGCGGCGAGCCGGTCGTCCTGCGCAACGCGATCTGCCTGCACGAGGAGGACCACGGCCTCCTCTGGAAGCACACCGACTTCCGCACCGGCCAGGCCGAGGTGCGCCGCTCGCGCCGCCTGGTCGTCTCGTCGGTCTCGACGGTCGGCAACTACGAGTACGGCTTCTACTGGTACTTCTACCAGGACGGCACGATCGAGTTCGAGGTAAAGTTGACCGGCATCGTCTCGACCGGCGCGCTGCCGCCCGGCGCGACGACCCCCTACGGCCAGCGCCTCACGCCGGACGGCCTCTACGCGCCGATCCACCAGCACTTCTTCAACCTGCGCCTCGACCTCGACGTCGACGGCCCGACCAACGCCGTCTACGAGGTCCACGCCGAGGCCGTGCCGCCCGGCCCGGAGAACCCGCACGGCAACGCCTTCTTCGCCAGGTCCACGCTGCTGCGGACCGAGGCCGAGGCGCGGCAGGTGATCGACCCGCTCGTCGGGCGCACCTGGAAGGTCGTCAACCACGGCGTCCGCAACGCCGTCGGCGAACCGGTCGCCTACCAGCTCGTGCCGAAGGGGAACGTGCTGCCGTTCGCCCGGCCGGAGGCGAGCGTCACCGCGCGGGCCGGCTTCATCACCCGGCACCTCTGGGTCACGCCGTATCGCCAGGACGAGCGGCACGCGGCCGGCGACTACCCGAACCAGCACCCCGGCGGCGCGGGCCTGCCCGCCTGGACCGCCGCCGACCGCCCGATCGCCGACACCGACATCGTCCTCTGGTACACGCTCGGCTCGCACCACCCGGTCCGGCTGGAGGACTGGCCGGTGATGCCGGTGCAGCATGCCGGGTTCCTGTTGCAGCCGGCCGGCTTCTTCGACGCCAATCCGGCGCTCGACGTCCCGTCGCCGCACGCGCACGGTGGGTAACGCCGGGCGCCCCGACGCGCTGCCCCTGAAGGTCCCATTGACCCTCACCGGGGGGCCGTGCTAGACTGCGCGCGCCGGTATCCCGGCGGCCTTCAAGAGTCTCGTAATCGAAACGGTGGGAGCAGCGCCGCTCACGACCGAACCTCGGCCAGTGGGAAGGGTGGCGGGTACGCACATCGGGTAGCCGACGCGCGCGGGGCGAGGGTACTCCCTGCGCGGCACGCGCGTCGCCGGGACGGGGCGGTCATGCCGGTGCGTGGGACCGTGCGCGGGCACGGCCCGGCCGGCGGGTGACGTGAGGGATTGGGAGACCAGGTGGGAGGCAGCATGTCGCAGGAGCAGTTGCAGGAGCTGATGCGGGGTGTCCGCGAGGGTCGCGTCTCGCGCCGCCAGTTCATCGCGCGGGCGGCCCTGCTCGGGGTCTCCGCCTCGGCGATCGGGGCGTTCCTGGCCGCCTGCGGGGCGGCTTCCACGGCGACGAACGCGGTGCCGACGGCGCAGGCCGCGGCGACGAGCCTCGCGCCGACCGTCAACGCCGCCGCGACGACCGCCTCCGGGGCGGCGCCGACGGTGGCCGCGGCCGCGACGAGCGTGGCGCCGACGGTCAACGCCGCGGCGAGCCAGGTCGCGCCGACGGTGCAGGCCGCCGCGACGGCGGTCGCCGGCGGGTCGCCGGCGGCGGGCGGCGCGGGCGGGACGATCAAGATCTACTCCAGTTTCCCGATCAACGGCGCCAGCAAGGACCAGATCGCCAGCATCACCAACTCGATCACGATGGCGCTCGAAGAGGCGAGTTACAAGGCCGGCAACTTCACGCTCGTCTACGGCAACAGCGAGAGCCTCGACGACGGCTCGCCGGCGAAGAGCGGCGAGTGGGACGGCACGGTCGAGGCGGCCAACGCCAACAAGGTCGTCTCCGACCCCGACGCGATGGTCTACATCGCCACGTTCAACTCGGGCGCGGCGAAGGTCTCGATCCCGATCACCAACAAGGCCGACCTGGTGCAGATCAGCCCGGCCAACACCTACCCGGGCCTGACCAAGAAGATCGCCGGGGTGGTCGAGCAGAACGAGCCGGACGTCTACTACCCGAGCGGCACGCGCACCTTCTGCCGCGTGATCCCGACCGACGACCTCCAGGGCGCGGTCGCCGCCAACTTCGTCCAGAGCCTCGGCGTCAAGAAGCCGTACGTCCTCGACGACACCGAGCTCTACGGCCACGGCATCGCCCTGGTCTTCGCCGACACCGCCAAGAAGCTCGGCATGACCCCGGTCGGCACCGAGGGGATCGACAAGAGCGCCACCGACTACCGCTCGCTGGCGCAGAAGATCAAGACGGCCGGCGCGGACATGGTCTATTTCGGCGGCATCACCGGCAACAACGCCGGCAAGCTCTGGAAGGACCTGCGCGCGGTGCTCGGCAGCGACTTCAAGATGATGGGGCCCGACGGCATCTTCGAGCAGGGCTTCCTCGACGCCGCCGGCGACGCGGCCGAGGGCACTTACTTCAGTTTCGGCGGCCTGCCGCCGCAGCAGCTCCAGGGCAAGGGCGCCCAGTGGTACCAGAACTACAAGGCCAAGTACAAGATCGAGCCGCAGGCGTACGCCGCCTACGGCTACGAGGCCGCCTCGGTCGTGATCGACGCGATCAAGCGCGCCGGCAAGAAGGACCACACCGCGATCCGCCAGGCGCTGATGGCGACGAAGGACTGGGACGGCGTGCTCGGCAAGTGGAGCTTCACCGACACCGGCGACACCACCCTGACCGCGATGAGCATCAACCAGGCCAAGGGCGGCAAGTTCGTCTTCGTCAAGACGGTCGAAGCGCCGAAGTGAAGTACGAGGGACGAGGTACGAAGTACGAATTGACGACGGACGCCCGCCCTTAATTCGTACCTCGTACCTCGTACTTCGTACTTCCCGCTGGGGTGCGATGGACGCGACGAATCTGATCCAGGCGATCCTCTGGGGGCTGGCGAACGGCGCGGTGCTCGCCCTGGTCGCCCTGGGCTACACGCTGGTCTACGGGATCATCGAGCTGATCAACTTCGCGCACGGCGACCTCTTCATGATGGGCTCGTTCGTCTCGCTGACCCTCCTGGTGAACCTGGCCTATACCAAGACGGCGCGCGGCGGGCGCGGCGCGCTCGCGGTCCATGGCATCCCGCTGGTGCTGCTGGTCGTGGGGGTACTGCTGGCGGCGATGGTCTTCTGCGCGGTGCTGAACGTGGCGATCGAGCGGCTGGCCTACCGGCCGCTGCGGCGCGCGCCGCGCCTGGCCCCGCTGATCTCGGCGATCGGGGTCTCCTTCACGCTGATCAACCTGGGGCAGCTCTGGAAAGGCAGCGTGCCGCAGGACTTCCCCGACCTGGTGCCGAACGTCAACATCCTCGACAAGTGGCTGCACCTGACGGACAAGGTCTCCTTCACCACGAAGGACCTGATGGCGATCGGCGTCGCGGTGCCGCTGATGCTCGGCCTGGCCGCCTTCATCCAGCGCACCAAACTCGGCCGGGCGATGCGCGCGACCGCGCAGGATCGCGAGGCCGCCGCGCTGATGGGCATCAACATCGACCTGACGATCTCGCTGACCTTCCTGCTCGGCGGGGCGCTGGCCGGCGCGGCCGGCCTGATCTACGGCCTCTACACGCTGCAGGTCTGGTATCTGCAGGGGTTCCGCAACGGGCTGATCGCCTTCACCGCGGCGGTGCTCGGCGGCATCGGCAACGTGCGCGGCGCGGCGATCGGCGGCTTCCTGATCGGGCTGGTCGCCTCGATCAGCGACCTCGGCTTCGCCGCGATCTTCCCCAGCCTGCAGCACCTGCCGGTCCTCTCGGCGCTGACCGGCCTCGACCAGAAGTGGACGATCGTCGTCATCTTCGCGGCCCTGATCCTCACCCTGATCTTCCGCCCGAGCGGCCTCATGGGCGAGGAGGTCGCGGAGAAGGCGTAGCGCGGGAACGGGAGGCCGATGAGCCAGGTGCAGGTTGGGTTACCGGCCGGGGCGGTCGCGGAGGCGCCGACGGCGCCGCCCGTGCGGCGGCAGCGCCTCGTCTTCGCGGGCGTGGTCGCGCTGATCGCCCTCTACCCCTTCGTCCACCCGGCCGTGGACCAGTGGCTCGACGCGCAGACGATGCTGCCGGTGATGGAGATCTCCCTCTTCGTCATCCTGGCGCTCGGGCTCAACATCGTCGTCGGCTTCGCCGGGCTGCTCGACCTCGGCTACGTCGCCTTCTTCGCCATCGGCGCCTACACCGCGGCCTTCCTCACCTCGCCGCAGAGCCCGCTCGTCCAGGCCGGCGTCAGCGCGCCCTTCTGGGTGGCGATGGTCGTCAGCGTGGCGGTCGCCGCCCTCTTCGGCGTGCTCCTCGGCGCGCCGACGCTGCGGCTGCGCGGCGACTACCTGGCGATCGTCACCCTCGCCTTCGGCGAGATCGTGCCGCGCTTCTTCATCAACCTCGACAAGTGGACCAAGGGCACCAAGGGGATGAACCCGATCGCCAAGCCGATCCTCTTCGGCGGCTACCACGTCGGCGATCCCCTCCCCGGCGTCCACCTGACCGTGGCCGGGCGCGAGGTCAACACGGGGCAGGCGACCTGGTACTGGCTGATCCTCCTGATCGGCCTCCTCTCGATCTTCCTGGTCGGCCGGCTGCGCGACTCGCGCCTCGGCCGCGCCTGGATGGCGATGCGCGAGGACGAGGTCGCCGCCTCCTTCATGGGCATCAACCTGGTGCAAACCAAACTCCTGGCCTTCGGGCTCGGCGCCTCCTTCTCCGGCTTCTCCGGCTCGATCTTCGCCTCGATCCTCCAGGTCGTCGACCCCTCGCAATTCGACTTCAGCGTCTCGATCATCGTCCTCTCGATGGTGATCGTCGGCGGGCTCGGCAACATCTGGGGCGTGATCCTCGGCGGCTACCTGATGGGCTTCTTCAACTTCTTCCTCGCCCCCAACGCCAACAACTGGCTCGACCGCGCCGCCTCGTCCACGCACCTCACCTTCCTCTCCCACGTCGACCTGGCCGACAAGAAGTTGCTCATCTTCGGGCTGGCGCTGGTCCTGATGATGCGGTTGCGACCCGAGGGCCTGGTCCCGAGCGCGCGACGCAAGGAGGAACTGCGCCCCGAGACGGCCGACATCGCCGGCGCGGAGCGGCAGACGCTCTACGGCGCGAGCGACAACGCGGGGGGCGACTGATGGCGCTGGGGGCGCGAGAGCCGGCGCCGGCGGCGATTGACACGACGGAGGCGCTGCTCGACGCGCGGCGCGTGACCAAGCGCTTCGGCGGCCTGACCGCGGTCTCCGAGGTCGACTTCACGATCCCGGCCGGCGCGATCGTCTCGCTGATCGGCCCGAACGGCGCCGGCAAGACAACCTTCTTCAATATCATTACCGGCCTCTACGCGCCGACCTCGGGCACGCTCGCCTTCGCTGGACAGGATCTCACGGGCTGCCGGCCGGACCAGGTGGTCGCGCGCGGCATCGCCCGCACCTTCCAGAATATCCGCCTCTTCGCCAACATGACGGTGCTGGAGAACGTGCTGGTCGGCCACCACGCGCGGATGAAGGCCGGGCCGATCGGCGCGATCTTCCGCCCGCCGCGCGTGCAGGCCGAGGAGCGCCAGGCGCGCGAGCGGGCGCGCGAGTTGCTCCGCTTCGTCGGGCTGGTCGGCCGCGACCGCGAGTACGCCAAGAACCTGCCCTACGGCGACCAGCGGCGGCTGGAGATCGCGCGGGCGCTGGCGACCGAGCCGCGCCTGCTGCTGCTGGACGAGCCGACCGCGGGGATGAACCCGCAGGAGACGCTGCAACTGACGCGCCTGATCCGCCGGCTGCGCGACGAACTCCACCTGACGATCCTGCTGATCGAGCACGACATGCAGGTCGTGATGGGCATCTCGGAGCGGGTGAGCGTGCTGGACCACGGCACCAAGATCGCCGAGGGCACGCCGCACGAGATCCAGCACAACCCGCAGGTGATCGAGGCGTACCTCGGCCGCGGCGCGGCCGGGACGGAGGACTCAGGACTCAGGACTCAGGACTAGGTGGGCTGAGGTTGGGGGGCATTCCGTTCTCCCGTGTGGCACCCGGTATGCGTGATGCCGCCGCTACTGAGTCCTGAGTCCTGAGTCCTCTCGCGGGGACCGATGGCTCTGCTGGAACTGGACGACGTCCACTCGTACTACGGCAACATCCACGCGCTGAAGGGCGTCTCGCTGGACGTCGAGCAGGGCGAAGTCGTCTGCCTGATCGGCTCGAACGGGGCGGGGAAGACGACGACGCTCAAGACGATCTCCGGGCTCCTGCAGCCGCGGCGGGGCGAGATCCGCCTCGCCGGCCGGCGCATCAGCGGGCTGCCGGCGCACCGGATCGTCGCGCTCGGCGTCTCGCAGTCGCCGGAGGGGCGCAAGATCTTCCCGCGGATGAGCGTGCGGGAGAATCTGGACCTTGGCGCGTTCGCGCGCAAGGCGGGGCCAGGGGTCAAGGCGGACCTGGAGCGCACGCTGCACCTCTTCCCGCGCTTGCGCGAGCGGCTGGCGCAGAAGGCCGGGACGCTCAGCGGCGGCGAGCAGCAGAAGCTGGCGATGGGGCGCGCGTTGATGGCCCGGCCGGCAATCCTGCTGCTCGACGAGCCCTCGATGGGCCTCTCGCCGGTCCTGGTGGACCAGATCTTCGCCATCATCCAGGAGATCAACGCGCAGGGGACGACGATCCTGCTGGTCGAGCAGAACGCGCTCAAGGCGCTGGAGGTCTCGACGCGCGGCTACGTGCTCCAGACCGGCGCGATCGTGCTCCACGACAGCGCCGCCAACCTCCAGCAAAACGAGATGGTCCGCAAAGCCTACCTCGGCGAAACCTGACCGCCCGCGGGGACGTTCACCGCAGAGGCGCAGAGGGCGCGGAGGACGAAGGAGAGGACGAAAGAAGTACGAGGGACGAACGACGAAGTACGAATTAATAGTCGCGGCAACTGGATCCGCATTCCCTACCTCGTCATTTGTCCTTCGTTCGTCGTCTCTCCTCGCTCTCTCTGTGCCCTCTGCGCCTCTGCGGTGATCGTCCCTCTCTCGGCTGATGGCACGCGACTTGCTGTACTCAGCGACAGTGGAAAACTGGCTCCGACGGCGTTCGGGTGCCGTCCCGATGACTCGATTGTGAACCGCCGCGGTATGGCTGTGCCGCCGGGGACCGGTCGGGATGGAAGAGGAGGTACGAAAGAGGCGGCGAAGGAACAGGGTTCCACTATCCCCTACAACTCCTCTTAATTCCTCTCTTTTCCTCAACACTTCCTTCCGATCCGGGCTCGCGGCGCTCAACCGCGGGCCCTCCTCTTGTCCCGCGGCCGTGCTCGGGTGCCGGGCGCGCCACCAGCACCGTCGCGTCGTCAGTCGCGCGGGCCCACGCCGCCAGCGCGGTGTCGGCCAGATCTTGCGGGTCGCGGGCGGTGGGGACGAGTGCCTCGAAGTCGAGGCGGGCGCTGACGCCGTCGGTGTGCAGGAGCAGGAGCCAGCCTGGAGCGAGGTCCAGTGCGACCGGGCGCAGGGTCGGCAGGACCGCACCGACGATCCCGCGGGCCGGCAGCAGGCGTCGGCCGTGGTCCGCCTGCCACAGCAAGGCGTCGACGTTGCCGGCGCCGGCGAAGGTCAGCCGGTCGGCGGCGACCCGGACGATCGAGATGGCGGCGCCGCGGGTCGTGCGAAGGGCCTCGTGGCAGAGCCGCAGCGCCTCGTCGGGGGGCGCATCGGGACGGGCGGCCAGGGTGGCGACGGCGGCACGCGCCGCCGCGGCGGCCGCCGGGCCGTGGCCCAGCCCGTCGATGAGGGCCACGCGGCAGCCGCCGGCCTGCCACTCGACGGTCCAGGCGTCGCCGTTCTCCGTCTCACCGGGGTAGGGCCGGCTCGCGGCGGCGATCAGGAGGGGCGGGTGGGCCATTTGCGCGCCACGATCCGCGTGCCGGCCGGGCCGGTCGCGACCTCGAAGTCGTCCATCAGGCGGCGCACGCCGCCCAGGCCGCCGCCGAGGCCGCCGGCCGTGCTGTAGCCGTCGCGCAGCGCCGCCGCGACATCGGCGATGCCGGGGCCGGCGTCGCGGCTCTCCACCTCGACCCCGGCCAAGCTGGATAGGGCGCGCAGGGTGAGCGCGCCGTCGCGGGCGTGGCGGACCAGGTTCGTCGCCAGCTCGGAGACGGCCAGCACCAGTTCCTCGGTCGCGACCGTGGGGAAGCCGAGGGCGCCGGCCAGCGCGCGGGCCTCGCGCCGGGCGCGCTCCACGTCGGCCTGGCCGCGCACCGCTAGCCGGGTCTCGCCGGCCATGTCAGCGTCGCCACTTGCGGATCGTGACGACGGTGCCCCGGTCGGGCCCGGTGTCGATCCGCATCTCGTCCATCAGCCGCCGGGTGCCCGGCAGGCCCAGCCCGAGCCCGCCGCCCGTGCTGGTCCCCTCGCGCAGCGCGTAGTCGACGTCGGGGATGCCTGGGCCCTCGTCGCGGACGACGATCTCCAGGCCGATCCCGCGGGTCGGGCCGGGCGGCAGCGTGCGGACGGCCATCTCGCCGCGGCCGCTCGTGGCGTAGCGGACGACGTTGCGGGTCAGCTCGGAGACGGCGGTGGCGATGCGGCTCTGATCCACGGCGCCGAAGCCGAGGCCGCGCGCGACCTCGCGCGCCCGCTGGCGGGCGGCGATGATCGAGTCTTCGCCCGCGATCGGCACCACCTCTTCATCGGCCACGCCGGCCCCCGTTCGGCGAAGCCGGACGCCGCAGCAGGGCCAGGCCCTTCTCGGGCGTCAGCGCGGTGCGCACACCCTTCAACTCCAGCCCGAGTTCCACCAGCGTGATCGCGACGGCCGGCTGGATCCCGACGACGACCGTCTGCGCCCCCAGGAGCCGCGCACCCGTCGCGATGTCGCTCAACAGGCGGCCCAGGAAGGAGTCGACCGTCTCGACAACTGAGACGTCGAGCAGGACGCCGCGGGCGCCCGTCCGCTCCAACTCCTCCGCCAGCTCAGCCTGCAGCGCCAGGGCGTCGCGATCCTGCAGCGCCTCCTGCACGGTGGCGACCAGCGTATCCCCGAAGCGGATGATCGGCACGCGCGCCATCTAGATGTCCCCGACCCCGTCCGCCGCGACGGTGCGCCGCGAGATGACCTCCAGCCCCAGGCGGGCGAAGGCCAGCTCCAGCCCCTTCGCCATCGTCGTGCGGGTCGTCACGCCGGCCAGGTCGACACCGAGGTGGACCAGCGTCATCGCCGTGTGCGCCGAGAGGCCGACGCTCAGCACCTCGGCGCCGAGCAGGCGGGCGGCGGTCACCGTCTCGAGCAGGTGGCGGGCGACCGCGGTGTCGACGACCGGGACGGCGGTGATGTCGAGGATCACGACCTCCGAGCCGGTCGCGACGACCTTCTCCAGCAGCGCCTCGTTCATCGTCTGGGTGCGGGCGGTGTCGAGGCTGCCGACGATCGGCAGCGCGAGAATGCCGTCCCAGACCTGGATCACCGGCGTCTCCAGCTCGGTGATCGTGCGCCGCTGCTCGGCCAGCTCCGTCTCTTGCCGGGCGAGCGTGCTCTCCAGTTGCTGATGGCTACGGCTCTCCGACATCGTCCCCCTCCGGCGCCGACGGCTCCCCCGCCAGCAAGGGCAGCAGCACGCGGAAGGCGCTCCCCGCTCCCGGCGTGCTCTCGACTTCCAGCCGCCCCTCGTGGGCGGTGACCAGTTGCTGTACGAGGGTCAGCCCGAGCCCGAGCCCCTGCTGCTCGTGCTGCCGCGCTTCCGGCGCGCGGTAGAACTTGTCGAAGACGCGCGCCTGCACCTCCGGCGTCATCCCGATGCCGGTGTCGGTCACGACGGCCCAGACCGAGTCGCCGTCGAGCCCGTAGCGCGCCGTCACCGTGCCGCCGCCCGGCGTGTAGCGGATGGCGTTGGAGAGGAGGTTGCCGAAGACACTCAGCAGGGCGTCGGCGTTGCCGGGCACGTAGAGGCGCGCCGGCCCGGGCTCCATGTGCAATGCGACGCCCTTGGCCGTCGCCGCCGCCTGCGCCCAGAGGCAGGCTTGTCGCATCAGCTCCGCCACGTCCTGCGGCCCGCGGTCGAGCATCGGCGGCTGGTCCTTGGTCGCGTGGACCAGGTTCGCGGTCAGGCGCGACAGGCGGCCGAGCGCCTCGCGGGCCACCCCCAGCAGCGGCGGGAGCCGTTCGGTCTGGCCGCGCGCCAGCGAGCGCTCCGCCAGGTCGAGCGAACTCTTGACGGCGGTGAGCGGCGTGCGCAGCTCGTGGGCGATCATGCCCAGGATCTCGTCGTTGCGCTGCCTGGCCTGGTCGGCCTCCAGGGCGTGCTGGCGCTCGACACTGGCCCGCTCCTCGGCCTCGCGGATCGTCTCGCGCAGGCGCAGGTCGAGATACTCGCGGTACTTGACGCCGTAGGCGATCATGACTTCGAGGAGGAACTGGTGGGCGTCGCCGAAGGCATGCACCTGGCGTCGGAGCGGCAGGCGACCCAGGAGCGCGTCGACGGACTCGAAGTGGATGGCGATGATCTCTTCGGGGCCGAGCCCGGCCTGGACGAAGTCCTGGCTCAAGAGCGAGGCGCGGTAGAGCCCTT
>DASSSV010000486.1:0-8740 GCA_035708265.1 Thermomicrobiales bacterium | reverse complement strand
TGTACTGGTAGACCGGCGCGCCGAAGTAGCGGTAGGTCGCCTGGTTGTCGGCGCGCTTCGGCGTGGCGGTCATGCCGAGCTGGTAGGCCGGCTTGAAGTAGGTGAGGATCTGCCGCCCACAATACCGGGACTATCCTCCGGTGGACTGACGCCGACCGCCAGGAGGCGGCCGACTAGTCGGCGTAGGTACGCGCCGCCGCGCTTGACGGCGAGCGGCCGGTAGTTTACAATATAGCAAAATAAATAGGGGCCAGCTTATAAAGGCACAGAAGCGGCCGAGGGCATAGAAGCACCGAAGGCGCACAGAGCCACGCACGAAGGCCCAGACTCGTTTAGCACCCACGGGGGTGCCGAGTCTGGGCTTTCTCTTTTCCCGGAGGAGGTGACGGGCCGATGAAGCGTGACGAGGGGCTGCATATGGTCGGCGCCCGTGTCAGCACGCGGGAATGGCGCGTGCTCCGCGAGGCGGCCTTCCGTCGCGATTGCTCGGTGGCGGAAGTCATCAGGCATCTTGTCCGGGAGGAGGAGCTGCGGTTGCACGTCGCGGATGCGGCACCAGCGGGGGGTGCGATCGTCGGGGCGCATACGCGGGATCTGGCGAGGAACTAGAGAAAACGCCGGCGCGGGGCCGAACCACCACGAACGCCCCCGAACCGGCGCCACGCTCGACGGCGCCCCCGAAAGGGCAACCGCCGAAGGAAGGATAGCAAATTGACCACCCGCAAGCTCACCACAGAGGCACGCCGCACCCTCTTGAGCGACGTGTACCGGCGCGTATTGCTGACCCCGCGCCAGGATCCCCGGCCCGCACCCCAGTCCGAGACGAAGGACAAGCCGGTGGTCGTCGCCGAGCGGCCCGAGCGCGTGTCGCGTCTCTGAAATGAGGCGCGCGCTGGCCGCCCGAGTGGGCAACTTGGCGGCGACGGCGCGCTCGTGGAGCGCTCCAATTATGTCACACCACATCACCCGCTACAAGATCCCGTCGACTCCGGTGGCGCTCCGCCTGCCGGGCGGAGATTTCTTAATCAAAGTCCCCGCGACACCGCGCCTCGACGCCCTGCTCGAACGCCTCCCGCAACGTGAGTGGCGGACCTATCGCGACGACGGCGAGGCGACGCTGCTCCGGGTCTCCGGCGATGCGGGGTTGACGATCCTCATACGCCTGAAGCGATGGTACCCGGATATGGTCTTCGCCCTGCGCCCCCCGAGCCCGGACGGTGTGTCATGACGGCGACGCGGGCAAAGATCGACCACGCGCTCGCCCTCGCCGCCCTCGGCGATCCGGTGGTCCCGCTGCATACGCCGCTGCCGGGCGGGCGCTGTTCCTGCGAGAAGGTCAATTGCCCCTACGTCGGGAAGCATCCCCGCTTTTACCACAAGGAGCTGGAGCACGGGCTAAAGGACGCCACCACAGACCCGGCAAAACTCCGGCGGTGGTGGACGCGCTGGGCGGACGCGAACATCGGCTGGGTGCTGAAGCACCGCCTGGTGATCGACATCGACCGGCGCAATGGTGGCTTCGACTCGCTGGACGAGCTGCGCCGCCTCCACGGCGAGACCTGGCTGCGGACGTGGACCGTCATCACGGGCAATGGCGAGCATCACTACTTCACCGTCCCCGCCGACGTGCAGTTCGCCAAGACCTCCCACGACCTCGCCCCCGGCATCGACGTCAAACTGCCGCCCAACTCCTACGTGCTCGGGGCCGGCTCGACCCATCCCAACGGCGCCACGTACGCCTGGGAGATCGGCTTCACCCCCGACGACCTCGACCCGCTCCCCGCGCCCGACTGGCTGCTGGCGCGCTTGCCGATCGTGGGTCAGCATGAGGAGCGCGCGAGCGGGCGCGCCAACGGACACTCCCACGCCGACATAGGCGAGGATGAGCCCATCCCCGCGGGGCTGCGCCATCGTACGCTAATGAGCCTGGCGGGCACGATGCGGAAGCGAGGGATGAGCGCGCCCGCGATCCTGGCAGCGCTCCTCGCCGAGAACGCGGAGCGTTGCCAGCCGCCGTTAGACGAGGCCGAAGTGCGGAGCATGGCGCACTACGCGGGTACGTATGCGCCCGGCGAACCCACCCGCTTTGCAACGAACGGGTACGACGACGAGCACGAAGAGCAGGCGGCGGAGGCCGAATCGGAAGAGCCGACGCCGCAAGCCGAGCCGGAATCTACCAGGCCGAATCTCAACGGCTACAGCCACACCGACAGCGGCAATGCCGACGCGCTGGCCGCGCTCTTCGGAAAGAATCTCCGCTACGACCAGAAGCGCAAGGAATGGCTAGCGTGGAACCGGCACCGATGGAAACGCGACGCCGAGTCGCGCGTACAAGTGCTCGCCAAGCGCACCGCGATCGCCCGGTACAAGGCGGCGGTAGACCTGCTGGACAAGAGCGACCAGATGAAAGCGTCCCGGTGGGCGCTCGCCAGTATGTCGCGAAAGGGGCGTGAGGCCATGATCGCGCTGGCGCGGTACGAGCGGCCGATCCTCGACAGCGGCGAGGGGTGGGATGCCGACCCATTCCTGCTGGGTGTTCCGAATGGCGTTGTCGACCTCAGGACCGGCGAACTGCGCGAGGGGCGCCGAGAGGACAAGGTCACCATGCAATGCCGGGTCGCCTACGACCCGGACGCCCGCGCGCCCCGCTGGGAGCGGTTCCTGGCCGAGGTATTCCCGACGCACCCCGAGCTCATCGGCTGGTTGCGGCGTTGCGTCGGCTACAGCGCCACCGGCGACACGAGCGAGCAAGTGCTGTTTATGCCCTTCGGGGACGGCGCGAACGGGAAAGGGACGCTCTTCCGCGCGCTCCGATACGTGCTCGGCGACTACGCCCATACGATGCGGTTCGCCGCGCTGGAGCATGACGAGCGGGGTAATGGGGCGACGAATGATATCGCGGATCTGGTGGGGCGCCGCTTCGTCATGGCGAGCGAGACGACCGACGGTCGGCGCTTCAATGAGGCGCGTATCAAGGCGCTGACGGGCGACGATGAGGTGACGGCTCGGCAGCTCTATGGCCGTAATTTCAGCTTTCGCCCCGTCGGGAAATATTGGCTGGCGTTCAACCACAAGCCGATCGTGCGCGACGATTCCTATGCGTTCTGGCGGCGCGTGCGCCTCATCCCATTCCTCGCCCGATTCGAGGGCGAGCGCGAAGACAAGAGCCTGGAGGCCACGCTACAGGGTGAGGCGGCCGGCATTCTCGCATGGGTCGTCGCCGGCTGTCTGGCATGGCAGCGCGAGGGGCTCACACCGCCCGATGTGGTCAGCGAGTCCACGGAGGAGTACCGGCGCGACTCGGACTCGCTACGCGAATTCCTCGCGGAACGGTGTGTGATCGAGGATGGCGCCAGCATCGCCGCCAGCGACATCTACGCGGCGTATGAGTCGTGGGCGGGGCGAGCGCCCGACAAGCTGACCCGTACCATGTTCGGCCGACTGCTCGCGCGGAAATTCCAAACCCGTCACCGCAAGTGGGGGCGGGAATACGTAGGTATACGGCGGAAAATGGGCACCTAGCGTGAAAGGTGGTGACGGGTTTTGGCCTTAGTCCGTAAGTCTCGCCCGTAAAATCCTTTACGCGGGAGGAAGTAACGGTAAATGGTCCAAACCCGTCACAACCCGTCACCGCCTCGCCCAGTGTGGGCGGGGGATGGAGCGGCGAAGACCGGCGAGATTGACGTGCCGACTGATCGGGCGTGCCGGTGGTAGACTGATCGCGGAACCGAATTCCACAAAGAAGCCCGTGGCCCCTGTGCCCAGTGCTCGACGCAGCAGGTGGGTACATGGCGCTTTTGTCGTACATCCCCAGTCAGCAGATCCGCGTCAACGGCGTCCCCCGCCGGCTCCTCGACTGGGACGCCACCGCGGGCTATGTCGCCTACGCGAGCACCGCGACCGCGGATCTCGACATCCGGGAAGGCCCGGTCAACGAGGGCGATCGCGTCGAGATCTGGGCGGGCTACGGCGGCGTCCTGCAACCTTGCTTCGCGGGCGAAGTAGACGACGACGGGGTCGACTACTGGCCCCAGCGCCTGACGATCAGGTGCTCCGGTGTCCTCGCCCGCACGCAGAAAGCCACCGGCCACGTCGACCCCAGCGCCCAGCAACCCCCCGACACGGCGGGCGGCAATCCCACCGACTACGCCGCCGCCTACGCGAACATGACGGACGGGCAGATCGTCACGGCCCTCCTCTCCCTCTACAACATCACCGCGGTCGCGATTCAGGACAGCGGCCAGGTCTTCGGGACGATCCAGCCCGTGCGCCTCGGCGTGAATCAAGCGGCCTGGCAGCTCATCCAAGAGCTCGACGAGGCCACGGGCTACAAGACCTTCGACGGGCCCGACGGGCTGGTACATCGCGTCCCCACCATCGGCGTCCCCGGGGCGAATGCGGGCGTGACCCTCACGCAAGGCGCCGACCTGATCAAAGGCACCAGGAGCCGCAGCCGGCGCTACGTCGACAACGTCGTGACGGTGAGCGGGATCGCGAATCTGACCGGCACCACGGGGATCCCCTTCACGCCGACCGCGACCGAGCGCGGCACCAGCCCCTACATCAAGAGCGATCAGGTCTACACCTGGTCTTCGACCCTGCTGGAGACCGCCAGCGCGTGCGATGCCGTCGCCCTGCGCAAACTCAACGAATTGAACCGCCTGCGGGAAGAGACCAGCATCCAGCTCGGCCGCCTCAGGGCGGATATCCGGCCCGCCATGACCGCCTCGGTCAATGCGCCGGCGCTCGGGTACAGCGCCTCAGATCGCTTCTGGGTGATGCAGGTGCAGCACCGGAGCAGCGGCCACAAGTTAGAGACCACCCTCACGGTGTTCCACGCCTACGCGGTGGACGGCTACAACCCCCACCAGCCGCCCGTGGCGGTCTGCAACGTGCAACTGGAGTCCGAGACGCTGGCCGACGGCACGCAACTGATGCTGGCCTTCCTCGACGGTACGGCCTCCTACGCGCCGATGGGGACCGTCGTCTCCTACCTCTGGAGCGGCAGTCCCGTCACCCCCAGCGCGACCGGCCCGAGCGGGGCGACCGCCACGGCGCAGTACACCGGCGCCATCCCGAGCACCGCGACCGTCACCTTGACCGTGCTGGATGACACCGGCGCGGCCGGCACCACCACCGTCCCCGTCGGCAGTTTGGCCGTCTCCGGGGCCAACACGCGCGACATCTGGGCCGCGATCGCCGCCGATCTGGTCTATTCGCCGGACGGCGGCAAGACCTGGGGCTCGGCCGGCGTCTCCGCCGTGGGTTGCTGCGCGGAGGCGAACCCGGCCTATCAGCTCGCGTGGACCGCGACCGGCGACCTCTACAAAGTCTCGCTCGTCTCCACCGGCGGCGCGGGCAGCACCGCCATGTCCGCCTCCGCGACGCTCACAGGCAAAGGGATCACGGCCGCCTGGATCTCCTACGATCAAGACGGGGTGTTCACCAAGCGCTGCTACGCGGCCGGCAGCGGCGGCCAGGTCTATCTCAGCGTCGATGATGCGACAACCTGGAGCGCGATGGGCGGCGTCCCGAGTAGCGCGCTCGGCCCGGACGGCGTAACGCAGATCACCGAGTCCCCGTTCGCGCGCGGGGATGTCACCGCCACGGCCGGCAATCGCTCCTGGCATTCCTACGACAGCGGGGCGACTTGGCAGAGCACCTATAGCCACCCCACCACGGCACTGGAGGCGACGCGCCTGGCGAGCGGTTTCGGGCAGCACTGGGTCGGGTTCGCCGGCACGGGACCGACCGGCGAACCATCGCGCGTGGAAGAAGTCGAGCAACTCGTCGCCCTTGACGTCACGCCGGCGTCGGCGAAACCGATCAACGTCACCGGCCTCTCGCTCGGGGTCTACCTCGATCGTCTGTACATGACCACGCTGGATAGCAGCGGCGCGGTGGGCTCCGCCTGGGTCGCGGACGCCGACGTGAGCGGCAATTTCACCAGCGCCGTCTATCCCAATGCCGCATTAGGCCCGCCGCGCCACATCATCCGGGACGGGGCTTTTCCGGGCGTGATCTACGGGGCCGCGGATAAGGCACTCTTCAAGTCGCCGAATGAGTTTCAATCCATCCTGACGTGGAAGGCCCTCACCAGCCCCCAGGTGGGCAAGATGATCGGCTTCGGCCGGCTGCGCCCGCCGTTCGGGGCCACGGGCGCGCTCCTCGTGTCCGCCCATCCCATCAACGACACCAGCGCGGCCAACTCCGTGATCCTCCTGCTCGACGCCGCGGGCTGGCATCTCCAGTCCCACCACCCGGCCGGCGACGTGAACGGCACCTGGGGCGGCGGGTCCAACGGCTCGATGTGGACCCGCCCGCTGCTGAAGCTCGGCAACTATCACTTCACGCTGCTGACCAACGCCGGCGGCCTCACCGCGTCCTTCGGCGCCGCGCAGAACCTCTACCGCTCGGCCGACGGCGGCAAGACCTGGACGCTCCTCAGCCCCACCGGGGTCAAGGGGCTCGACATCGCGAATGACGGCACGGGCTACGCCGTCGTCAACGCCGGGCTGAATATCGCCAAGACGACCGACTGGGGCGCCACCTGGACGACGCTCGGCTGGCAGCCCTCGCCCGCGCCCGACTACAACCAGTTCACCCTCCAGGCGGTCGCGGTGAGCCCGACGAACAGCGCGCGCGTCGCGGTGAAGTGGCCGGGCTACAACGGGGCGATCTGGGCCAGCACCGACGGCGGCGCGACCTTCCCGCAGCACTTCGGCCAGGGCGACGGCGCGGCGCTCAACAACTCGGCCGCGCTGGTCGCGCTCGCCGACGGCGCGACCGCCCTCTACGAGCCGATCTACGACGGCCACACCTTCTTCACCTTCTCGCTGGCCGCGCCGGGGACGGCCACGGCGGGCGCGGCGGGCCTGACGGCCAATCTCTACTGGCCGACGCTCCAGCGCCAGTCGTCGGGCGAGATCCTCGCCTTCGAGCAGCTCAACGCCGCGAACGGCGGCCTCTACCGCAGCCAGGACGGCGGGGCCACCTGGGCGCAGCTCTACGGCCAGCCCGGCGCCGCCTTCCCGTCCTACAACACCGAGCCGGGCGTCACCGCCGGCCTGCTGGCGGCCGACGGCTCGTACTACACCTGCAACACGCGCTGGAACGTCGGCGTCGCGCCGACCGGGCCGGACGCGACGATCGTGCAGCTGCCGGCCGGGGCCGACCCGAATAGCGGCTGGGTGGACCTCACCCCCTCGCTCGTGTCGGCCTTCGGCGTCAAGTACCAGGCGTACACGGGCGGGATGGCGCGGCCATGAGGAGGGGCGACGGGATGACGACCGACGACTACGCCGCGGCGATGCTCGAAGAGTGCGCCTTGCGCGACCGGATGGAGGCCGCGTGGGAGCGGCGCGAGGCCGCCTTCGTGGCGTTCGCCGCGGCCGAGACCGACCACCGCGAGGCGGAGGCGGCGCTCCTCAAAGCCCAGGAGCGGCGCCTGGCGCTGGACTACGCCCGCGACGCGCCCCGGCGCGAGCGCGGTCGCGAGTGGTTCGAGGCCCGCGCGGGCCTCGCCGAGTGAAGGGAGCGATCATGGCAAGCAAGACGGCGGAACGACCGGGCGCGGCGGCCGCCGAGACGCCGACCGCGCGCCTGGCGCGGCTCAGGGCGCGCGTGGCCGAGCTGGAGGCGGAGTCGGGCGCGGTCGCGAAGCGGCTGGCCGACGCCAGCGCGGCCGGCGACGCCGAGGGCGTGACGCTCGCGCTGGCCCACCGGCAGATCATCCCCGCCCTGCTGGCGCGCGTCAGGCGCGAGGCGGCAGAGGTGGAGATCGAGATCCTCGACGGCCAGCGCCGCGAGACGCTCGCCGAGGAGGCCCGCGTGCGCCAGGACTGCGAGGCGGCGGACAAGGCGCGGCAGGAGGCGTTGGCGGCCTACCACGAGAGCGAAAAAGCCTATCGCATCGCCCAAGCGGGCTTCGCGCCGATCCAGGCCCGTAGGGAGAACATCACCCGGCGGAGCGGCGAGTTGCGGCGCATCATCGCCGGCCTCGACGCGCCCGACCTGCCGCCGGCGGCGTGACATTTTCCCGGCGCCGGGAAGATTGCCGGCGTCGGCAAAATCAGGAGGTTCGCATCATGGGAAACAACACGGTCAGCGTCTATGGTGGCGGCTACCTGGAGCGCATCACGACGCGCCCGGCCGCGTTCGGCGCCCCCCAGCCCCCGCGCCGCACCCCCCAGCCCAAGCCCGAACCGGCCACGTTCGGCGGGGGCACGCCCGCAAGCGGGCACCCGACCCCCACGCCGCCGGGCGAGGGCGGCGCCGCGAAGATGTCCGCGGAGCGCCGCGCCGAGCTGCTGAGCCTCGACCCGCTCGGGCGAGCGATCCTCGCCGCGGAGGGCGGCACGGCCGCGATGAAGGGCGAGCGCGGGGAAGTCGACGACATGATCCAGCGCATGGTCGATGACGGCATCATCTCGAAGGAGGAGGGCGACCGGCGGCGCCAGCGCGCCAAGCGGGCGGATGGGCCGATGAGCGCCGAGCGCCGGCGCGAACTGCTCCAGCATACCGCGCTGGGGCAACGCATCTTGCGCGAGGAGGCCGCCGCCGCGCGCAAGGCAGGCAAGTAGGCCGCGACGAGCATGGCGGCCATGACGACGACGGAGGCGACGACGATGGCGACACCAGGCGACGGGATCCACGAGACGAGTTCGATCTACAACGCGGCGAGTTTGATCGCGGGCGGGGCGACCTACCTGGGGCCGCGGCTGGCTCCGGGCGGTTGGGT
>DASSSV010000485.1:0-8646 GCA_035708265.1 Thermomicrobiales bacterium | reverse complement strand
CGGACGGTCATCTCTTCCAGCTGGTGCGGGAGCAGGCCTTGCGCGGCGAGGGGGTGGTCGGCTTCCTGCGCCACCTGCTGCGCCATCTCCCCGGCAAGCTGCCGGTGATCTGGGACGGCGCGCCCGTTCATCGCAGCCGTGTGGTCAAGCAGTTCCTGCGGGAGGACGCCGCCGGCCGCCGCCACCTGGAACACCTGCCGGGGTATGCCCCGGGCCTCAACGCCGACGAGGGCATCGGGGACGATCTCAAGCGGGTCGAGTTGCGTAATGGGTGCTGCCACGACCTGGCCGAACTGAGGCGGGAACGACGACGGGCGATGGAGCGGCTGCGGCACAAGCGGCCCATCATCCAAGGATGTGTCCGCCAAGCTGGCTACCTTTAGCCTTCCACGCAGCGGTCAGTAGTCATGCCCGGGGCGCGTGCCGAGTCCGTATGCCCATACCCAGTCCGGCGAGATGAGGGTTTCCCCCGTCCCGGCGCTAGTGATTTCTTGCGATGTGCGGATGGGGACTGCCGCTCATTGCGCGCGGCGGCCGGGACGCTATGCTGGGGGCAGGGGCTGGGTGCCGCGGGGAGCCCCGCGCGAGCGAGTGGCGGGAAGGCAGATAGGTAGTCATGGGCACGCGCGTCCTCATCGTCGATCGACACGCGGCCTTCCGCTATTACCTGCGCCTGTACCTCGGCCTGCTCGACCGCGGCTACGCGGTCGTCGGCGAGGCCGAGACGGCCGGCGCGGCGCTGGCGGCGATCGCCGCCAGCGTCCCCGACCTGGTCTTCACCGACATCGAGCTGCCGGACCGCAAGGGGCTGTCGTTCATCCGGGAGGTGCGGCGCGCCTGGCCGCAGGCCGCGGTGGTCGTGGTGAGCAACAACGCCGCGGCCGAGTACCGTCAGGCGGCCCTCGACGCGGGCGCGAGCGACTACGTCGATAAGCTCGAGGTGGTGCAGGCGCTGCCGCCCGTGCTGCGCGCGCTCGGCGCGCCGGCCGCCGGGCCAGCAAGCCCCGCCGTGGGAATGACGCAGCCGGCGCCGGGGACGGCGGCCGGGAGCGCGGCCAGGTAGGGCCGGGCGCGCTCAGGCGGGCTCCGGCTGGGCGATCAGGCCGTGCTGATAGGCCAGGCCGATCGCCGCCGCGGTGTTGGTGACGCCGAGCTTGCCCAGGATGTTGGCGCGGTGGTTCTCGACCGTCTTCGTGCTCAGGTTGAGCGCCTGGGCGATCTCCTTGCTGGTCGCCCCCTCCGCCACCAGCGCCAGCACCTCGCGCTCGCGGTCGGTCAGCAGGCCGGCGTAGCGCTCCCGCTCCCGCCCCTGCTGCACCTGGGTCAGCAGCCGGCGGGCGACGGCCGGCGAGAGGAAGATCTCGCCGCGCGCGACGACCTCGATCGCCCCGGCCAGCTCGCCCGCGGCCGACTGCTTGAGGAGATAGCCGTCGGCGCCGGTGTCGAGCATCCCGCGCACGTGCTCGTCGTCCTCGTGCATCGTGAGGAGGAGCACCCGCGCGTCGCGCCAGGCCGACTTGACCCGGCGCGTCACCTCCAGCCCGCTGATGTCCGGCAGCCCCAGGTCGGTCACGACGACGTCGACATCGCCCTCGGGCGCCAGGCGCTCGAACAGGCGCACGCCGTCCAGGCCCGCGGCGGCCTCGCCGCGGACCTCGATGTGCGGCGTGCGCTCCAGGATCAGCTTCAGCCCCTCGCGGACCATCCCGTGGTCCTCGATCAAGAGGACGCCGATGTGCTCTTTCTCCATCCCCGGCTCCCCAGCCGCGCGGCGCGCACTCGCACGGTGGCGCGATCGTGCCCGGCCCGCCTCGACGGCCTCTCTCCGCTCTGCCGAATTCCACCCGGCGCGCGTCGACGGCGGGAGAGTACCCATCCCGCAAACGCGGCGCCTGCCGGACGCCTCCTCTCGCTGGCGCGCCCAGTATAGCAGGGGGCTGAGCATTTGCTACCGACCGTACACGGGCATTGTTGGCTACCGGGTCATAGGGATTTCCCCTCATGCCCCGAGGGATTTCCCCTAACGCCGTGGGGCGTGGGGCGTGGCGCGCGGTGCGGGGTGCGAAGCCGCCCCCGCGGGGCCGAGTGCCGGGCGTGCGGCTTCTTCAGACCGATGCGACCAACACCGGCGCGGCTCGTACTGTCGCCTGCCGCCACGCCCTGCTGCCCGAGAGCCCGCCGCCTACACGTCCACCAGCAGCGTGTCGTGGGCGAAGGTGATGTCCGCGCCGCCGACGCGCAGGCGGCGGGAGAGGTGCTGGAGGTCGTCGTGCGTCAGGCCGTCCATCTCCTCGACGTGCGTGAGGATCGTGCGCCGCGCGCCCAGCGCCGCGACGATCTCCAGGGTATCCTGGAAGGTCGCCTCGGCCCGCAGGACCGGGTGGTCGGCGGGGACGCGGCGCTCGCCGGTGAGCGGGTCGAACTCCGCGACGCCCATCGGCAGGACGGCGAGGTTCGCCCCGCGCACCCAGGCCGGCGGCGTCCAGCCGAGGAGCTCGTCGGGGGCGATCAGGACGCGCCGGCCGTCGCCCTCGAAGAGGAAAGCGTAGACGTAGTCCTCCGCCAGCCGGAAGGGCCGGATGCGCACGCCCCCAAGCGCCACGGTCTCACCGTCGGCCAGCTCGATCAGCCGCACGAGGCCCTGCCGCTCGAAGAAGGCCAGGTGGTCCCACGAGCCGAGCGCGCGCCGGAAGTGGCGGCCGACCTGCTCGGGGAGATAGACGTCGGTGCGGCGGTGCTCGGGCGGCCAGTGCCGCCAGTCCTGGTTGAGCGCCTCCCAGACCCGCCGGCCCATGACGTGGTCGAGGTGCCAGTGGGAGTAGAAGCAGGCGGCGATGGCGCGCACCCGCGAGCGGTTGAGCTGGTCCTTGATCTCCTCCGGCGTGTCGATCAGGACGTCCGGGCCGTGGACGAAGAGGCTCGGGCCGGCGCGGCTATAGGGCACGCCGCGCGCGCGGGCCTCGACGCAGACGCGGCAGGCGCAGCCGGGGCGCGGCGTCGTGATCGCGCCGCCCGTGCCGAGGAACTCGATCCGCACGGCGGCCCCCGCGTCAGAACCCGCGCACCTTCGTCGGCGTCACCCGGATCGCGACGGAATACTCCCGGGCGAAACTCGCGGGCGTCCCGCCGAGCCCGGCGATCCCCTGGCGATATTTCTCGACCAGTTCCGGGACCTGGTCGGCGGGCGGCGCGTCGGGGGCGACGCGGGCCTCGCCGTCGAAGATGACGATATCGCCGCCCCGGCCGTTGCCGTCGAAGTGCAGCGCCACGCGCGGGTTGCGCCCGATGTTGCGCACCTTCGGCTTGCCCGGCTGGCTGTAGATCAGGAACCCGGCGCCGTCCCAGAGGAACCAGACCGGGCTCGGCTGGGGCTGGCCGTCGGCACGGACGGTCGTCAGCCAGATGACCGTCTCCTCGCGCAGCCGGCGGGCCACGCGCGCGCCGAACTCGCTGGCTGTGTCGAGTTGCATCGCGTCCTCCCTACGATTTCAAGGCGTCCCAGCAGGCGCGGCCGAGACGGGCGATGAGTTGTCCCGCCGCGGCCGGCCCCGGCGTGCCGTCCGGCAACTCGGCCGGCACGCCGTCGGTGTAGACGGTGAGGATGAAGAGCGGGCGGTCGCCCTGGTAGACGATGCCGGCGTCGTTGTAGTTGCGCGCGCCAGTGCCGGTCTTGTGCGCCACCTTCGTCCCGACCGGCAGGAGCGCGGGCAGGCGCGCGTTGAGCTTCTGCCAGCTCAGGATGTCGAGCGCCAGCCGGCAGAGCGCGGGGGTGCTGCCGAGCCGGCCGGCCGTGGCCGCATCGTCCGCGCCGCGCAGCAGCAGGTCCAGGAGGAGGCCGACGTCGGCCGGCGTGGTGGCGTTGGTGTAGTCGACCGGGTGGTCGCGCGGCAGGACGGCCGGCGGGATGCCGTGGCGGTGGGTCGTGCCGCGCATCCCGATCGCCCGGCAGAGGGCGTTGACCGCGTCGAGCCCGACGAGGTCCGCGACCGTCCCGGTGCAGGTGTTGTCGCTGACGATGATCATCATCACCAGCGCGTCGCGGAGTTGGATGGTGAAGCCGGGCTGCAGGTGCTGGAAGCAGCCGCTGGTATTGTGCTGGTAGCGCTCCTGGATCGTCACCGGCTGGTCGAGCGCCAGCCGGCCGACGTGGACCGCCTGGAGCGCGGCGGCGAGGATGGCGATCTTGCGCGTGCTGGCCGAGGGGACGACGACGTGGCCGCCGCGGTCCGCCTCCCGGCCAGAGCCGAGGTCACGCAGATACCAGCCGGTCGTGAAGGGCTGCTCGTCGCAGAGGCCGTCGAGGCGGCCGACCAGATGGTCCACCGCGATCCCCCTTTCATCTATCGCCGCCTACCCTATCACCGTCGGGGGCGGCGTACCAGTGGGATGCGGGGCGCGCGCCGGCGGGCGGGCCGCGCGGCCCGCCCGCCGGTTGTGGGTGAGATGACTCGGGGGTGATCCGGAGTGCCGGCTCAGGCGCTGACGGGGAGGGGCGGCGGGGTGGGGCGGACCAGGCCGCTGGCCTTGCCGAGCGACTGCCGCGCGCGGAAGAGGCGCATCCGCACCGTCGAGACGGGCTGGCCGATCGCCTCGCTGATCTCGTTGTAGGAGAGTTCGTGCCAGTAGCGCAGCACCAGCACCAGGCGGTAGGGCTCCGGCAGCGCCGCGAGCCAGCACTGCACCTCGTCACGCCCCTCGGCGCGCAGCGCCAGGTCCTCGGGATGGTCGCCGGTGCTCGGGAGGGTCAGCGACGCCTGCACCGCTTCGAGCGAGATGGTGCGGCGGCGACGCAGGAAGTCGATGCACCAGTGCGAGGTGATGGCGAGGAGCCAGGCGCCGAAGCGCCCGCCCGGCTGGTAGGTGTTCAGGCGGGTGTAGGCGCGGACGAAGGTCTCCTGGGCGGCGTCCTCGGCGTCGGCCGCGTTGCCCAGCATCCGGTAGGCCAGGTTGTAGACGGGGCGCTTGTAGCGCTCGGCCAGCGCGGCGAAGGCGTCCACGTCGCCCTGCATGATCCGCAACACCAGCGCGTCGTCGGCGGGCGGCGCGACCGCCGGGCCGCAGGCGGCGGGCACGGGGTTGATGGCGAGCGGTTCGAGCGTGGCTGGCTGCACGGTTCTCCCTCCCCTACACGGCGCTGCGGCGCGATGTCCCAGACTCGCGGCCGCCCATGGCACACTCGCGGCGGGTTGTCAGTGTCTCCAGCATAGTCGCCCGACCCCGAGTCTTCATCGCGCGGACGGGTGAAAACGCTCATTACGATCGGGTGAGGGCGCCATCGTCCGGCCGGGGGAGAGACATCCCCCAAATGGGGGATGCGCGAGGCGAGTGACGAGTGACGATGGGCGAGGGGATAGGAGACGGAGGACGGAGGAAGGCCGAGCACCTCGCGGCTCCTCCGTCCTCCGTCTGTCCGTCTTCCGGCTCACTCATCGCTCATCGCTCAGCGCCCACTCGCTACTCGTCACCCTTCACTCGTCACTGGTATGATGCGCTGGCATATGGCGTGCTTGGTGGCGGGAGGACTCGGGAGCGCCGGGCCGGGGCGGCGGAGGGGAAACTGGCGATGGAGCGCGACAGCGCGGGACGGCCGCCAAGGGGACCGGGCATGAACGGGGGGCTCACGCTCCGCCTCACCAATCGCGCGCTGCTCCTGGCGCTGGTGGGGCTCGGCCTGGTCTGGCTCATCATCCACGCCACGCACATTTTCGTCGTCTTCTTCATCGCCATCCTCCTGGCGGCGTCGGTCTCCAACGCGGCGCGGCAGCTCGGCCGGTTCCGCATCCCCCGCCCGCTGGCGATCCTCCTCCTCTATCTCGCCATCCTGCTGGTGCTGGCGGGCGTGATCGCGCTGCTGGTGCCGCTGATCGTCAACGAGATCAACCTGCTGATGCGGAACCTGCCGACCTACGAGCGGCAGCTCGACGGCCTCCTGGCGCGCCTCCCCACGACCAGCGGGCAGCCGCTGCAGATCAACGACATCGTCGCCAGCCTCGGCGCCCCGCTGCAGAGCATCGCAATCACGGCGGGCAAGCGCGCGCCCGAGGTCGGCTCGGCGCTGGTGACGATCCTGCTGATCTTCGTGATCGCCTTCTTCCTGGCCGTGGACGAGCGCTTCGCCGAGCGGGTGGTCGGGCGCTTCTTCCCGCCCGCGCTGCGCCCGCGCGCGGTCGGCATCCTCGAGCGGATCGGCACCGGGCTCGGCTACTGGGTCCACGCCCAGCTCCTGCTGGCCTTCTTCTTCGGCTTCTGCTTCGGGATCGGCCTGCTCGTCGCCCGCGTGCCCTACGCGCTGACGCTCGGCACGGTCGGCGGGGTGCTGGAGATCATCCCCTACGTCGGCGGTTTCGTCACCGTCGTGCTGGCCGCCGTGCTGGCGGCGACGACCGGCAAACTCTGGCTGGTCATCGTGGCGGTCGGCTGGTACCTGATCGTGGTCAACGTCGAGGCGCACGTCGTCGCGCCGAAACTGGTCGGCGAGATCGTCGGGTTGCACCCGCTCGTCGTTGTCGTCGCGCTCTTCCTCGGGGCGGAGTGGCTCGGCATCCTCGGCGCGCTGCTGGCCGTGCCGCTGGCCGTCGTCGCCCAGGTGCTGCTCGACGAGTTCTGGACCTTCCCCGGCACACCCGCGTCACCGACGCCCGAGAACGGCCGGGAGGTCGCCGCGCCCGCGCCTGCCGCGGAGGGCCCGCCACCCAGCGCTGCCGGCAGCCGCTACCAGCTCGGCCCGGCGCGGGACGACGAGGGGACGTAGGCCGTGGGGCGTGGGCCGTGGGCCGTTTTCGGGGAGCGGAAACAGGGCCGGCACGGGGGCCGGCCCCTACGAAGGGGAAGGGCTAACCTATCCCGCAGAGCACGCACGCCCCACGGCCTACGCCCTACGGCCCACGGCCCCGTCACCCGTCCTTCCCGCCGGTCAGCAGGGGGCTGACCAGGAGCGCGGCGGGCTGGCGGGTGGAGAAGATCAGCTTGATCGTGCGGTCGACGATCTCGCCGGCGCGGGCGGGGTCGGTCAGCGTGTAGTGCTGGATGCCGAGCGCGTCGAGGATCGCCGGGACGGCGCGGCCGAGCGGCACCTGGACCGGGTTGAACTCGTTCATGATGCCGCGCGGGCTGATGACGAGCAGGAAGGGGACCTGGTAGGGCAGCGCCAGCGAGCCGAAGGCGTTGAGCGTGTTGCCGAAGCCGCTGCTCTGCAAGAGGAGCGCCGGGCGCTTGCCCCCCAGGTGCGCGCCGCAGACCAGCCCGACCGCCTCCTCCTCGCGCGTGGCGATGACGGTCGTGACCGCCGCGTCGGCCTCCAGCCGGGCGCAGAGCGGCGCCAGGACGAGATCGGGGACGTAGGCGACGAAGTCGATGCCGTTCGCCTTCAGCCGGTCGTAGAAGGTCGCGTCCCAGGGCGTCGCGCCCGCCGCCGTCTCCGCCGTCACCGCGCCCGCTCCTTCCCGCGGCCTCGCGCCGCCGTTGCCGCCGTCTCGCGCGGCCATCATAGCACGGCGCGCGTCGCGGCCCGGCATCTGCGGGAATGGCCAGGGCGCCGTGGGCGTCCACGAGAGTGATGTCCCCCGGCGCCGCGCCGGGCGGACAGACGGGAGCGTGGAGGAGGAGTGGCCGCGATGACGGCGGAGACGGCGCCGGAGCAGACGCAGCGCGCGCTGATCGACGAGTGCGTGAACGAGCGGGTCTGGGCGGTGGTCGGCGCGTCGACCAGCCCGGCGAAGTGGGGCTACCGCATCTACACGGCGCTCAAGGCGAGCGGCTACCGGGTCTACCCGGTCAACCCGCGCGCCAAGGCGATCGACGGCGACCCGTGCTACCCCGCGCTGGCGGCGCTGCCGGAGACGCCGGGGGTGGTCGACGTGGTGGTGCCGCCGAAGCTCGGGCTCGGCGTGGCGGACGAGGCGGCGGCGGCCGGGATCGCGCGGATCTGGTTCCAGCCGGGGGCGGAGTCGGCCGAGAACATCGCGCACGCGCGCGACCTCGGGCTGAAGACCGTCGCGCACGCCTGCGCGCTGGTCGAGCGCAAGCCACACTGGTAGCCGGTCAGTCATCCCGATAGTCGCGCAGCGAGCGGTTGTGGCGGCGCTCGTCGCCGATCGTCGTCGCGCGGCCGTGGGCGGGGTAGACGACGGTCTCGTCCGGCAGGGTCAGCAGGCGGGTGCGGACGCTGTGGAGCAGCGTCGGGATGTCGCAGCCAGGGTTGAAGCGGCCGATCGCCCGGCGGAAGAGGGCGTCGCCGGTGAAGACGGCGCGCTCGGCGGGCGCGTAGAGGGAGATGTCGCCGCGCCAGTGGCCGGGCGTGTCGAGGACGGTGAAGCGCAGCGACCCGGCCGCCACGACGTCGCCCTCGCGCAGGAGGCGGGCGGGCTCGGGCGGCGGCGGGACCACGACGCCGCGGTTGGCGATGTCGACCAGCGTCGGCCGCGAGGGCGTCGCCCGGCGGACGCTGAACCTCGACGGCCGGGGCTCCGCATAGGTGCCCTCGGCGGCGACCTTCTCCAGCCAGTCCGAGCAGCGTTCGGCGTGCGACTCCTCTCGGCGAGCCGCTGTCGCCCGCTCCGTCGCGTCGGCCGCCTCGCGCTCGGCCGCCTCGCGCTCCGCCCGTGCCTCGGCGGCCCGCTCGGCGAACTGCGACCGGATGGCGTTGCG
>DASSSV010000484.1:0-2480 GCA_035708265.1 Thermomicrobiales bacterium | reverse complement strand
CACGTCGCGGCGAGCGTCGCGGGCTACGCCTTCCAGCTCGACCTCACCGCCGTCAAGCCGCCCGCGCTGCACGACGGCGGCTACGTCGACTTCGGGCCGGGCGGCGGCTCCTACTACTACTCGCGCACGCGGATGGACCTCCGCGGCACGCTCGACGACCACGGCACGACGCAGGCCGTCACCGGCGAAGCCTGGTTCGACCACCAGTGGGGGAACTTCCTCGGCTCCGGCGCGGGTGGCTGGGACTGGTTCAGTGCCCAGCTCGCCGACGGCAGCGACGTGATGCTCGTCCTCCTGCGCGACCGCCAGCACGCCGTCGTCGCGTCCTACGGCACCTTCGTCGCCCCGGACGGGCGGACGACCCACATCGCCGGCCGGGACATCGCGGTGGACGTGCTCGACCACTGGACCAGCCCGCACACCGGCATCACCTACCCCTCCGGCTGGCGGGTGACGCTGCGCGCCCAGGCCCTGACGCTCACCTTCACGCCGGTCCTCAAAGACCAGGAACTCGACACCCGCGCGAGCACCGGCAACGTCTACTGGGAGGGCGAGCAGACGATCGCCGGCACGCGCGCGGGCCAGCCGATCGCCGGCAAGGGCTACGTCGAACTCACCGGCTACGACGAGCCCTGAGCCTCCCTCGGCCCGCACGGGGCTGACGTTGGGGCGCCGCGCGGCGTCGCCCGGTTGACGCGGGCGCCCGCAATCCGGGTAAGGCACGTCGCGCGATCGGCCACCCGCCGCGCGGGCGGCATCTCCACGCGGGCGACGCCGCGCGTCGGCCCTACCGCCCTACCACTCCGGCATGGGAGCGGGGTCAGACCGGCTCCAGCGGCCGGTGCGGCTCGGGCGGGAGTTCCACCCCGATCGGGTCGCCCGCGCGGACCTCGCCGCCGGCGAGGACGACGCCCATCACCCCGGCCTTGCGGACCAGCCGGCCCCGCTCGTCGCGGTCGAGCGTCGCGGCCATCAGCCCCGGCTGGATGCCGTCGAGCTGGGCGCAGGGGTTGCGCAGGCCGGTGACCTCGATGACCGCCTCGTCCCCCAGGTGGAGCCGCGTCCCGGTCGGCAGGCCGAGCAGGTCCACGCCGACGGTGGTGATGTTCTCGCCCATCTGCCCCGCGACGACGGCGAACCCGGCCGCGCGCAGCTCGTCGTGGAGTTCGGCGTGGATCAGGTGGACCTGGCGCAGGTTCGGCTGGCTGGGGTCGCGGGCGACGCGCGAGCGATGCTTGACCGTCACCCCGGCGTGCGCGTCGCCGTCCACGCCGAGCCCTTCGACCAGGCGGATCGCCGCCTCGTTGCCCTTGGCCATCGTGTGCGTCGCGCTCCGGCTCACCGCGGTGACTCGCCCGCTCACGGCCCCCCTCCTCATCCTGCGCCCGGCTTCAGCGAGCGGCATGATAGCCGAACGGCGGAGCGACCTCAACCGCCCGCGCCCTCCCGGTCTCACAAGCCGCGCGGCGCCCTTGCGTCTCGCCGCGCTGTCCGGTAAAATCGTGCATGGCCCGGTTCGCCGGGTTCGGTGCGCGCCATCCGGGGGTACGCCCCGAGATCGGCGGTCCGCGCGCGACGGTGTCGCGCCAGGCACGAGGAGACTCCCATGCAGGCTACGTTGAAGAGCCCAGCAGTCCGACGGTTCTTCGACGGGAGGACCCTGCATGGCGACGGTCAACCTCGGGATCCTGGCGCATGTCGACGCCGGTAAGACGACCCTCACCGAACGCATCCTCTACGAGACCGGCGTCATCGCGGCGCTCGGCAGCGTCGACGCGGGCACGACCCAGACCGACACGCTGGACCTGGAGCGCGCGCGCGGCATCACGATCAAGGCCGCGGTCGCCGCGTTCCGCCTGAACGCGCTCGACGTCAACCTCATCGATACCCCCGGCCACGGCGACTTCATCGCCGAGGTCGCGCGGTCGCTCGCCGCGCTCGACGGCGTCGTCCTGATCGTCTCGGCGGTCGAGGGGGTGCAGCCGCAGACGCGGCGGCTGGCGCGCGCGATCCGCGCGGCCAATCTCCCGCTGCTCATCTTCGTCAACAAGATCGACCGGATCGGTGCGCGCGGCGACGCGCTCCTCGACGACATCCGCCGCAAACTCCACCTGCGCGTCGCGCCGCTGAACGCCCCGACCGGGCTCGGCGACCGGGGGGCGCGCGTCGTCCCCCGCGACCGCGACAGCCCGGCCTGGCGCGAGTCCCTGACCGACCTCCTGGCCGAGACCGACGAGCGCGTGATCGAGGAGTACGAGCGCGCGGGCGGCGCGCCGGGCGCGGCCTTCCTCGCCGCGGCGCTGCGGGCGCAGGTCGCCGCGGGCGCCGCCGTCCCGGTCTACTTCGGCTCGGCGCTCACCGGCGTCGGCGTCCCCGAACTCCTCGCCGGCATCGAGGAATGGTTGCCGGCCGCCCCCGAGGCGCGGGAGGCGGCGCTGGCCGGCACGGTCTTCAAGATCGCGCGCCGGCCAGCGGGCGAG
>DASSSV010000483.1:0-3616 GCA_035708265.1 Thermomicrobiales bacterium | reverse complement strand
GGGTGCGCGGGCTGCGCCTTATCTTGCCGACCGCATCGCGCCAGCGATATGGGGCCCGGCATGCGCACCAGCACGAGCCGTCCCATCCGGCACTTCGCGCCCGCACGCGCCGCGTCGCGACGCCGCAAACGAGTCAAGCCGGCGCGCACTACGCGTCGAAAACATAGCGCTCGTCCTCCTTCCGCTCGGCCAGCGCGGGCGTGTCGTCAGGCGTGCCGTCTTCGGCGGGCAGGTCATCCCACGCCTCGCCGGGCAGTGGGATGTCATCGAGCGAAGGCAGCGGCGCTCGCGCCCGCCAAGTCTGGAACCAGGCCAGCGGGTCGGCGCCCGAGGGCGGCAGCTTCGCAACGAGCGCATGGTCGTCGTAGTAGCGGCGCTGGCGGGCCAGCACCGGGTGCTCCTGGCCAGCGACGACCAGGACATGCCCCGCGCGCGTCCGCAGCTCGTCGGCGGTGATCAGCGCGCGCTGCGACTCGACCAGCGTGGCGTCGGTCCGCGTGCCGGCTAGCACCGCTCGGAACTCCCGCGAGCGGCCCCGGTGCCGCGACAGGACGGTCGTCCGGCCGGCCAGCGCGGAGAAGAAGGCGGCGTCGTTGGCGGCGAGCCCCTGCCCGACGCCGGCCAGGCAGAGCTTGGCGTTGGCGTTGGCCAGGATGGTGTCGGCGTCCGCCGCGCCGTAGGCCGCGACGAGTTGGGCCTGGCTCTGCACGACCAGGAAGAGGCCGAGGCGCATGCTGCGCACCGTCGCCATCCGTGCGGCGAACTGCGGGATCCGCCCGAGCGTGCCGAACTCGTCGAGGTAGGCCAGCACCGGCACCGGCAGCCGGCCGTCGGGCCGGGCAGTCGCCAGCGTGGCGAGGGTGGTGAAGAGGTCGCGGAAGAAGCAGGCGGTCAGCGGCGCGAGCGTCTCCGCGTGGTCGAGCGCCAGCGGCAGGTAGAGCGCGCCGGGGCGCGCGGCCAGATCCGCGAGATCGAGATCGTGGACCGCGGTGACACGGCGCACGCCGGCGAGGTTGAGGCAGGCGAAGCGCGGCGGCAACTCGGCGAAGACCGAGCCGACCAGGCGGTCGTTCTTCTCCAGATTGACCAGGAAGCCGCCGGCCAGCCGCCGCGCCTCCGGCACCGGGCTCGCCGCCAGGATCGCGCGGACCAGCTCGGCCGGCTGGCCGCAGAGGAAGTCGACCAACGCGGCGAGCGGCGGCGTCACCTCCTCGGTCCTGACCAGATGCAGCGCCGCCGCGCCGATCAGCGTGCGCGCGGCGTTGTCCCAGAAGGGTTCCTTCGAGGTGCCGGTGTTGGCGACCCAGGTCTGCGCGAAGAGGTCGGCCGAGGCCGCATCCACGACGCTCGCGAGCGGGTTGTAGCCGAGCGAGATCGCCGGGTCGAGGAAGTCGAGCGCCCAGACGCGGTCGCCGTAGGCCGCGCGGAGCGCGGGCGAGGTCAGTCGCAAGAGCTCGCGCTTGGGGTCGGCGATGACGAGGGAGCGGGTGCCCGGCTCGCGCAGCAGGTTCGGGATGATCACGCCGGAGGTCTTGCCCGCGCCGTTGGGCGCGACCAGCAGCCCGTGCTCGTACTGGCGCTCCTCGGAGATGGCGACGAGCCGGCGGCCCACGGCGCCGACGACCAGGTCGGCGCGGCCGGGGCGCGGGCGCAGCCGGCGCAGGTCCGCCGCGTCCGCCCAGCGCGCGCTGCCGTGGCTCGTCGTCGGCCGGGCGCGGCGGAAGAAGAGGCCGGCCGCCCCGACGAACCAGAGCCCGCGGACCAGCGGCGCGCCGCCCGCCCGCAGGAGGACGAGCGCGGCCAGCAGTGCCACAGCGACGCCGGCCGTGCGCGTCAGTCGCCGTACCGGTTCCCAGTCCGGGCTGGTGTAGCGCGCCCAGCGGGCGGCCACCGGCTCGGCGCGCCAGGCGGCGAAGGAGGGCGCGGCGCTCGTCGGTACCCCGGCCCGGCCGGTCGCCGCCGTCTCGCGCGCGGCGTCACGCCAGGCGTCGAGGCTGGCGGCGCCCCAGACGACCGGCCAGGCTAGCGTCAGTTCGGCCTCGTGCTCTGCGCGGACCGCCCGCGCACTGAGCGGACCGATGGCGAGGATACCGGCCGCCAGCACCGGCACGAGGAGCGCCAGCAGCACGGCCGGCCGTCCCCAGCGTCCGTGGCCAATTCGTCCCGCGTTCGCTCGCGCCATCGTCGATCACCTCGCCGCGTTAGGGGTTGGGGATGTGCCCGCTCAGCCAGCCGGCGAGAGCCGACCCGACGCCCACCGCCAGGATGCCGAGCAGGCACAGCAAGAGGAGCAGCGCCGCGGCGGCGCAGAGCGCCAGCGTGAGGCCAATCCGGAGACGCACGTAGCAGCGCACCATCCGCCCGACATCAGTCTCGACGGCCGTCGTCTCGTCGGCCCCTTCGGGGCGGGGCGCGCCGTCCCGCGTACCAGACTTTCCGTCCATCTCCTTACCCCCTCAGTCGCTGACCCGCGGCGATTACGGCGGCCGCGTCACTGTCCCTCGCTGTGCGCCTCGGCGGTGGGCGCGGCCCGGCGGCTGCGGAGGCCGTGCGCCGCCGCGGCCGTGATCGTGGCCGCGCTGCCGCCTGTCGCCGCGAGGAGTGCGCCCGCGCCAACCGTGCGCACCACCACGCCGACCGTCTGGCGCAGCGTGAGCTTGGTGTGGATGCCCCACGGCGTGACCAGGAGCAGCCAGACCGTCGCGAGCGTCGCCAGCCCGGCGACGACGTTGCCGCGCAGCGTCGCCGTCGCGCTCGCGCCGCTCACCAGCCCGAGCCCGCCGATCAGCGCGCCGAAGAGGCGCAGCTCGATCGCCCAGAGCGCCGGCCAGAGGAGCGCCTTGACGAAGTGCTCGGCCCAGACCTCGACGAAACCGGCCGCGCGCGGGTGGAGCGCCAGCGGCAGCAGCACCGGCCCGACCACGTAGGTCAAGAGGAGGAAGCCGAGGCCGAGGATCTTCACGACGCCGAGGACGATCACGAGCACCGCGCCGACCAGGCCGAGCAGCATCCAGAAGGGCTCGGTCGCGGTGAGGAGCGCCGCGAAGAGGTCGGTCGTGCGGTCCTGGCCGATCGCCAGGACGCCCTGCGTGAGGGCGTCCGCGCCGCGCAGAAGCCAGCGGACCAGGTCGCGGTAGAACCCCACGGCGAAGAGGACCGCGACGAGCCGGCCGAGGAGCCCAGCCGGCGCGACGACGTTGCCGAGCATCGCCTGCAGCGCCGTGAACGCGAAGAGGGCGACGCAGAGCGCGAGCGCCGCGTCGCGGCAGACGTCGACCAGGCGCTGCACGTTCTCCATCCCGCCGCTGGCGACGAGCAGGTCCGGCGTGCCGAGGAGCAAGCCGGCGATCTGGCGGCTGGCCTCGCCGAAGGCGTCGCCGGCGACGACCGAGTAGAAGCCGCGGATCAGCGCGCCGATGAGCGGCCCCCAGGCCAGGTTGACCAGCGCCTGGAGGGCGGCCTGCGCCAGTTGCGCCGGGCTGGGGATCGGCAGCGACGCGCGTGCGCAGAGGTCGCCGCCGACGGGGCTCGGCACGCACGCCTCGACCTGCCCGCCCGTCGGGTCTCCATTGGTCCCGGATGGATCGTTGGTCCCCCCGGCCTCGCCGGGGCTCGG
>DASSSV010000482.1:0-2547 GCA_035708265.1 Thermomicrobiales bacterium | reverse complement strand
TGCTCCGCCGCCGGCCAGTAAAGCGTGGGCATGCCACACGCTGAGCACCGGCCGGCGGCGGAGCAGCTCGTCGGGCAGGGCCCGCAGCCAGCCGAGCACCGCGGCCTGCCTCCGCCCCCGGAACATGGCCAGCCCCGCCCGCTCAACGAGGTCCGCCGCGCGCTCGGCGTCGTCGGCGGCCAGCGCGTGGCGGATCGCCTCGTCCGGCAGGTCGCGCCGCTCATGCCACGCGCTGGCGCGCCGGTGCAGGTCGGGGACGCGGCCGGGCCGCTCGTCCAGCAGGTGCGCGCGGAGCACGTCCGCGAAGAGCTGGTGGTAGCGGTACCAGTGGCGCTTGTCGTCCAGCGGCACGACGAACAGGTTCGCGCGCTCCAGCGCCGCCAGCGTGGCCTTGCCACCGTCCTGGCCGGTGACCGCGTCGCACAGGGGGCCGCTCAGCCGGTCGAGGATGGCGGTTTCCAGCAGGAACCCGCGGACCTGGTCGGGCTGGCGCCGCAGAACCTCCTCGACCAGGTAGTCGACGATGTAGCGGTCGTCCCCCGCGAAGCCGGCGATGAAGCCGGCCGCGTCCTCCCGCCCCCGCAGCGAGAGCGCCGCCAGTTGGAGCGCGGCGATCCACCCCTCGGTCCGCGCCTCCAGGGCCGCCACGTCGGCCGCCACGAGGTCCAGCCCCATCGCGTCGTTGAGGAAGGCCGCCGCCTCATCGGGCGTGAAGCGCAGGTCGGCCGTGCGCAGCTCGACGAGTTCGCCCCGCGCGCGCAGGCGGGCCAGCGGCAGCGCCGGGTCGGCGCGGCTGGCGAGCACCAGATGCACCCGCGGGGGGAGGTGCTCCAGCAGGAACGCCATCCCGTCCTGCACGGCGCGGGCGTCGACGGCGTGGTAATCGTCGAGCACCAGCACGATGTCGCGCGGGAGGGCGCCGAGCTCGTTGAGCAGCGCGGTGAGGGCCGCTTCGATCGGCGGTGGCCGGGGCGCCTCGAGGAGCGCGAGCGCGCCCGCGCCGACCCCGGGCACGGCGGTGCGCAGCGCGGCGATCAGGGCGGGCCAGAAGGCCGCGGGATCGTTGTCGCCCGGGTCGAGCGCGAGCCAGGCCGCGGCCCGCTCGCCGGCCGGCGTGGCGGCCAGCCACTCGGCCAGCAGCGTCGTCTTGCCGAAGCCGGCCGGCGCCGAGACGAGCGTCAGCGCCGTCTCGGCCCCGCGCTCCAGGCGCTCGCGCAGCCGCGGCCGCGGCACCGCCGCGCGTCGGGGCCGGGGGACGGCGAGTTTAGTCTCGAGCAATGGGCCGGCCATAGTCATCGCCCCTCGCGAACGCGCGACTGTGCCCGCCGTCGCGCCGGCCACCCGGGCCGCGGTCGGGAGAGCGACCCTGAGCGGGGCTTCGCCGTCCGGCAGCAGCTCCCCGTAAGGAAGCCCTCGACCTTCAGCCGGTGGGGATGGTCGTTCCTTGTGTGGCGGCGGATCTGCGCTGCTCCCCGCGTCCGCTCGGGTGCATGCGCCGCCTCACCTCGCACCACGCGCCATGATGCTGGGCCGCGCTTGGCGCACACTATAGTCCGGCCCGGGGATGGGGACAAGCAGAGGACGGCCAGGGCCGGGTGGGACAGGCGGGCGGCGGGAGGCGGCGCCGGCTCGACCACGACGTCGTCTGCCCACTCGCCCTTGTCGCCCAGCAAGCCGAGCCCACACCCGCGGGGGCCGACTGCAGCACTGCGCCGGGGCGACGGCGCGGGCCTCAGAGGTGCAGTCGCCCGCTGGCCACGGTCACGGCGGCCCCGCCGATCGTGACGCGCAGCGCGTCGCCGTCGCGGCCGAGCTCGATCCCCTGCTCCGCCACGTAGCCGCCCGCCGCCTCGGCCCCGTGCCGGTGGCGGGCGAGGTACGCGGCGACCGCGCCGTTGCCCGACCCGCAGACGGGGTCCTCGGCGATGCCCTCGCCGGGGGCGAAGCTCCGGACGCGCAGGCGGATCGGCCCGCCGTCGCCGCGCTCGGCGAAGACCGTCACCCTGCCCGCGCCCAGGGCGGCGCACTCGCGCACGATCAGACCCTGCTCGGGGGCGAGCGTGGAGATCGCCGCGAAGCGGGTGAGTTGCACGATGAGCCATGGCGCGGCGGTAGAGACGACCTCGATGGGCGTGGCGGCCAGGTCGGCCTCCGCGCAGCCGAGCATCCGCGCCACCACCGCCCGCGCGAGGCCGGCGTCCCGGTAGGTGGGGGCGGCCTGGGTCATGCGCAGCAGGCGGCCGGCGGGGGTGTCGAGGGCCTCGATGGGCACCAAGCCGATGCCGCACTCCTGGCGGAGCAGGCGCGCGCCGGCCCCGTCGGGGTGGCGCGACAGCACGGCGTGGGCGGCGATGGCCGGGTGCCCCGCGAAGGGCAGCTCGCTCCTGGGCGTGAAGATGCGCGCCCGATAGTCGGCCCCCCGGCGCCGTCGGGGCGAGGAGGAACACCGTCTCCGGCAGGTTCATCTCCCGCGCGATCCGCTGCATGGTGTCGGCGGCGAGGTCGTCGGCGTCGAATACGATGGCGGCGGGGTTGCCGTAGAGCGGG
>DASSSV010000481.1:0-9969 GCA_035708265.1 Thermomicrobiales bacterium | reverse complement strand
GCCACCCGCGCGGCCGGTTCCCGCTCCGGCGCGCCGAGGAAGCCGGGCGGCGTGTCGGCGCGGACGACCACCGCCAGCGCGTCCGGCACGACCCGGAAAGTGGCCGGCGTCTGCCCGACGTCCTCGCCGTCGGCCTGCACGCGGAGCGGCTGGGCCGGGTCGAGGACGACGCGGCGCGCCTTGCGGTAGATGATCGCCGGGTCGTCGTCTTGGCGGCGGCGCAGGACCGAGCGGAGGCGGCGCAGGAGGTCGAGCGGGCCGCGCCCGCAGAGGACGCAGACGTCGAGCAGGCCGTCGTCGGCGCGCGCCTCGTAGGTGATCTCGGCGATCCCGCCGTAGAGCCGCGTGTTGCCGGCGACCAGCATCAGCACCCGGCTGGTGATCACCTCGCCGTCGATGTCGAGCGTGACCGTCGCGCCGCGGTAGCGCGTCGCCGTGCGCAGCGCCGAGAGGACGTAGGCGAACGGCCCGGCCAGGCGTTTCAGCCGCGCCAGCCGGCCGCGGACCTCGGCGTTGGCCTCGGCGTCGAAGCCGGCGCTCGCCATCATCAGGAAGTAGCGGTCGTTGACGCGGCCGAGGTCGATCGTGCGCCGCCGGCCGGTCGCGATGGCGCGCGCGACGCCGGCCTCGCGGCGGCCGAGGCCGAGCTCGGTGGCCCAGACGTTGACCGTGCCGCCCGGCAGGACGGCCAGCGCCGTCCGGCACTGCCCCGCCAGCCCTTGTAGCGCCTCGTTGACCGTCCCGTCGCCCCCCGCGACCACGACGACGTCGAGCCCGTCGGCCACGGCGTCGCGCGCGAAGGCCGTCGCGTCGCCGGGACCGGCTGTGCGCCGGGTCGCAACCTGCCAGCCCGCCTCGCGCAGCGTCGCCGCGGCCGACGCGACCTCAGCATCCCAGGCCGCCTGCCCGGCCGCCGGGTTCTGGATCAGGAGCGCGCGCACTGGCCGCCCCCGCCCCGCCGCGCCCATCGGCGTCACCCCTCCCCCGCCGGCGCCGCGGAGCCGGCCGGGGCCAGGCCCGGCCGCACGCCGCCGAGCGCGTCGAGGAGCGCCAGGTCGTCCGGCGTGTCGAGGTCGAGCGCCGTGCCCGGCGCGCGGTACTCGCGCACGGCGAGCCCGCGCGCCGCCGCCAGCGCGCGGTGGCGCGCCAGGCTGCCCGCGCCGAAGGCGAACGGCAGCGCCGCGGGCGGGCGGAGCAGCAGGGCGTTGGTGCCGGTCTCGTGCCGGTCGGGCGCCAGGACGGCCGTGCCGGGGCGGTCGGCCAGCGCCAGCAGTGCCGACACGTCCGCGCCGGCGAGCAGCGGCAGGTCGCCCAGGACGACCAGTAGCGCGTCGGCGCGGCCCACCTCCTCCCGGTCGCGCGCCTGCTCCAGCGCCGCATTGAGGCCGCCCCCGGGGCGCTCCGGCAGCGCCAGCGCCCCCGCCGTGCGCGCGGCGTCGAGCGCGGCCGGGTCGACGCTGACGACGAGGCGCGCGGCGACCCCCGGGCGGTCCAGCGCCGCGAGGACATCGCGCAGCGTGGCGAGCGTGAGCGCTCGGCGCTCGCCCGGATCGAGCGCCGCGGCGAGGCGGCTCTTCGTGCCCGCGAGCGTCTTGACCGGGACGACGGCGATGGTCTGCAAAGAACCCCCGTGGCGGAAGTACGAATGACGAATGACGAATGTGACGCGGCTGGGCGGTTCCGGCTAAAGGAGGCGCGGGCGCGAAGACCGCTGGCCTCACCGCGCGGTGCCCGGATGGCCGCCGCCGTGGTGGGCGGTAGGGGCGACCCGCTGGGTCGCCCACTTGACGCCGGCACCCGCCGCCCGATCGGCACTCACCGCGCGGTCGGTGCCCCAACGCGGGCGGCGCAGCGCGTCCGCCCCTACGGCGGCCCGGCCGCCCCGCCCAACACGGTGACGCGCACCGCCCCTCCCCTATTCCGCCCGCGTTCAGTCAGCGGGGCGGCGCGCGGCCTGGCCGCGCGCGAATTGCAAGACCTCCCGCGCCAGCCGTTCGCGGTCCCCGGGGCCGCCCATCACCGTCTGCGCGACCAGCGCCGGCAGGCCGAGCGCTTCGACGCGCGGCGCGAGCGCGCGATCCTCCTCGTCGAGGACGAAGCCGTCGAGGAAGTCGCGGTAGAGCGCGGCCACGCCGGCCGGCGAGACGTCGTGCCCCAGCCCTGCGAGCATCCGGTCGGCCGGGCCCTTGAGGGCGCGCCCGCCGACGATCGGGCTGACCGCCACCTTCACCCCCGGCGCGGCGCGCAGGGCGTCGCGGAGGCCGGGCACGGCCAGGATCGGCCCGAGGCTGACGACCGGGTTGGACGGGCAGAGGACGATCGCCTCCGCCGCCGCGAGGGCGCTGGCGACGCCGGCCGGCAGCGTCGCGCGCTCGATCCCGGCGAAGCGGACGCCGCCGACCTCGTCCTGATGCTGGCGGCGGACGAAGTAGTCCTGGAACGCCAGTTCCCCGGCCGGCGTCGCCACGACCGTCGTCACCGGCTCGTCGCACATCGGCAGGAGCCGGGCGCGCACGCCGAGCCCGTCCGCCAGGCTGGCCGTCGCCGCGGTCAGCGTCAGGCCGGCGCGCAGCAGCTCGCCGCGGCGGACGTGCGTCGCGAAATCGCGGTCGCCGATGCGGAACCAGGTCTCGGCGCCGTAGCGCCCGAGCAGGTCGAGCGCGTGGAAGGTGTCGTCCGCGACGCCCCAGCCGGTCGTCGGGTTGGCGATGTCGGCGAGGGTGTACATGACGGTGTCGAGGTCGGGGCTGATCGGCAGCCCGAAGTGGACGAAATCGTCGGCGGTGTTGCCGACGACGGCGAGCGTGTCCGGCGGCAGGGCGCGATAGAGCCCCTGCGCCAGTTTCGCCCCGCCGACCCCGCCCGCGAGCGCCACGATCGTCACCGCTGATCCCTCCCCTCTCGCGACCCCCGCGGCCGCGCGCAAAGCGTAGCGTGTCGCGGGGCGGGCGTCCAGCGGCGGCCGGCGACCCTCACCCCCGCAAACTGCGCAGCACGGCGGGGGAGGCGAGGTCGCGCTCGCCGATGTGGCGGATGGAGAGGCGCAGGAGGGCCTCGACCTCGGCCAGCACGTCGGGGCCGATGCGCAGCCGGGCGACGCCAGCCGGGGTGTCGCGCTCCAGGAGGCGCAGCAGTTTCAGCGCGTTGACCGACAGCGGCTCGGCCAGCGGGTCCTCCGCGCGGCAGTCGGGGCAGAGGACGCCGCCCGCCTCGACGCTGTAGGTGTTGGCGACCGGCTCGAGCGGGCGGTCGCAGGCGGCGCAGGTTGCCAGGTTCGGCCGGTAGCCGAGGTAGCCGAGGAGGCGCAGCTCGAAGTGGCGCGCCACGATCACCGGGGCGACGCCGTCGGAGAGGGCGCGCAGGTCGTGCGTCAGGAGGTCCCAGACGGCGCGGTTCTCGACCCCCTCCTCGGCGAAGCGGTCGAGGAGTTCGGCCAGGTAGAAGGCCGCGCCGATCCGCTCCAGCGCGTCGCCGTCGCCGCCCTCGTCGCGCAAGCCGCGATAGGGGTCGAGCGTCTCGGCGCCGGTGATGACGTCGAGGTTGCGCCCGCGCGCCAGGAGCAGCTTCACGCGCGTGAAGAGTTCCAGGTGGCCGCCGAGCTTGCTCGCCGGCTTGCGCACGCCCTTGGCGACCGCGCGCAGCTTGCCCGAGCCGGGCGTGTAGAGCGTCAGGATGCGGTCGGCCTCGCCGAAATCGAGGCGGCGCAGGACGACCGCCTCGCTCCGGTAGACGCGCTCGGTCAGGTTGCCCATGGCGGTGTCTCCCTTCCCGTTCAGCGTCAAGTATAGCAGATTTTCGGCGTTCACACTTGCATTCGCCGCCGCGCGTGCTACTATACGGACATGGTGTACGGACACCGGGGTAGGGCGAGGTGGCGACAATAAAGGGGGGACAACGGTGCGCTGGACGCGCGTGCTGCTCGGCGTGTTGTGCGGGCTGGCGCTGGCCCTGGCCAGCGGCGGGCGGGCGGGCGAGGCGGCACCGCCCGGCCACGAGATGCCCTCGTGGGTCGACGTGCCGACGCAGGTCTATTTCCCGCAGACCGGGCACAACCTGGCCGACCCGCTCCTCTACTACTGGCGCGAGAACGGCGGCGCGGCGGTCTTCGGCCTGCCGATCAGCGAGCCCTTCCCGGCCGGCCCGAACCTGGTCGCGCAGTACTTCGAGAAGACGATCCTGGAGTATCGCCCCAACAGCGGCGGGGAGGCCGGCCTCGCCGTCGGCTACGGCGCGGCGACGACCTCCGACCTGAACCTGCGCGCCGGGCCGGGCACGACGTTCGGCGCGGTGCGCGTGCTCGACAACGCCGAGCGCGTCCGGCTCGTCGCCGGCCCGGTCAAGGACGCCCAGGGCCGGACGTGGTACGAGGTCGCGGGCGACTTCGGCACCGGCTGGAGCGTCGGCGACTACCTGCAGCGGGACGACGACCCGATCCAGATCACGACGCAGCCGCTCGACCCCAAGAGCCCGCAACTCGAGGCGTGGCCGTTCAAGCCGCTGGCGCCGATCGTCCTCGGCGCGATCGGCCCCGACCGCGACGACCTGACGGTCTTCCCGACGACCGGGCACACGCTCGGCCAGCCCTTCAAGAAGTACTGGGAGGAGCACGGCGGCGTCTTCGTCTTCGGCCTGCCGATCTCCGAGCCTTTCCAGGAGGTCAACCCCGACAACGGCCAGAAATACCTGACGCAGTACTTCGAGCACGCCCGGCTCGAATACCATCCGGAGAACCCCGGCGCCGACGACAAGGTCCTCCCCGCCGCGCTCGGCCGCTGGGCCGCCGCCGCCGCGGGGGTCTCGACCGCGGCCGCCGCGCGCAAGGGCGACGCGCCCGACTACAGCCCCGACCTCTTCACCGGCGTCAAGTGGATCGAGGTGAACCTGAGCGAGCAGCGCCTGACCGCCTTCGACGGCGACGAAGTCCTGCTGACGACCCTCGTCCGCAGCGGCAAGCAGGGCTGGGAGACGCCGCCCGGCACCTACCGCATCTTCTCCAAGGTGCCGATCACCGACATGACGCTCGGCGTCCAGGGCGTCGACCCCTGGTACTACTACACGCCGGACGTCCCGTGGGTGATGTACTTCCTCGCGGGCGGCTTCGCGATCCACGGCGCGGTCTACGACGCCGAGTGGGGGACACCGACGAGCCACGGCTGCATCAACGTCCCGGTCGACCTCGCCAAGACCCTCTACGACTGGGCGCCGGTCGGCACGCTCGTCTGGATCCACTACTGAAGCGATGAGCGACGAGCGACGAGTGATGAGGGGGCCGGCGGCAGCGTCGGCCCCCCGTCGTGGGTGGTCGTCGGTGCGTTTCTCTACTGCCTCGTTGCTGGAGGGGCGGAGAGGCCGGCGCCCTAGCGCCGGCCTCTCATTCTCCTTGCGATCGTGGTGCCGAGGGCCGGGATCGAACCGGCGACACCGTGATTTTCAGTCACGTGCTCTACCGACTGAGCTACCTCGGCTCATGCATCGGCCGCGCGCGATGGGCGATGAGAGACTCGAACTCCCGACATCCTCGGTGTAAACGAGGCGCTCTGACCAACTGAGCTAATCGCCCGGATCTCATCGCGGATCGCCGCCGCCGCTGCCGGCGCGCAGCCAGTCACTGGTGCCGAGGAAGGGACTTGAACCCTTACGACCGTATGATTGGTCACTAGGCCCTCAACCTAGCGCGTCTGCCTATTCCGCCACCTCGGCAGAGGGACGAACGGTTGAAGTATAGGCCCCGACCCGCCCCTTGTCAAGCGCGCGCGTCCCCCGGTTTTTCCCCGTCGCGCGGGGCAGAATGGAGCGCGGGATGCGCGTCGCGCGCGGCCACCGCCGCGGCGGCCGCGGCCCGCATCGCCGCGCGCGGGGGCTCGCGCCCGGTCCAGCGCCGCCAGGCCAGCGCGCCCTGCTCCACCAGCATCGGCAGGCCGTCGAGCGTCGCCAGGCCGCGCGCGGCGGCGGCGCGCAGGAAGGGCGTCGCGCGGTAGGTCAGGTCGTAGACGAGCGCGCCGGGCGGCAGGCGGTCGAGCGCCGCCAGCGCGGCCGGGGGCGCGTCGTCGCCCCAGCCGGCCGACGTGGCGTTGACCAGGAGGCCCGCACCGGCGCATGCCTCGCCCAGCGCCGGGTCGTCGAGGCCCAGCGCGCACACCCGCGCGTCGCCGAGGTCGCGCGCCAGCGCCACGGCCCGCGCGGGTGTGCGGTTGGCGACCGCCAGAGCCGGCGCGCCCGCGTCGAGGAGCGCCGCGGCGACCGCGCGCGCCGCCCCGCCCGCGCCGAGGAGGACCGCGCGCGTCGCGGCCAGCGGCAGGCCGCGCTCGCGCAGGGGGGCCAGGAAGCCGTCGAGGTCGGTGTTGTCGCCCTCCAGCGCCGCGCCGCGCTTGACGATCGTGTTGACCGCGCCGACGCGCGCCGCGCGCGGCGTCAGCGCGTCGAGGAGCGGGACGACCGCCTCCTTGTGCGGCACGGTCACGTTCGCGCCGAGCACGCCCGGCTCGCGCAGCCGCGCCACGGCCGCCGCCAGCTCCCCCGGCGCGACGTCCCACAGCACGTAGCGCGCCGGGATCCCGGCCGCCGCGAACGCCGCGTCCTGGAACGCCGGCGAGAGGCTGTGCGCGACCGGGTGGCCGAGGAGGGGCACGACGGAGTGACGAGTGACGAGTGACGAGTGACGAGTGGGCGTTGTCTCGTCGTGCGCCATGCGGGCGAACTCCTACGGTCGTCAGCCGTCAGCAATCAGCGCCAGCGATGTGCGGCCACTCATCGCTCATCGCTCGGCCCTCACTCGTCACTCGTCACTCGTCACTCGTCACTGGTTCAGTGGTGGTACCTCTGGATGTTCTGCTGCTGCTCTTCGTAGGTGCGGGCGAAGGCGTGGGTGCCGTCGCCCTTGGCGACGAAGTAGAGGTAGTCGGTCTGGGCCGGGTGGAGCGCGGCCTGGATCGATTTCAGGCTGGGGTTGCAGATCGGGCCGGGGGGCAGGCCGGGGTGCAGGTAGGTGTTGTACTGCGAGTCTTTGCTCAGGTCGGACGGCTGCAACACCGGCCACCAGTTCGGTTGCTGGCCGATGGCGTACTGCACGGTCGGGTCGGCGTCGAGCGGCATCGGCGGGTTCTGCTTGAGCCGGTTGTAGTAGACGCTGGCGATGATCGGCCGCTCCGAGTCGACCGCGGCCTCGCGCTCCACGATCGAGGCGATCGTCAGCACCTGGTAGAAGTTGTAGCCGGGCGGCAGGTCCTGCCGCATCCCGGCCGGCACCCGCCCGTCGAAGTCCTGCAGCATCAGCTCGACGATGTCCTTCGCCGGCGTGCCCGGCGGGACCTGGTAGGTGTCGGGGAAGAGGTAGCCCTCCAGCGTGGCCCAACTCGGGCGTGAGGTCAGGAAGTCGTAGCGGTTCAGGCTAGGGTCCTTCAGCGCGGCGTAGAACTCGTCCGGCGACTTGATCAGCCCCTTGGAGACGAGCAATTGGGCGACCTGCTCGGTGCGCCAGCCCTCCTGCACCCTGAACTCGACGTAATGCGAGGCGACCGGCGAGCCGCTGGCGGTGGTGGAGGTGATCGTGTCGAGGATCTCATCCACGCTCATGCCGGTGTGCAGCGAGTACTTGCCGGCCTTGAGTTTCGAGTCGGAGCCGCGGAGCCGCATCTTGCCCTTGAAGTAGAGGGTGGAGCGGATCAGACCGAGGTCGTGCAGGCGCGCGGCGACCGAGTCCGACGTCTCGTCGGGCGCGACGGTGAAGAGGATCGGCTGACCGCCGGTGTTCTCGGTGCGGTCGAGGTAGTGGGTGAAGAGGCGCTGGGCGAAGACGACGACGAGCACGGCGGTCACGCCGATGGCCGCGACCTTGAGCGCCTGGAGTGTCAGCCTGAGCACGCCCCGCCCCTCTGTCCCGGCGTCCGCCGCGCGACCGCGCCGCGCGGCACGGCGATGATTGTAGCACGGGCGGAGTCGGCAGTCGGAAGTCGGGAGTCGGCAGTACCGGCTTGCGCTCACTGACCGGGTGCTCGACGGGAGCCGCCACTCCCGACTGCCGACTGCCGACTCACCCGACTGCCCACTCGTACAGTTGCCCGCACCCGCGCCGATCGTTCACAATAGGCCGCATGGAGACAACGGAGCGGCTCGATGCGCCCGACGGGGCGGTCGGGACGGCGCCGACAGCGCCGGGACAGACGAAGGCGGATAGGTGGGGCGCGGCGCGGTGGCCGCGCTTCGGTTTCGGCCCGGTCGCGAACACGCTCCTCGGCTACACGCTGGTCAAGGGCCTCCAACTCACGCTCTACAACCTGATCTTCCCTCTCTACGCCTACAGCATCGGCTACGACCTGGCCGCGATCGGCCGGATCAACGCCGTCGGCGCGGTGACGGTGCTGCTCGCCAGCATGCCGCTCGGGATGCTGGCCGACCGCATCGGGCGCGGGCGGCTCTTCATCGTCAGCGCGGCGATCACGCCGCTGGCGATGGCCGGCGTCGCCCTCTCCCGCTCGCTGCCGGTGCTGCTGGCCTTCATCATCGTCCAGAACGCCGTCTCGACGGTCTACTGGAGCGTTACCAGCCCGCTGCTCGTCGCGGCGGTGCCGGCCGAGCGGCGGGTGCGCGTCTTCTCGATCAACTCGTTCCTGATCTGGGGCGTCGGCGCGCTCGGCAGCGCGATCGGCGGCTACGCCGCGGCGCTCGCCGGGCGCGCGCTCGGCGTCGAGCCGAACGCGACGCCGGCGCTGCGCGTGGCGCTGCTGGTCTGCGCGGCGATCACGCTGGTCGGGGCGCTGCCGCTCTGGCGCATCCGCAACGTCGAGGCACCGGGCGCGGGCGTCGCCGGGCGCGCGAAGGTCCGCCTGGCCGACCTGCATCTCTTCGGCCGGCTCCTCCTGCCCGACGCGCTCCAGGCGTTCGGCGCCGGGATGATCATCGGTTTCCTGCCGCTCTTCTTCGCGCTGAAGTTCGGGCTGGAGGCGGGCAAACTCGGCTGGATCTTCACCCTGACCGGCGCGCTCGGCGGCGCCGCCTCGCTCCTCTCGCCGCTGGTGGCGCGGCGGCTCGGCGACATCCGGGCGATCGTCGCGCTGATGGGCTCGGTCGCCGCCTGCATCTTCCTGACCGCGCTCTCGCCGGTGCTGCCCGGCGCGATCGGGGCGGAGGCGGCGCGCTCGTCGCTGCGCGGCACGATCGACCCGATCTACACCCCGTTTGCGATGACGCGCGTGGCGCCCCAGTGGCGCGGCACGCTCGGCGGGCTCTACAACGTCACCTACGCCACCGGCTTCGCGCTCGGCCCGCTCCTGAGCGGCTGGCTCCAGGTCCACTACGGCTTCACGCCGGCCTTCGCCATCGGCGCGGTCGCCTACCTCTGCGCCGCGACGACGATGTGGCTCTTCTTCTCCCGCAGCGTCGCGCACCCGGAGTGAACGCGCGTGCAGCGCGGCCATGGCGAGCAAGATGCTAGGGTGTCAGCAAACGATACCACCCCAAATGTAGCAGTGATCCTGTCGGGCTAAGGCTTCCGCGTATGCAAACCGGTCGTAGTACCAGACGCTCTTCCACTGGCCGTAGTGATCTACGTTAGCAAGCCCCACCCAGGCCATGAACTCCCGAGCCAGTTCGCTTGCGCCCCACTCGTAGGAGTAGATCCATACGTAAGCGCGGTACCGGTCCCAAGTCGAATCATAGCTGATTTCAGCCGGCCTCAGGTAAACCCAGCCGGCGTCTTCCGTGTAGAGTAACCACCGCAACATGTGAGTGGCTTCAAAGCCGTATGGGTCTACTCGATTCACCGTCTCCGGCGCATCGATCCCCGCCAGACGGATGGAACGATCCAGGCCGTCGACCCGGATCGTGTCACCATCGATAACGTAGCTGACTCTGTACCACGCCTCCGCCCGTTGGCGCGCGTCGAGACCGAGATGGTCGTGCGCAAGGCCCAGCAGCCGCGCCCGAAGCTCCAGCCGGTCACGGCGGTCGTCGCGGCGGCGCCGCTCGTCGTGG
>DASSSV010000480.1:0-5481 GCA_035708265.1 Thermomicrobiales bacterium | reverse complement strand
CGCCGGCCGTTCAAGGAAGGGCGGCGAGGAGTTCGCGTTCGATCCGCGCGCGGATCTCGTCGCGCACCCGCCGGTACACGGCCAGTTGCTCGGCCTCGCTCCCGGTCGTGCGGGACGGGTCGGGCAGCGACCAGTGCAGGCGCCGCCGAGCGCCGGGGAAGATGGGACACGCCTCGTTCGCGTCGTCGCAGACGGTGATGACGGCGTCGAACGGCTGCCCGAGGTAGCGGTCGAGGGTCTTCGACTCCTGCCCGGCGATGTCGATGCCGAGTTCCGCCATCGCCCGGATCGCCAGCGGGCGGACGTGCGTGGCCGCGGTGCCGGCGCTGAAGGCGGCGAAGCGGTCGCCGCCCAGGTGGCGCAGGAGCCCCTCGGCCATCTGCGAGCGGGCCGAGTTGTGCGTGCAGAGGAAGAGCACCTGTTGCCGGTCCATGCGGTCACTCCTTGTGCTCGCCGCGGATGAGCTGATAGGCGAACGCGCCCAGGAGCGCCCCGACGATCGGCCCGACCACGTAGAGCCACTGTGCCGTCCAGGTCCACGAGAGCAGCGCCGGGGCTAGCGACCGCGCTGGATTCATCGAGGCGCCGGAGATCGGCCCGGCGAAGAGCGCCTCCAAGCCGACCGTCCCGCCGATGGCGATGGCCGCCGCCTGCCCGACTGCGCGGGTATCGGTCGCCACGGCCATGATCACGTACATGAGGAAGAACGTCAGGACGATTTCGAGGCCGAGCGACTGCCCGGCGCTCCCGGCCGGCAGGGTCGCGCCGAGGTGCGCGACGTCCCCGAAGAGCAGCCGCAGGCAGGCGCTGGCGGCGACGGCGCCCACGAGTTGCGCCGCGAGGTAGACCGGGACCAGCGCGGGCGGGAAGTGGCGGGTCGCGGCGAAGGCGAGGGTGACGGCCGGGTTGAAGTGCGCGCCCGAGATATGCCCGGTGGCGTAGATCATCGCCATGATGACCAGCCCGAAGGTGAGGCCGACGCCGACATGGGTCACGCCCCCGCCCGAGAGGGTATCGATGACGATCGCGCCGCAGCCGGCGAAGACGAGCCCAAACGTGCCGATGGCCTCGGCCGCGGCGCGGTGGAGCGGGGCGGCTGAGGCACGATCCGCGCGATTTTTGCGAGGCAAAGCGGTCGCCTCCGTCGCCATACCGCCCCATGCGAGGCGGGGCGGCGCGGGTCCGCGCGCCGCCCCGCCTACCGGCGCTCAGACGTGGCGGAGCGCGCCGTCCAGGTCGGCGATGATGTCCGCGGCGCGCTCGATGCCGACCGACAGGCGCAGGAGCCCGTCGGTGATCCCGACCGCCAGCCGGCGCTCGCGCGGCACCGAGGCGTGGGTCATCGAGGCGGAGTGCTGGATTAGCGTGGCGACGTCGCCGAGCGACACCGCCAGCGCGCAGAGTTCGACGTTGTTCACCAGCCGGCGCCCTTCTTCCACGCCGCCGACGTCGAAGGCGACCATCCCGCCGTAGCCGCGCATCTGCCGGCGCGCGAGGGCGTGCTGCGGGTGCGACGCGAGGCCGGGGTAGTGGACGGCCTGGACCTTCGGGTGCCCGGCCAGGAACTCGGCCACGGCCAGCGCGTTGGCGTTGTGGCGCTCCATCCGCAGCGCCAGCGTCTTGATGCCGCGCAGGACCAGCCAGGCCGTCTGCGGCGCGATCACCCCGCCGAGGATCTTGGTCGTCTGCCAGCGCGCCCGGTGGACGAGGGCCGCGGGGCCGACGAGCGCGCCGGCCGTGAGGTCGCCGTGGCCGCCGAGGTACTTGGTCGCGCTGTGGACGACGGCGTCGACGCCGAGCGCGAGCGGGCGCTGGTTGAACGGGGTGGCGAAGGTGTTGTCGAGCACCGTCGTCAGGCCATGCTCGCGCGCGATGGCGACGACGGCTGGGATGTCCACCAACTTCAGCGTCGGGTTGGCCGGCGTCTCCAGGTAGAGAGCCTTCGTCGTCGGCCGGATAGCCGCCGCGTAGTTGGCCGGGTCGGTGGCGTCGACGTAGGTGACCGCCACGCCGAAGGGCTGGAGCACCTGGTCCAGGAGCGCGTTCGTCGTCGCGTAGAGCGACTCCGGGGCGATCAGGTGGTCGCCCGGCGCCAGGAGCGTCAGCAGCGTCGTCGTGACCGCCGCCATGCCGGAGGCGAGCGCGAGCGCGGCCTCGCCGCCTTCCAACCGGCAGAGCGCCGCCTCCAGCGCCGCCTGCGTCGGGTTGCCCATGCGCCCGTAGAAGAAGCCCGGCTGCTCGCCCTCGTGGATCGCCGCGCCCTGCTCGGCGTCGGGGAAGGTGAAGACCGCGGCCTGGTAGATCGGCACCGCCAGCGCGCCGAGGTGCTCGCGCGGCGCCTCGCCGGCGTGGACCGCGGCGGTGTACAGGTCGTCCTCGCGCTCGCTCATCGGCCCCTCCCCATCGCATCGCCTTTCTGCTGGGCGGGGGCGGCCCGCGTGGCCGCCCCCGCCCCGTGGCGGTTCACCGCGCCGGCTTGGTCGCGCGGACGAATGCGCTGACGATGCGGCCGCCCGCAGCCTCTAGCTGCTCGTAGTTGTCGGCGGCGCAGCAGCCGCCCGCGCCGGCGGCGTCCTCGGCGGTGTAGACCTGCGTCACGACGATCTCGACGTCGGCGAAGCCCGCGGCCGCGAGCCTGGCGCGGTACTCGCCCTCTTCGAGCGCGCCGGCGACGCAGCCGGTCCAGCTCGCGACGTCGGCCCGGAGCGCGGCGGGGAGCGGCCCGCCCTGCACGACGACGTCGCTGACGGCGAAGCGCCCGCCCGGCCGCAGGACACGAAATGCCTCGCGCAGCACGGCGTCCTTGTCGGGCGAGAGGTTGATGACGCAATTGGAGATCACGACGTCCACACTCGCGTCGGGCAGCGGTATGGCCTCCAGCTCGCCCTTGACGAACTCGACGTTCGCCACGCCCGCCTCGGCGGCGTGCTTCCGGGCCAGGGCCAGCATCTCGTCGGTCATGTCGAGGCCGAGCGCCCGGCCGGTCGGCCCGACCCGCCGCGCCGACAGCAGCACGTCGATCCCGCCGCCCGAGCCGAGGTCGAGGACCGTCTCGCCCGCGCGCAGCTCGATCAGCGCGGTCGGGTTGCCGCAGCCGAGCGAGGCGGCGACCGCGCCGGCCGGCAGGACGGCCAGTTGCTCGCCGGCGTAGCCCCGGCTGCCGAAGGCGTCGGAGGCGATGGCCGCCTCGTCGCCGCAGCACGAACTCCCGCCGCCGCAGCAGCCGCCCCCGCCGCCCGCGACCTGGCGCGCCGCCGCCGCATACCGCTCCCGCACTTGCTCCTTGATGGATACGTCGGCCATGATCGCTCCTTTCCGCCCCGCGAGCGGGGCCGCTACGCGCTGCATCGATACCCATCGATACAGCGACCCGCAAAAAAGACGCCGTCAGCGCGGCAACGCCGCCAGCGTCGCCCGGACCCAGTCGTCCGCGGTGGGGTGGAGCCGGTAGTAGGCCCGGCTCCCGCGCCGCGCCGAGGTGACCAGCCCGGCGTCGCGCAACACTTTGAGGTGGTGCGAGATCGTCGGCTGCTCCAGGGCGACGCCCTCGTTCAGCTCGCAGACGCAGACCGGCTCGGGGGTCGCCGCCAGCGTCGCCAGGATCGTCAGGCGGGTCGGGTCGGCCAGCGCCTTGAAGCGCGCCACCGCCGTCGCCGCCACCGCGGCGTCGAGCACGACCGGCGCGACCGGGGCGCAGCAGGCCCCCGCACCTTCGGGCGTGTCGGCGGCGGTCGTCGGCAGCGGTCGCGTGAGCGTCTTCATGCGGCCACTCTAGCATCTGCATCGAATCTTGTCAATATTGGCGTCCATCAATATCCGGCGTGAAGCGCGAGAGTCGGCCGTCGGCCGGCGTCGGTCAGCGGAAGCCGGCCGGGATGATGAAGCGCTGCAGCACCTCGGCGACCGGGCCGAAGATGCCGCCCAGGATGTCGACGCGGAAGGGGCCGGGCAGGAAGGCGGGCACGAAGATGAGGATCAGCAGGACGAGGAAGCCGTTGCGCTCCAGCGGCGCGAGGATCGGGTACCAGAAGTCCGGCAGGAGCCCGGTGAGGATCTTGTGCCCGTCGAGCGGCGGGATCGGGATGACGTTGAACGCCGCCAGCAGCACGTTGATCAGCACCAGCTCCCTGACGAGGTCGAGGGCGAAGGGCGGCCAGGACTCGACGGCGCGCGGCGCGACCCAGAGCGGGATCGAGAAGACCGCCGCCTGGACGACGTTCGACAGCGGCCCGGCCGCGGCGGTGAGGAGCATGCCGCGCTTGGGGTTGCGGAAGTTGCCGGGGTTGACCGGCACCGGCCGTCCCCAGGCCAGGCCGAAGCCGCCGACTAGCAGGAAGACCAGCATCAGGAAGCCGAAAGGGTCGAAGTGGGCCACGGGGTTGAGCGTGATGCGGCCCAGGCGCGCGGCGGTGGGGTCGCCGAGCTGGTAGGCGACGAAGGCGTGCATGAACTCGTGCAGGGTGATCGCGACGACGAAGGCGAGCAGCCCGGCGGCGAACGTCGTGGCGTCGAAATGCAGGCCAAGTGGCACGGCGCGCGCTCCTTTCCTCGGGAAAGTGTACGCGGCGCGCGTAGTGCGGTGCAAGGATTCGCCCTCACCTCCCGGCCCCCTCGCCCAGGATTGGACGAGGGGATGACGCTGGGGAGGCGCCGTTGTTCCAGTGCGGATGGGCGTCCTACGCCCCGCGCTTCCGCGCCACGGCGAGGATGGACGAGCCCGCGGGAAGGTCGACGCGCCGCAGGACGCGCCCCTCGGCGCGGACGAGGGCGAGCAGCGCGCGGTTGAGCGGCGCGGGGGGGACGACGACGTCGGAATGGGCGGCGGCCGCGTCGCGCGCGCGGCGGCGCGACAGCAGGCGGGCCGCCGCGACGGCCGGCAGCAGCAGGGTATTCCAGCAGGTCAGCCGTTCGGGCGCGAACCCGGCGCGGTCGAGCAGCGCGCGGACCTCGCCGCGCGTGTAGCGCCGCCGCGTCTCGACCGCGACGTCGTGCTCGCCGGCCAGCCAGCGATAGGCCGGCAAGTTGAGGCAGAAGCGTCCGCCGGGTCGGAGCACCCGCGCCAACTCGGCCAGCGCGCGCCAGTCGTCGCCGGCCCCGGTGTCGCTGAGGACGTCGAGCGCGACGGCGATGTCGAAGGAGGCGTCGGGGAAGGGGAGCGCGGCGAGCGAGGCGACCGCGGTGGCGTCCAGGCCGCGCCGCTGGCGGCAGATCGCGACCGCGTAAGGCGCGAGGTCGACGCCCACGACCCGGCCGTAGGGGCGCAGTCGCGCCGCCATGCCGCCGGTGCCGCAGCCCGCGTCGAGGATGCGCGGCCCCGTGCCGCCTGTCGGGGCCGGGAGGTCCAGCAGGGCCAGCACACGCTCGCGCAGCCCGAGATACCACCACAGCCGCTCCTCGGCGGCGTACATCCGCTCGAACTCGGCGCGTTTCACCGTTTCACCGTGGGGCGTGGGCCGCAAGGTGTAGGCCGTGGGGCCTGAA
>DASSSV010000479.1:0-2959 GCA_035708265.1 Thermomicrobiales bacterium | reverse complement strand
GGTGCCCTACGCGCCGGCGCTGCGGCGCCACCTGGCGGACGGGGTGCTGACGATCGAGAACCTGCCGGCCGGCTACCGGCGGGCGGTGAAGGCGCTGCTGGTCACGGTCCTGGGCCGGCTGGCGGCGCGGGAGGGGGCCTGATGCTGCTGGTGCCGCTCGCGACCAACCAGATGGGCCAGTTCTTCGTCAATGTCTACAACACGCTGCTCGTCCCGCCGATGATTGCGGTTGGCGTCGTCTGCTTCGCCGCGGCGGCCTTGCAGTTCCTCATCGGGCACCGCGAGGGCTCGGAACGGCTCCTGCGCGTGGCCGTCGGCCTCTTCCTGATCGCCTTCGCCCCGACGATCGTCGCGCTGCTGTGGGACGCGCTCACCAGCGCGGGCGGCGGCCTGGCGACTTACACGCCGGGCCACTGAGCCGGCCGCCCGGAGGGCCGCGATGCCGCGCACGACGCACCGCACCCCGCGCCACCTCGACGAACCGCTGCGCCTCGGCCCGTTCACCCTGCCCCAGTGGGGCCTGGCCCTCGGCGCGATCGCGCTGGCCTGGCTGGCGCTGCGGGAGCTGACCTTCCTCGGCCTGACCTGGCGGCTGACCCTCGGGGCCACGCTGGTCGGGCTGGCCCTCAGCCCGACCGCCAGCCCCTTCGACGGCTCGCTCACCGAGTGGCCGCGGCGCGTCCGGCACGCGCTGACCGCCCCGCGCGAGTTCGTCGCCGGGCCGCCCCGCCGCGGGCCGACGGCGCTGCTCCTCGTCGACGAGCGGGTCGCGGCGGAGGAGCCGCCCGATGCCTAGCCTCGCCGGCTCCGCCGCCGACCTGCTGCCGGTCCTCGCCGTCGAGGAGGACCACTTCGTCACGCTCGACGCCCGGCTGGGGCGCGTCCTCGCCTGCACCGGCCTCAACCTCAGCGTCGCCTCCGACGCCACCGCCGACCAGGTCGCCGCGCAGTTCACCGCGGTGCTCAACTACCTGCCGGCCGACGCCCGGCTGCAGCTCCTCGCCGTCAACCGCCCGCTCCGCGCGGAGGACTGGGTGCCGGTCCACCTGGCCCGCTACCGCCCGCCCGCGCCGCTGGGCGACTACGTCGCCGGCCTGGAGCGAGCCTACATGCGCGAGCTCGGCAGCCGCGAGGTCCCCGACCTCCGCTTCTACGCCGCGCTCAGCCTGCCCGGCCCCCCGCCGCCCGCGGGCCGGGCGGCGCGCCGGTGGCGCGCGCGGCACCTCCTCGTGCGCGACCGCGGGCGGTACGCGCGGGCGCGCGCCGACCTCGACCAGGCCGCCGGGGCGCTCGCCCAGGCGCTCGCCGAGCTGGGCGTCCGGGCGACGCCGCTCGGCCGGCAGGCGACGATCGACCTCCTCTGGCGGTGCGCCAACCCCGACTGGAGCCGCGACGCGGCCGCGCCGCGCGCCGGCGGGCGGGAGGTCCACCCGGCCGACCTGCGCGGCCTGCGAGAGCGGCTGGCCCAGTCGCGCCTCACCCGGCGCGCCGACTACCTGCGCCTCGACTGGGGCTACGACACGACGCTCGCGCTCCGGGCGCTGCCCGAGCTGACCTTCCCCGGCTGGCTGGCGCGCCTGACCGCCTGCGGCGTCGCCTTCCGCTTCGCCCTGCACGTCGCGCCGCTGCCGAAGGCCGGCGAGCGCGCCGCCCTGACGCGGCAACTGCGCCGCCGCCCCGGCGTCCTCAAAGAGCGCGAGGCGAAGGGCCTGCCGCCGGACATCGACCAGGAGCGCGCCTACGCCGAGGCCGAGGAGATCCTGACGACGATGAGCTCCGGGGACCTGCGGACTTACCGGACGGCGGTCTTCGTCGCCGTGCGGGCGCGCGACCCCGAGGCGCTCCGCACGGCGGCCGGGCGGGTGGTGCGGGCGCTCGGCGACGCCGGCGGGACCGCGGTCGACCGCTGCCACCTCTGGCAGGTGCCGGCCTGGCAGGCGACCCTCCCGCTGGCCGAGAACCCGGCCGGGCTCCAGTACCGCACGATCACGCCGAACCTGGCCGACTCACTGCCCTTCCTGCGCCACGGCGCCGGCACGCGGGGTGGCCCCCTGATCGGCTTCGCCCGCCCCGGCCGCGAGGCGGTCACGCTCGACCTCTTCGACCCCGCCCTGCCCAACGGGAACCTGCTGGTCTGCGGCGTGGGCGGCAGCGGCAAGACGCTCTTCGCCCAGGCGTACGCGCTCAAGCACCTCGCCCTCGGCGGCCGGGCGATCGTCCTCGACCGCTCGACCGGCCACTGGGACGACCTGGTCGCGGCGGTCGGCGACGCCGAGGTCCACCGCGTCGGCCTCGACTCCGGCTTCCGGATCAACCCCTGGCAGTTGCCGCCCGGCGCCTCGGAACCGGGCCAGGCCAAGCTCGACTACCTCCTCGACCTGCATCTCCTGCTGCTCGGCGAGCCGCGCGACGGCGTGCCGCACCTCGACGCGACGGAGCGCGCGCTGCTGGAGGGCGCCAGCCGCGCCGTCTACCGCGCCCGCCCGCGCCCGCGGGAGGGCGACCTCTACCGCCACCTCGCGGAACAAGCGGCCGAGCCGGGTGCCGATCCCGAGCGGCGCCGGCAGCACGCCGCGCTGGCCGCACGGCTGGCGCCCTACGTGGGGGACGGCACCTACGCCGACCTGCTCGACGGCGACACCACGATCCGGCCCGACAGCCTGCTGACGGTCTTCAACTTCAAGGGGCTGGCCGACCGGCTGGTCCCGCTGGCGATGCTGCCCCTGATCGAGTACATCTGGGCGGTCGTCGCCGACCCCCGCCGGCCGGTGCTGCTGGTCCTCGACGAGGGCTGGAAGCTCCTCGAGCACCCGGCGAGCGCGCGCTTCATGGCCGAGGTCGCGCGCACCGGGCGGCACCACGGCCTCGTGAGCCTCAACCTCAGCCAGTTCGTCACCGACTACGCCGGCCCGACCGGCGCCGCGGTGCTGCAGAACGCCGCCGTCGCGCTCCTCCTGGC
>DASSSV010000478.1:0-2630 GCA_035708265.1 Thermomicrobiales bacterium | reverse complement strand
CGCCGCGTCCAGCGCGGCGAGATCGAGACGCAGCGCGCGGGCCTCGCGCACCAGGGTGGGCAGCAACAAGGAGAACGGATGGTCGCGGGGGAGTTCATCGGCGCGATACAGCGCGAGGAGGAGTAATGGCTGCGTCGCCAGCCGGCGGGCAAGGACGCGCAGCAGGTCGAGCGAGGCGGGATCGGCCCAGTGCAAGTCGTCCAGCACCAGCACCAGCGGCTGCTGGGCGGCCAGCGCGGCCAGATACGCCTGCGCGCGGGCGATAATCGCCTCCTGGCTCGCCAGTACCTCACTGCCCTGGTCAGCAGGCCACAACACTGCCGCCGGCAGCGGGGGCAGACCAGCGGTGGGCGCGCGGGCGAATGCCTCGCGCCAGGGGCCATACGGCGGTGTCTCGCTGAGGTCGTAGCAGCGCCCGACCAGTACGCGCGCCCCGTGCGCGGCGGCCTCGGCGACCAGCGCCTCCGCCAGCGCGGTCTTGCCGATACCGGCCTCGCCGCCGATGAGGACGAGACTGCCACGCCCAGCCAGCGCGGCGGTGAGGGCGTCACGCAGCAGCGCCTGCTCGCGGTCCCGGCCGACGAGGTAGCCGGTGGTATGGAACGGCAGAGGCGTGGACATGGCGCCCTCGGTAAGGAGGCGGCACGACACAGTCAGCGACAGATGTATACCAGCGAGTATAGCACCCGAGGCGGTGGGTGGCTTGGGCGGGCGCGGTGGCCCGCAGCGGCACCGTCCCCAGCAGCTAGCCACCGTGCCGACCAGAACTCACTGCCAGACTGCCCGACTGCCCGACTGCCCGACTTCGCATCCTGGTATAGAATCGCGCTGACGACGCTGGCGTTTGGTGGGAGTGAGTAGTGGCGAACGAACAGACGGCGCGGCGACCGCTGCGCGCGGGCGTGGACATTGGCGGCACCTTCACCGACCTGATGCTCTTCGACGAGCGCACCGGCGCGCTGACCATCGGCAAGGTGCTGACCACGCCGCGCGAACCGGCCGCCGGGGTCGAGACGGGGCTGCGCGAGACGCTGGCGGACGCGGGCGAGCAGCCGGCCGCGATCGGCGGCGTCATTCACGGCACGACGCTCGTCACCAACGCGCTGATCGAGCGCACGGGCGCGACGACCGCGCTGCTGACGACGCGCGGCTTCCGCGACGCGGTCGAGATTCGCCGCGAGGGGCGCTACGACCTCTACGACCTCTTCCTGGAGATGCCGCCGCCGCTCGCGCCGCGCCGCCGCCGGCTGGAGGTGGACGAGCGCATCCTGGCCGACGGCACGGTGCTTGAGCCGCTCGACCTGGCCCAGGCGCCGGCGCTCGTCGCGCGGCTGCGCGCACTCGGCGCGGAGGCGGTCGCGATTGCGCTGCTGCACGCCTACCGGAATCCCGCGCACGAACGCGCGCTCGGCGCGGCGCTGGCCGAACTCGCGCCCGACCTGGCGGTGTCGCTCTCGTCCGAGGTCGCCGCCGAAATGCACGAGTACGAGCGCACCTCCACCACGCTCGCCAACGTCTACGTCCGGCCGCTGGTCGAACGCTACCTGCGCGAACTGGTCACGCGCCTCGACGCGCTGGGACTGGACGGCGCGGCGCTGCTGATCATGCTCTCCAGCGGCGGCGCCGGCACGGTGGAGACCGCGCGGCGCTTCCCGATCCGGCTGATCGAGTCCGGCCCGGCGGCCGGCGCGCTGGCCGCCGCGCACTACGGCCGCCTGACCGGACGGCCCGACCTGCTCTCGTTCGATATGGGCGGCACCACGGCGAAAGCCTGCCTGATTGATGGCGGCGAACCGCTCGTCTCGGCGGACTTCGAGGTCGGGCGCGTCTACCGCTTCAAGCGCGGCAGCGGCCTGCCGGTGCGCGTGCCGGTAATCGAGATGATCGAGATTGGAGCGGGCGGCGGCTCGGTCGCCCGCGTGGACAGCCTCGGCCTGCTGAAAGTCGGGCCGGACAGCGCGGGCGCGGCCCCCGGTCCCGCCTGCTACGGGCTTGGCGGCGCGGCGCCGACCGTCACCGACGCCGACCTGCTGCTCGGCTACCTCGACCCGGCATTCTTCCTCGGCGGGCGCATGGCGCTCGACCGCGCCGCCGCCGAGCGCGCCATCGCGCCGCTGGCCGCCCAGTTGCAACTCGATTCGGTCGCTGCCGCCTGGGGCATTCATCAGGTCGTGAATGAGAACATGGCCGGCGCGGCGCGCATCCACGCGGTGGAGCGCGGCAAAGACCCACGCGCCCGCGCGCTCTTCGCGTTCGGCGGCGCGGGACCAGTCCACGCCTACCGCGTAGCCGAGATTCTGCGCTCGCCCGAACTGGTGGTGCCGCTTGGCGCGGGCGTCACGTCGGCGCTCGGCTTCCTCGTCGCGCCGCTCGCGTTCGACTACGTCCGCGCCTATCCCGCGCCGCTGGCCGACCTCGACTGGTCACGCGCCGACACCCTGCTGCGCGAGATGACGGAGGAGGGTCTGGCGACGCTCGTGAAGGCCGGCGTGCCGCGCGCCGCCATCAGCGTGCGCCGCACCGCCGACCTGCGCTATCGCGGCCAGGGCCACGAGGTGAGTGTGCCATTGCCGGATGGGCCGCTGACGCCGGATTCGCTACCGGCGCTGGAGCAAGCGTTCAATCAGGTC
>DASSSV010000477.1:0-3201 GCA_035708265.1 Thermomicrobiales bacterium | reverse complement strand
CGAGGGACGCTTTGGCGACGTCGATGCCGACGAAGACGGCGGTCATGGGCCTCCTCCTTCCGCGACGACGCTCCCGACGCGCCCATCCTTGTGTGATGCGGGCTCGGCGGCCGGCCCGGGCAATGGTTCGGGCTCCGGGAGCGGGTGGGGCGCGGCGACCGACGCCCTTTTCCGGTCTCGCTGGACCAAGGGGGCCGGGGTCTGCCGCGCCCGGGCGTAGTCAACCACAGATCCAATATACAAGGGGGGCGTGGAACGCGAGGACGCGCTGGTTCCCCGTTACGCTCCGCGTTCTACGCTCCACGCTCCACGCTCTCACGCTCCCACAGATCGAGCGTGACCGCGATGACGTCCGCCGCGGGGACATCGGCGACGAAGGACGCGCGATGCTCGCAGTGGCCGGTCAGGCAGTTGACGCCGCAGATGGGGCAGTCGAAGCGCGCGGAGACGAGTGGGCGGTGGCGGGCGCGCGTGAACGGCGCGCCGTTGATCAGGTTGAAGCACCAGTAGACGCCGACCGTCGCCGCGCCGACCGCCTCCGCGAGGTGGAGCGGCCCGGAGTCGTTGCCGACGACGACGCGGGCGCGCGCCAGCAGGGCGGCCAGCCCGCCGAGCGACAGACGGCCCCGGAGGTCGGCCGCGTCCGCGGCCATTCCTTCGCATACCGTCGCGACGAGCGCCCGCTCGTTTTCCTCGTGGCCGATCACGGCGACGCGCGCGCCCGTCGCGGCCAGCGCGTCGCCAACCGTGGCGAATCGCTCGGTCGGCCACCAGCGACGTGGGTCGGTCGCGCCGGGGTGGATCACAGCCAGTGGCCGGCCGTCGGCCGGGAGGGCGCGGGCCGCCTCGGCGCGGTCTGCCGCCGTGGGGGTCAGGCGCGGCGCCAGCACCGTCGGGCGCGCGCCGGCCAGCGCGACGACCTCCAGGTAGCGCATGACCTCGGGCTGGAAATAGACGTAGGGTACCCAGCGGTCGAGCGCGGCTGCCTCGGGCGCCTTCAGCCCGATCGTCACGCGGGCCCGGAGGCGGCGCGTGAAGGGGTTGGAGAAGCCGCCGCCGCCGTGGAGCTGGAACGCCAGGTCGAAGCGCTCCGCCGCCATCGCCGCGAAGAACGACGCCAGGATATTCGGTTCCTCTGGGTAGTCTTCGGGTTGGCCGACGCCGCGCGCCGGCGGGATGGCGACCGCCCGGTCCACAGCCGGGAACCGGCCGGGCAGGAGGTCCGCGAGCCCTTCCCGGCCCAGCAGCACGATCTCCGCGCCGGGGTAGGCCGCGCGCAGCGCCTCGATGGCTGGTAGGGCGAAGAGGAGGTCACCGAGGCCGCCGGCGCGCAGGACCGCGATCTTCCGCACATCCGGGATGGGTGGGCAGGTGGGCAGCATTGCGCGGCTCACCCGGCCGCGGGCGTCGCCAGCGCGACCCCGGTCGGCGCGACGAGGGGTGGGGCGGTGTCCGCGAGGGGGGCGCGCAGGAAGCAGAGGTTGCGCTGCTCGCCGTGGCGCCAGGCGTCGCCGTCGCCGCGCCAGGGGCGGAGACCGGCGGCGGTCAGCTCGTGTGGCGCGTAGCCGGCGGCGGCGAGGGTTCGCAGCACGTCGTCCGGCCGGCTGCCGTCGGCGAAGCCGCCGACCTCGCAGATCACGGCATCGGGGCGGAGCGTCGCCAGCACCCGCCCGGCGCCGGCCAGCACGCGCGCCTCGGCGCCCTCCACGTCGACCTTGACGAGGCGGATGCGCGCGATCCCGCGCCGGGCGCAGTAGCCGTCGAGCGTGACGGTCGGGACCGGCGCCGTGGCGCCCGCGCACAGGTGCGGCAGCGGGAGGAGCGAGGAGAGGCCCGTGTTGAGCGCCTGCGGGCTCAGGTGGAGCTCGGCCAGGCCATCGGCGGCGTCGACCGCGACCTCGTTGACGACCAGGCGCGCGCCGAAAGCGTTGAGGTCGCGCGTGCGGCGGAGGAGCGCGGTGAGCGCGGGGTTGGGTTCGAAGGCATGCGCCGTCGCGCCCCGCGCCGCGGCCAGGCAGGCGTAGTAACCGACGTTGGCGCCGACGTCGAGGAAGACGTCGCCGGGGCGCAGGAGGTCGGCGACGAGGCGGGTCGTCTGCGGCTCGTAGACGCCGCGGAAGTAGAGGCCGCGGTGCCAGCCGTCCGCCAGGGTCACGACGAGGCGCGCGCCGCCCGGCAGGCGCGCCACGCGCGCCGTCTCCCCCGGCCAGCGGCGCTGCACGGTCGCGACCCAGCGCCCCGCCAGCCGCTCCAGCGCGCACGAGTGGGGATAGCGATGGCGCAGCCGGACGAGGAGCGCTTCGGGGCCACGCGATAGACGATAGACGATAGACGATAGGCGCAGGGCGCTCACGACCGGTCCTCTGTCAACTGTCAAGTCTCAACTGTCAACTCTGCCGCCGACTCCCGACTTCCGACTCCCAACTCGTACCGCTCGATCAACTCGCCGAAGAGTTCGGTCGCGTTGCGCGTGCGGTCGGCCACGTTGGTCGGCAGGCCGAGGTGGTAGGTGCCGCTCGGGAGGATACCGCAGCCGCCGTACTTGCGGATGAGCAGGAACTGCGCGACGACCTCCTCGCCCGCGTGCGCGGGCGGCAGGCGCCGCCACCAGGAGAAGCCGCCGACGTCGAGCAACTTCGCCCGGTCGTAGAGGATATTGGCGCCGCCGACCCAGGCGACCTTGTAGCGCACGACGCGGCCGTCTGGGACGAGGCGCCGCTCCAGGTGGAGCGGGTTGGCGGCGTTGTTGACCAGGTGGCGATCCCAGGGCACGGCGCCGGGGGCGAAGGGCTCCGGGCGAACCGGGCCGTCCCAGAGTTCGATCCGCTGCTGGTGCGGGCGGATGTCGTCGAGGTAGTCGAGGCCGGTCGCCGGGCAGCCGACGAAGCCGCAGCCCTCGGTGCGCAGCACCGCCAGCATCCGCGCCAGGACCGGCGGGTCGAGCAGGACGTCGTCGTCGAGGTAGTGGACGTAGGGCGCGCGGCTCTGGCTCAGCAGGAACGCCCGCTGCTCCGCCATTCCCCGACGTGGCAGATGACGATGAAGCGCGACATGATGGCCGTGCCAGCGCAGCGCGCGCGCCAGCGTCTGAATCTCGATGCTGTCCAGATAGGCCGCGTCGTCGTCGGTCTGATCCGAGACGACGACATCGAAGTCGGTCATCTGCTGGCCCAGCAGGCTGGTCAGCGTGATCGCCAGGCC
>DASSSV010000476.1:0-4460 GCA_035708265.1 Thermomicrobiales bacterium | reverse complement strand
CCGCCCTCGACTACGCCCACGCCCACGGGCTGATCCACCGCGACGTCAAGCCGGCCAACATGCTGCTCGACGGGCGCGGCCGGCTCTTCCTCTCCGACTTCGGCATCGCCAAGGCGCTGGAGGGCGCCGAGGGGCTGACGCGCACCGGGGTGGGCGTCGGCACGCCGGAGTACATGGCCCCCGAGCAGGCCCGTGGCCGCGCCGACGCCCGCAGCGACCTCTACGCGCTGGCGATCATCCTCTACCAGATGCTGACCGGGCAGGTGCCCTACCGGGGCAACAGCACCCTCGAAGTGCTGATGCAGCACCTGGAGGCGCCGGTGCCTCTCCTGCCGCTCCGGGCGGTCAACCCCGCCCTGCCGCCCGCGATCGAGGGGGTGATCCAGCGGGCGCTGGCGAAGAACCCGAACGACCGCTACCGGTCCGGCGCGGCGATGGTCGAGGCGGCGACCGAGGCCCTGGCGGGCGGCCGGCCGGCCGCGGCCATGCCGACCGTCGCCGAAGCGCCCGACCCCGCGCGCACGGTCGTCGCCGGCACGCCGCCGGCCATCCCGCCGCCGGGGCAGACCGTGCCCGCGCCCGGCTGGGGCCCGCCCGTCCGGGCGACGTCGCCCCCGCCGCCGGTCGGTGCCGCCGCGGGCGGCGCGGCCCGGCGCGCGTCCTGGCAGCTCCCCGTGGTCGTGGCCATGCTCGCCGGGCTGCTCCTCGGCGGCGGCGGGATCTTCGCGCTGACACGTCCCGCCACCGACGCGACGGCCACGGCGAACGCCCGCTCCACCGAGACGGGCACGCAGGCCGCGGCGATCGCCACGGCGACGGCGAGTGCGCCGATTGCCGTCGCTGCCCCGCCGACCGCGACCGCCGCGCTGTCCACCCACACCGTCAAATCGTCCACCACACCGGTCGCGCCGACCGCGACCGCGGTGCCGCCCACGGCGACCCGCGCCCCACCCACCGCCACCCCCGCCGCGCCGACGCCCGCGCCGCTGCGCGGCGAGGTGGCGGCGACGCTGCGCGGGCACACCGACCATGTCCGAGCGGTGGCCTGGTCGCCCGACGGGGTGCGGGTCGCCTCGGCGGCGGACGATGGCACCGTGCGGGTGTGGCGCGCGGCCGACGGCGCGCCCCTGGCGACGCTACGCGGCCACACCGACAAGGTGACCGACGTGGCCTGGGCGCCCGACGGGACCGCGCTCGCCTCCGCCTCGGATGACCTGACGGTCCGCGTGTGGCGGGCCGCGGACGGCGCGCCGCTAGCCACCCTGCGGGGGCACGCCGACGTGGTGACCGGCGTGGCCTGGGCGCCCGACGGGGCGACGGTGGCCTCGGCCTCGTGGGACGGCACCGTCCGCCTCTGGCGGGCTGCCGACGGGGCGCCGCTGGCCACGCTGCGCGGCCACACCGGCCGCGTGCAGGGGGTCGCCTGGTCCCCCGACGGCCACACGCTGGCCTCGGCGTCGTGGGACGGGACGGTACGGCTATGGCGGGCGGCCGACGGGGCGCCGGCCGGGATCCTCGCCGCCAACGCCGGGGCGGTCTGGAGCGTAGCGTGGGCGCCCGACGGGGCCACGCTGGCGTCGGGCGGGACGGACGGGACGGTCCGGCTGTGGCGGGCGAGCGACGGGGCGGCCCTGGGTGTGCTGCGCGGGCACGCCGACGCGGTCACCGGCGTGGCCTGGGCGCCGGACGGGCGCGCGCTGGCCTCGGCCTCATACGACGGGACGCTGGTGGAGTGGCGGGCGGCGGATGGGGCGCGCCTGGCCACGCTGCGCGGGCACGCCGATCGCGTGACCGGGGTGGCGTGGGCGCCGGACGGGAGCGGGCTGGCCTCGTCATCGTGGGACCAGACGGTGCGCCTGTGGCGCTGACCCGCCAGGCCGCGCCGCACGGCGGGGCGTGCAGCATGCGGGCCGGCGCGCGGTTGCCCGTGCCCCGGCGGCCGTCGCTACGCCCCGGTCCGCGGTGCGGGCGCCGCCTCGGCCGCGGCCGCCCCGTCGCCGGGCGCCGGCCCGAGGTCGAGGGCCTGCCAGATCTGGGGGTACTCCCGGTGCAGCTTGGCCGCCCCCGCGGCGTTGGGGAAGACGCACGGCGCCACCGGGCTGGCGTGGTCGAAGTAGCGCTCCCGGCCGCGCAGCCGCAGGCCGACCAGCGCCGCGAACTCGCGGCAGACCCAGTACTCCAGCCCGCCGTAGAACGCGAATTGCTGGGCCGGCGACGCGCCCGGCCCGCCGAAGACGCGCCGGATCGCCGCCTCCCGCGCCGTCGCCTGCGCCCCCTGTACCGCGTCCTCGGCCAGGAAGTAGAGCAGCAGCGTCGCGGCGTAGCGGTCGGGCTCGTGCGTCACCGCGCGCAGCAGGAAGCGCGCGTGCTTGAGGGCGTATGCCAGGTAGTACGCCTCGAAGAGCGTCAGCCGCGGCTCCGCCTCCCCGGGCCGGGCGGCGGCCTCGGGCGGCGTGGCGCGCGGGCCGGGCTCGCCGCGGCCGATGTACTGGTAGACCTGCAGCCGCACCCCGTGCTTGACCACCGCCTCGAAGGGGCGGAACAGCCCCGGCGCCATGTACTGCTCGCGGTGGCGCACCGTCTCGTACACCGTCGCGCCGACGAGCAGGTGCCCGCCCTCGGCCAGCGCCATCACCCGCTGGGCCATGTTGATGCCCACGCCGGCGAGGTTGCGCCGCCCGTTGACGTCGACGACCACGTTGTCGGTGTGCTCGTTAAGCCCGAGGCGGATCTGGAAGCGCCGCCGCGCGTCCTCGGCGGCGGCGTTGTGCCGGTCGAGCTGCTCCAGGAGCGCCAGGGCGACGCGGAAGTGCGCGTCGTAGGCGGCGGCGGGGGCGAGCGGGGCGACGCCCATGCCGTCGCCGGTCGGCGGCGGGACGGCCTCGTCGGGGTCCGCCGCGCCGTCGAGGGCCTGGCGGGCCATGGCGTTGAGCGCGGCGACGATCTCGGTCTGGGCCTCGACGCTGCGCTCCTTGGTGAAGTCGACGATGTCGAGGTAGACGTACTTGACGTGGCGGGTGGTCGCGGCCGGCGCGCCCCGCTCCATCGCTCGCCCCCTCCCGCGGCGTGCCGCCGCCGGCCGGGCGCGCCCGCGCCCGCTACCGGCTCTACGGGCGGCGCGCCCCGACGTTTCGCGGCCCCGCCGGCGCGGTCGCCACGCCGCCACCCGCCGTCTGCCAGTGCCGGCCGGGCGGGGGACGCCGTGCAGGGAAGAGGTGTCGGGTGGCCGCGGACTCGTCCGGCTGGACATAGGGGGCACACGACGGCAAGATCGGAGAAGCGCGACCAGAACGGATGTGCTACCGTGGTGGCGGTCCGGGCGACAGTGAGTCGCTCGCGAAGCGAGGAGGTCGACGCACCATGACGGCGGAGCAGATCGCCCATCCGCCCATCGCGGCCTACGACGAGTGGCTGGCCGCCCGGAAGGAGTTGCTGGCCAGGGAGAAGGAACTGACGCGGGCGCGCGACGCGCTGGGCGCCGCCCGCCGCCGCCTGCCGATGGTCCGGCTCGACAAGGAGTATACCTTCGTCGGCCCCGACGGCGAGGTGCGGCTCCCGGACCTCTTCGAGGGGCGCCACCAGCTCATCGTCTACCACTTCATGTTCGACCCGCGCTGGGACGCCGGCTGCCCCGGCTGCACCGGGTACGTAAACGCCCTCGGCGACCTGAGCGAGTTGCACGACCGCGACACGACCTTCGCGCTCGTCTCGCGCGCCCCGTATGCCAAGCTCGCGGCGTACCGGGAGCCGCGCGGCTGGCGCCTGCCCTGGTATTCGTCGTTCGGCGGCGATTTCAACCACGATTTCCACGTCACCTTCGACGCGTCGGTCGCCCCGCCCGAGTACAACTACCGCCCGGTGACCGTCTCGGCAGACGAGCAGCCGTCCGAGGGGCACGGACTGAGCGTCTTCTTCCGCCTCGGCGACGAGGTCTTCCACACCTATTCGTCCTACGCCCGCGGCGTCGAAGGTCTCACCAACACCTCCAGCCTGCTGGACGTCACGCCATACGGCCGGCAGGAGGATTGGGAAGACTCGCCGCCCGGCTGGCCGCAGCGGCCGACCTACGGGTAGATCGCCCGCGTCGCGCACGCGAACATCCCGGAGCGATCGGATGCCGGCGGTCCCAGCGGGCCGCCGGCATCCATCATTGCGGGGACCCGCACAAGCGGGAAAGGCAGGAGGGCCAGCAGCGTGGCCGACCGGGCGCGCCGGCAGCGTGGGGTGGCCCGCGTGCGACCACCGGGCAGCGCGCCGATCGGGGGCGCAGGGGCCGCACGCCGGGCCGTTGGTCGAACCGTGCGGGGCACGGCGCGCGTTGTAGGGGTACAGCCCCCGCGAGCGCGGACGGCGTCACGCCGAGGCGGGCAGGGTGACCGGGATGCGACGCTGGTCTCGCCGCGCGAGTCTCCTCTTCCTGCTCGTGCTGGTCGCGTGCGGCGGGGGGACGCCGCCCGGCC
>DASSSV010000475.1:0-2583 GCA_035708265.1 Thermomicrobiales bacterium | reverse complement strand
GGCGAGAGCCGCAGTTTCACCGTCACGCCGGAGAAGAAGACCTACAAACTCTACTGCGAGATCCACGAGGATCACGGCATGGAGGGGGAATTCGTCGGGCAGTAGCGGCCGGCCGTCGCCCGCGCGCTGTTCAGCGCCGCGCGCGTGCGCTATGCTGCGCGCGTGGCATCCGGCACGTAGCGCGGGCGAGAGGGTGGGCATGGCGACGAGCGGGGCGCGGCGGCTGGCGGGGTTGGGCACGTCGGTCTTCAGCGAGATGAGCCGGCTGGCGGCGGAGCACGACGCCGTCAACCTCGGCCAGGGCTTCCCCGACTTCCCCGGCCCCGAGTTCGTCAAGGAGGCGGCGAAAGCCGCGATCGACGCCGACCTCAACCAGTACGCCGTCAGCCACGGCGCGCCCCGCCTGCGCCGCGCCATCGCCGCCACCTGGGCGCGCGACTACGGCCGCGCGCCCGACCCCGAGGCGGAGATCACCGTCACCACCGGCGCGACCGAGGCGCTGGCCGACGCGATGCTCGCCTTCGTCGACCCCGGCGACGAGGTCGTCCTCTTCGAGCCCTTCTACGACGCCTACGTCCCGGCGATCCGCTTCGCCGGCGGCGTGCCGCGCGTCGTCACGCTGCGCCCGCCCGACTGGTCGTTCGACCCGGCCGACCTCGCCGCGGCCTGCGGCCCGCGCGCGCGCCTGCTGCTGCTGAACACGCCGCACAACCCGACCGGCAAGGTCTTCACGCGCGACGAACTCGCCACCATCGCCGCCGTCTGCCGGGAGCGCGACCTCGTCGCCGTGACCGACGAAGCCTACGAGCGGATCACCTTCGACGACGCGCGGCACGTCCCGCTCGCCACGCTGCCCGGCATGTGGGAGCGCACGCTGACGATCACCAGCACCGGCAAGACCTTCAGCATGACCGGCTGGAAGATCGGCTACGCCGTCGGCCCGGCGCCCCTCAACGCCGCGCTGCGCGCCGTCCACCAGTTCGTCACCTTCGCCACGGCGACGCCCTTCCAGGACGCGATGGCCGCGGCGCTGGAGACGGCGCACGCGCGCGGCTACTACGCGCAGTTGCGCGCCGAGTACACCGCGCGGCGCGACCTCCTCGCCGCCGCCCTGCGCGACGCCGGGCTGCCGCCGCTGCCGGTCGGCGGCAGCTACTTCCTGCTGGCCGACATCGCCCGCCTCGGCTTCCCCGACGACGTCGCCTTCTGCCGCTACCTGACGGCCGAGGTCGGCGTCGCCGCCATCCCGCCCTCGGCCTTCTACGCCGACCCGGCGCGCGCGCCGCAACTCGCTCGCTTCTGCTTCGCCAAGCGCCCCGAGACGCTCGCCGCCGCCGCCGCGCGGCTGGCGCGCCTTGCGCGAGGCGTTAGGCGTTAGGAGACGCGGAGGTGGGCGTCAAGCGTCCGGCCCGCGCTTGCCCATGCACGGACCCCTAACGCCTAACGCCTAACGCCTAACGCCTCCTTGAGCGTCCGCGCGTTCTCGATCGCGAAGCCCGCGATGTCATTGTTGAAGTAGACGAAGACGTCGAGGCCCTGGTCGCGCCAGGCGGCGATGCGGGCGGCCCAGATGTCGAGCGCCGCGCGGGGGTAGTCGCCGCCGTGGGTGGGGTCGCCGTGGCAGCGGACGTAGACCGGCGGCGCGGTGACGCGGAGCGGCGCCCCCAGCGGGCGCATATCGTGGAGACAGTGGGCGACGCCGTGGCGCTCCATCAGGGCGAAGACGTCCTCGCAGAGCCAGGTGGGGTCGCGGAACTCGATGACGTGGCGGTAGCCGGGCGGCAGGGCCGCCAGGAACGCGGCGAAGCGGGGCAGGTTGACGCGCCAGCGGGGCGGGAGCTGGTAGAGCACCGGGCCGAGCGTCGGGCCGAGGCGGTCGGCGCGCGCGAAGAAGCGGGCCAGCGGCTCCTCGGGATCGGTGAGTTTCTTCAGGTGCATGAGGAAGCGGCTCGCCTTGACGGCGTAGAGGAATCCGGGCGGCGCCTGCTCGCGCCAGGCGTCGAACGCCGCCTCGCTGGGTAGGCGATAGAAGGAGTTGTTGATCTCGACGGTGTCGAACTCGCGCGCGTAGTGGGCGAACCAGCCGGCCGGGCGCAGGTCGGGCCGGTAGAAGCGGCCTTGCCAGTGCCGGTAGACCCAGCCCGACGTTCCGATCCGTACGCCCATCGCCGCCCCCCCGGTCGCGCCGGCCGTCGCGCGCGTCGCAGACGCGGACGGCGCGGCCCCCGCGTGGGGCCGCGCCGTCCTGCGCGCAACTCTCGGGCCGCGGCCTTACTTCGGCGCGACCTGTTCGCCATAGATGGTAGGCGCCAGGAGCCTTGGCACGGGCGGCGGCCAGCCGAGTGATCCGGCTGGCCGCCGCGTCTCCTAACGCCTGACGCCTAACGTCTAACTCCTGCTTACTTCGGCGCGACCTGCTCGGAGTGGTAGAACTCGAGCTGGTCGCCCTCCTGGAAGTCGTGGAAGTTGTCCAAGCTGACGCCGCACTCGTAGCCGGCCGCCACCTCGCGCACGTCGTCCTTGAAGCGCTTGAGCGAGGCGATGCCGCCTTCGTGGATGACCGTGCCGGAGCGCAGCACCCGC
>DASSSV010000474.1:0-2840 GCA_035708265.1 Thermomicrobiales bacterium | reverse complement strand
CGCTCGCAGCCCGCGTGCCAGCGTCCCGTCCGGCCGCGGCACGAGTCTTGCATTTGTCGCCCGCACTCGCCCGCGCCGGGCGGGCGAGATGTTCGGGCGACGCACGGCCGGGGTCGGGCGGTGGCGCCTGACGCCGGCAATAGGGAAGGAGGCGCGATGCTGCTCATCATCCTGATCATCCTGGTGATCCTGATCATCGCCGCGGTGCCGACCTGGCCCTATAGCCGCGGCTGGGGCTACTACCCGGGTGGCGGGCTCGGTCTGGTCCTGATCATCCTGCTGATCCTCTGGCTGGTGGGCATCATCCGGGTGTAGTGCCGCGCGGAGCGGGGAGGGACTGGTGGCCGCGATCGAGGCGCGGGCGCGGGGGCTGGACGTCGGCCCCGGCCGGCCGTCGGGCGTAGCCAGCCAGCACGCCGCCCTGGTCGCCCAACTCGCCCAGGGGCTCGACGCGGTAACCCGGCTGCTGACGACCTATAACGACCCGCCCGCAGCCGCGGGCGTGCCCGACGGGCACTGACGCGGTCGGCGGCGAGGAGGGGCGACGATGGCGCAGGAGTCACAGACGACGGGCGGATTGCTGGCGCGCGTGGAGACCACGCGGCGAGCCCTCGAGGGGGTGGTGGCGCTCCTCCAGGAGTACGAGGGCGTCCTGGGGGCGAAGAGCGTGGCCGGCGCGGCGCCCTCCGACGTCCTGCGCCACGGGCTGACCGCCGCCGCGCGCCAGCTCGACGCCCTCGCCCGCGCGCTCGACGAGGCCGAAGGCCCGCACTGAGGCCGCCCACGTCGCGCCCGCGCGGGCCTGCAAGAGCGGCCACGCCCGACCGGTGCCATCCCTGGAGCGGGCGCGGCCTCGTTGCCGGAACCGCCGCGCCGTCCCGGCGCACCGTGGGTGACTAACCGGCGCGCCGCATCGGCAGGGGCCGGCGCCCGAAGGGCGCCGCCGCGGCGCCGACGACGCGCGCCTCGTAGCCGGGGTGGGCCAGGATGGTCTCCAGCAGGTGCGCGACCCACGTCGCGGCGGTCTCGCCCTGCCGGCGGGCGAAGAGGTCGCCGGTGTCCCGGTTGCGGCGCGCGTCGGCCGCCTCGACCCGCGCGCGCAGCGCCTCGCCGGCCGCGCCATGGTAGACCGGCTCGCGCCGAAAGGCGAACGTCGCCGCCAACTCCTGCCCCTGGTACACGTCGATCTGCATCCTGTGCCCTCCGTCACGCTCGTCGTTCTCAGTCGCTGCCGCCAGCCTAGCAGCGGGCGAGGCCGGGGGGAATCCCCCGCGTGTCCCGCGGGGTTTCCCTCACCGGCGCCGGCCGAACGGCCCCGCCGGGCGGGCCATTCGTCTCGCGGCGCCCGCCTCACGCGCCGCGCCGCCCCCGCGCGACATCGTCGAGATCCGCCGCGGTGCGCCGCCGCAGCGCCTCGGCGACGGCGAGTCGGGCCTGGAGGCGGGCTTCCTCCTCGCGCAGCCGCGCCGCGGCGGCCCCGTCGCCCTCCCGCTCGCGCGCGAGGACGGCGGCCCGGAGGTCGCGCTGGGCCGCCTGGAGGTCGAAGAGTTCGCAGGTGACGGTGGCGAGCGTGGCGGAGAGGAGCAGGCGCCGCCGTGCCCCGGCGTGCGGACAGCCGCCGGCTTCGGCCGCGGCGCGGCGGGGCCCGCGCCGGCCGAGGCCGGATACCTTCAGCCACCCGTTGAGGAGCGCGTTGACCATGACCCCGGGGGAATCCCGTCGAACCGTCCGCCTACCGCGCCGCACGACGTACGATGACCATTCGGGGGTGCAGGTGGCGTGGTCCGTGCGGCGGCGCTCGGGCTGGGCGTGACGTCGGACCCCGGGTCGGCCGTGGAGTGCGCTGCTCGTCCACCTGTCGTCTCCGAGTGTATCCGGTGGCGACAGCGCCGACCATCCCCCGTCCGCCCCGACCTTTCGCGGTACGAAGGTCTGGCCGCTGCCGCGCGGGCCCGGCGCACCGCGCCGGCCAGACGATCGTCCCACGAGAATTAGCCCCGTCAGGGGATGGGCGCCGCGAGCCGGGCGTCGTAGAGTTGGGGGTGCGCGGAGATGGCGACTTGGTCGCCAATCGTCTCCCGGAAGAACAGTTGCATCATCAGCGCGGACGCGACGACCCCCGCCTCAGTAGTTGGACGCCTCAGGGCGGGGCGAGCGAGTGGCGTACCCGGCCGCGCGGCCCGCCCCCCCGCGGGGCGGATTCGGCTCGCGCTGATGACCGTGAAAGGAGGTCGGCGCGAGTCGTTTTTTCTTGTCCCGGCGCTGGGACCGCCGGCGCCAACGCCAGAGCCTGCCATGTCATGCTAGAGAGGAGAGCAGACACTGACCATGAAGGGGCTACGCACCCGGATCGCCCGCCTCGGGCTGGGCCTCGGCCTCGCCCTCACCGTCGCGCTCGGCGCGGCCTTGCCGACCCTGGCCGACACCGCGACCGCCACCGCCACCGTTTCCGGCGGCGCGCTCAGCGAGTCGACCTCGGCCACCCCGAGCATCACCGCCACGCTCAATGGCGCCGACCAGACCAAGACCTACACCCTGCCGCTCACCGCCACCGACCCGACCGGCACCGGCAACGGCTGGAACCTGACCATCACTTCGACCGAGTTCACCACCGGCGGGACCAGCCCGCACACCCTGGCGACCACCGCCTCGTCCATCACCGGCGTGACCTCGGCGTGCGCCCAGGGCACCTGCACCAACCCGACCAACGCGATCACCTACCCGCTGACCGTGCCGGCCGGCGCGACCGCCCCGACCGCGGTGAAGCTCTTCAACGCGGCGGCCAACACCGGCATGGGCCAGTTCACGGTGACGCCGACCGTGTCGGTGAGCCTGCCGGC
>DASSSV010000473.1:0-2494 GCA_035708265.1 Thermomicrobiales bacterium | reverse complement strand
CCGCGCCGGCCGGTGCGCCGCCCGCGACGCCCACGCCGGGCGGCGCGCCCACGCCGGTGCTCGTGCCCGACGCGCCGCCGCCCGCCGGCCGGCCGCCGGCGTGGTTCGCCCCGGCCTGGTACCTGCTCGTGCCCGCGCTGGCGGCGGCCGGCCTCGCCGGCGTCCTCTGGCGCCGGCGCCGGGGGCGCTGAGCGGTGGCCACGCCCGCGGCCGCGCTGGCGCTGACCGTGGCGATCGAGTGGCTGGTCTACTGGGCCTCGCTGCGCCGCGCGCCGGCGGCGCTGGCGGGCTACGCGCTCGCGGTCAACGCGCTGACCGAGCCGCTGGCCAGCTATGCCTACCAGCGGCTGGGCGGCGACCTGTGGGCGGTCGAGGCGGCGGTCTGGCTGGCGGAGGGGCTGCTGCTGCGGGCGCTGCTGGGGCTGCGGCCGGGGCGCGCGCTGGCGCTCTCCGCCGCGGCCAACCTGGCCAGCGCGCTGGCGGGGCTCGTGGTCTTCTGGCTCCGCTGAGCCGCGCGGGCGGGGCCGGCGGGGCCGGCCGCGCGGAGGAGGGGTGTGCGCCATGCCCGCGGTCGTGGCCGCGTCGCTGGTCTTGGCCGGTATCGGGTTCGCCTCCATCATCCAGGTGGTCCTCGTGGTCGGGCGTGCCCGCCGTGCGCGCGCGTGGCCGACCCTCCGCGAGCGCACCATCGAGTCGGGCTATCGGGCCGAGCGGTATTACACCGGGCAGGGGCTGCGTCAGCGCACGCGCTTTGCCGTGGCGATCGCCTACGAGTACGAGGTCGCCGACAAGGAGTCGGCGTTCGGCCGGCGGCGGCGCAGGCCGCCCAAGCGGTCGCCGACCGTTACCCGATGGGCGCGGCCGTGACCGTGTATTACGACCCCAATGACCCGGCCCGGGCCGTGGTCACCCCCCGCATCCCCGACCGCACGAGCCGCCTGGTAGCGGGGATCTCGTTGGTGCTCGTCGCGGTGGGGTGCGTGATCTGGGCGGCCACGCAGTTCTAGGGGTGGCGCGGGACCGCCGCCCGCGCGGGGCGACGGCCCCACTCGGCGGCTGACCGGGCGGCAGCGGAGAGATGATGGGCGGCGGCCGGCGCGGCCCGCGTGGTATGTGTGGATCGACGGCAGAGAAAGGGGAGGTACGCAGATGCGACGGTCATGGTCCCGCGGGCGGGTGCTCCTCGCGGCGCTCGCGCTCCTGACGCTCCTCGGGGGCGGCGCCTTCTTGTCGGCGCCGCGCGCGGCCGCGGCGGACAGCCAATGCTTCCCGGAGACCGGGCACTGCGTCCAGGGGCGCTTCCTCGCCTACTGGGAGGCGCACGGCGGCCTGGCCATCAACGGCTACCCGCTCACCGACGAGTTCCCGCAGCAGCTCGAGGACGGGCACACCTACACCGTCCAGTACTTCGAGCGGGTCAGGATGGAGGAGCACCCCGAGAACGCGCCGCCCTACGACGTGCTGCTCGGGCAGTTCGGCCGCGACCTGATCCCGGCCGCCGTGCGCGCCTCCCGCGAGCCGGGGATGGTCTACTTCGCGGTCACCGGGCACAATGTGCCGCCCGACTTCTACGCCTACTGGCAGGCGAACGGCGGGCTGGCCCAGTTCGGCTACCCGTTGACGGACCCGTTCACCCAGTACCTGGAGGACGGCAAGCCCTACACGGTGCAGTACTTCGAGCGCGCGCGCTTCGAGGACCACCCGGAGAACCCGCCGCCCTATAACGTCGAGCTGGGCCAGTTCGGCCGGCGCATCCTGGGGCTGCGCACCCCGGCCGTCCTGCTGCGGGACGACTTCGGCGACCCGACCAGCGGCTGGACGACGGAGGCGACCGCCAGCGGCAGCGCCGCCTACGCCGGCGGTGCCTACCAGATCGCCGTCACGCGGCCGAACTGGGCCATCGTCGAGTTCTCCGGCCGGCTCCGCGGCGTGGCCGACGTGACGGTGGACGTCGACGCCACCCTGGCCGCCGGCGGGGCCCAGGCCGGGCTGGGGGTCGCCTGCCGCTACATCGACAGCAACAACTTCTACCTCCTGCGCGTCACCGGGGCGGGGCGCTACGCCATCCTGAAGCGGATCGGCGGCCTCTGGGAGACGCTGGCGAGCGGCACGAGCCCGGCGATCCGGCCGGGGGCGGCCACCAACCACCTCCAGGCCGCGTGCGTGGGGAGCGAGCTGGCGCTCTCCGTCAACGGCCAGCGGCTGGCCGCGGTGCAGGACGGCAGCTTCGTCGCCGGCGACGTGGGGCTGGCGGCGGAGAACTACGGCGCGTCGCAGACGGTGGCCCGGTTCAACGCGTTCGTGGCTAGGCGCCCCTGACCTGACGGGGGCGCGGTAGCCCTACTCTCGTGCGGGCCTCCGCGGGCACGTCGCCGACCGGGGAGGCCCGCCGTTTGTGCATGGGCTCGTCGGATGGTGCGCGCAGGCCGTTATCTTGCGCCCCGCCGCGCGGCCGCGCCACCGGCCCGATCCGGCCTGGCGGCGCGCGGCCGGC
>DASSSV010000472.1:0-2662 GCA_035708265.1 Thermomicrobiales bacterium | reverse complement strand
ACCTTGCAGCGCTTGAGGATATTCGACGGTTCCAGCGGCGTCCCGACCGAGCTGGCGAAGACCAGATCCAGGCTGGAGCCGCTCCAGCGCGAGCCCTGTGCTGGCTGGTTGGCACATCCATGCGAGAATCGCGGGGTTGGCGCGCGGCAGGGCGCGTCTCTGGCCCGCTACGGACAGCCGCCGCCCGCGCATCAAGGAGCCACCGATGCTCGCTCGCCTCCTTCGCCGCGTCACCATCACCAGCCGTGTCCTCGTTCAGGCCCTCCGCCGCCTCATGGCGGCGACAAGACCTGCTGCACCCGCGCTCGTGGCAGGAGCGCTCATGGATCTGGCCCGCGGCAAGTCCGCGCTGATCGCGGAGAACGCGCTGCTGCGCCAGCAACTCCTGGTGCTGCGGCGGAGCGTCAAGCGCCCCCGCTGCACCTCGACCGACCGCGTGCTGCTCGTGCTCCTGGCCAGCTGCGTCCGTGGCTGGCGGCAGGCCCTGCTGCTCGTGCAGCCCGACACCCTCCTACGCTGGCATCGCGAGCTGTGCCGGCGGCACTGGCGGCGGCAATCGCGGGCCGCGCGGCCCGCGCGTCGCGCCAAAGTGCCCGCCGAGACGATCACCCTAATCAGGGCGATGGCTATGGCCAACACCCTCTGGGGCGCGGAGCGCATCCGGGGTGAGTTGCTGAAACTGGACATCCGCGTGGCCAAATGCACGATCCAGAAGTACATGCGCGACGCCCGCCCGCCCCGGCGGGCGGGCCAGCCTTGGGCGACCTTCCTACGCAACCACGCCGGCGAGATCTGGGCCTGCGACTTCCTCCCCGTCACTGATGTGCTCTTCCGGCCTGTGTACGCGTTCTTCGTGATCGCGCTGTCGTCGCGCCGCGTGGTCCATGTCGGCGTGACACGCCACCCGACGGATGCCTGGGTCGCGCAGCAGCTGCGCGAGGCGACGCCCTTCGGCCAGCGACCGGCATTCCTCGTCCGCGACAACGATAGCAAGTACGGACAGGCGTTCACGCGCGTGGCCGAGGAGAGCGGGATCACCGTGCTGCGGACCGCCTACTGCGCCCCCCAGCAAAACGCAACCTGCGAGCGCTTCCTCGGCAGCGTGCGCCGCGAGTGCCTGGACCACGTCCTCGTCCTCAGGGAGGCGCACCTCCGGCGTGTCCTCCGCGAGTACGCGGCGTACTTCAACGGCGCGCGGCCGCACCAAGGCGTGCAGCAACACATCCCCGACGGCTCCGAGGGGCCAGCGGTGCGACCGGCGACAGACGGGAAGATTCAGGCCATCCCCGTGCTCGGTGGGCTGCACCACGCCTACAACCGCGCGGCGTAGCGGACGGTGAACGGTGCGCGGATAAACCAACCAGCCACGACAGGGGCGCGCCGCGGATGGCGCCGCGCCGGCGATGTGGCCTCGCTGGCGCGCACCTACGCCCGTCGCCGGCGGGGCGGTCGGCGCGCGACGAGCGCCAGGAGGAGCAGCCCCGCGACCGCCAAGCCGAACGGGATGGCGGGGCGTGGCGCCACCCCGCCCGCGGCGCCGCCCGCGCCCGTGTTGGGCAGCCCCGGCGTCGCGGCGATGCGGGCCGCGAGCTGGTTGTGAAGATTGACGCCGATATCGCCCAGCGCCGCGCCGTGGGTCGTGCCGTCGCTGTGGTAGGCGAGGACGACCCCCTCGGTCGCGTCGGGGCAAAAGGGGAGCCGGCCGGTGAAGGTGCCGATGCCGTCCGGCGCGGCCGTGAAGGTGCTGCCCGCGCCGTCGGGCTGGCCCAGCGGCGTCCGTTGCGGCCCGCGGACGGTGAACTGGAGCCGGGTCAGCTGGTAGAGCCCGCCCGGGATCAGCCCCGTGAAGCGGGCGCGCACCGTCGCGGTGTCGCCGGCGCAGGTCGTCGTGCCCCGGCCGGCGGCGCCGAGCCAGGCGCCGAGCGTCAGGTTGAGCGGACGCCCCCGCGCGCTGAAGAGCGGGGCGGTCGCGGGGTCGCTCCCCGGCCGAGCGGGGCGGTAGCCGGCGGCGTGGACGATGTTCTGCGGGCCGGTCGCCGCGGGCACGGCGGCGGCGGCGACGAAGACCTGGGGGTCGACGACCGCCGGCTGCTTGGTCTCGGCCGAGAAGAACGCGGCGTGCGTCTCGAAGGTGTAGGCATAGGCCGGCGCCGCCGCGCCCGCCGTGGCGCCGGCGCCCCCGCCCAGCAGGAGCGCGATGACGAGTGCCCAGACCAGTCGCGCGCGCATGCCCGCCCCTTTCCGCCCGTGTCCGAGCGCACGGTGCTCCCGGTCACCCGATCGGCGCGCCCGGGGACGACGATCGCTGGGGGGCACGCGGCGACGAGTGTAGCAGGTCGCCAGCCGCTGGACGGTAAGCGCGGTTACAGAACGGGGCCGCCGTCGCGCGTACGCTAGCGGCGATGGGCCGACAACGGCGGGCACGGCGCGCGACGCGCGGCGAGACGCGGGAGGGGCGGAGCGATGATCTGGCGGGCGCCGCGCCGGGCACGTCGGGGCACGCCATGCCGGTTCGCGGCGATGGCCCTGCTGGCGCTCGGCGCGCTCCTGCTGGCGGCGTGCGGCGGGCCCACGCGCGGCGCGGCCCCCGCGGCGCCGGACTTCGCGCTGGTGGCCTACCAGGGCGACGCCGTCCTCGGCGGGCACCAGGCGCGCTTCGCCG
>DASSSV010000471.1:0-8778 GCA_035708265.1 Thermomicrobiales bacterium | reverse complement strand
CGACCCGCGCTGGCGGCACACGCTCGCCATCCGCGAGACCTACACCCGCCTGCTCCGACGCGGCGGCGCCGCCGCCCTGCCGCGCGCGGCCGGCGAGACGCCCGACGAGTACGAAGGGACGCTCGGGCGGCGCTTCCGCGCGGCCCATGCCGCTGCGGCCGCTCTGACCGCGCGCTACGACGCCGCGCGCTACGGCGGCGAGCCGGCGAGCGCCGCCGCCGCCGCCGATGCCCTGGCCGCTTGGGAAGAGTTCCGCCAGGCCGCGCCCGAGCGCCCGCACCCGCCCGGAGGAACGACCCACTCGTGATGCCCGTGTCCCTGCCCTGCGCCGCGCCCGTGCCGGATCTCGACCCCGCCGTCGAGCCCTTCGGGGTCTACCTGCACGTCCCCTTCTGCGTCCACAAGTGCCGCTACTGCGACTTCGTGACCTACGCCGGCCGAGAAGCGCTCATCCCCGCCTACGTCCGCGCGCTGGTCGCCGAGATCCGCCAGGCGCCGCAGCGCTGGCCCGGCCCGCTGCCGCGTGTCGCGACCGTCTTCTGGGGCGGCGGCACCCCCTCCCTCCTGCCGCCCGACGCCTTCGTCGCCGTCCACGCCGCGATCGGGGAGACGTTCGGCCGGGCGGGGGCGGCCCCCGTCGAGATCACCGTCGAGGCCAACCCGGAGACGGTGGACGAAGCCTACTGGTCCGGTCTGCGCGCGGCCGGCGTCAACCGCGTCAGCCTCGGCGTGCAGAGTTTCCAGCCGGCCGGGCTGCGCGCGCTCGACCGCGACCACGACGCCGCCACCGCCGTCGCCGCCGTCGAGGCCGCGCGCCGCGCGGGCATCGACAACATCAGCCTCGACCTGATCTTCGGCTGGGCCGAGCAGACCGCCGCCGACTGGGCCGCCGACCTCGCGACGGCGGTCGCGCTGGCCCCGCGCCACCTCTCGCTCTACGCGCTGACCGTCGAGGCGCGCACCGCGCTCGCCGCCGAAATCGCGCGCGGGCGCGTCCAGGCCCCCGACGAGGACCGCCAGGCCGACTTCTACGAGCAGGCGCTTGCCGCGCTCGACGCGGCCGGCTTCGACGGCTACGAGATCTCCAACTGGGCCCGGCGCGACCCCGACGGCTCGTCGCGGCGCAACCGCTCGCGCCACAACCTGCTCTACTGGCGCAACGGCGAATATCTCGGCGTCGGCGTCGGCGCGCATTCCCACTACCGTGGCCACCGCTTCGCCAACGGCCACCTCGTCCGCCGCTACATCGCGCAGGTCGAGGCCGGCATGTACGCCCAGGCGACCGACGAGGCGATCTCCCCCGCGACCGCGATGGCCGAGACGATGATGCTTGGCCTGCGCCTGGCAGACGGCGTCTCCCACGCCGCTTTCCGCCGCCGCCACGGCCGCGACCTCGCCGCCGTCTACGGCCCGGAACTGGCCGACCTCGCCGCGCTCGACCTCCTGACCGACGACGGCGCCGCCGTCCGCCTGACCCCGCGCGGTCGCCTCGTCGCCAACGAAGCCCTCATCCGGTTCCTGAAGGACTCAGGACTCAGGACTCAGGACTGAGTGTGCGATACTGGCCGGGATACTCGTTCTCCGGTGGTCAACACGGTTCTCCGGCAACCGCCCACTGAGTCCTGAGTCCTGAGTCCTATCGCAAGGAGGAGCCGATGGCACCGCCCCGCCTCAAGGTCGGCGTGGACCTGCCGCCGCAGCACACCAGCATGGCCGAGTATCGCGACGCCTGGCTCCGCGCCGACGCGCTCGGGGTCGACTCGATCTGGAACTGGGACCACTTCTTCCCTCTCTCCGGCGACCCCGACGGCGCGCACTTCGAGGCGTGGACCACGCTCTCCGCGCTCGGCGCGCAGACGAGGCGGGCGCAGGTCGGCTGCCTCGTCCTCAGCATGAGTTACCGCAACCCCGCGCTCCTCTCGGCGATGGCGAAGACGCTCGACCACCTCACCGGCGGTCGGCTGATCCTCGGCCTCGGCGCGGGCTGGGCCGAGCGCGACTACGCCGAATACGGCTACGAGTTCGGCACGGCCGGCGAGCGCCTCAAGAACCTGGAGCGCGGGATCGAGATCATCAAGGCGCGCTTGGCGCGGGACGAGCCGAAGCCGGTGCGCGGGACGATCCCGATCCTGGTCGGCGGGGGCGGAGAGAAGGTGACGCTGCGGATCGTCGCGCAGCACGCCGACCTCTGGAACGGCGGCGACACGCCGGAGGAGTTCCGCCACAAGAGCGCTGTCCTCGACGAGTGGTGCCGCAAGGTCGGGCGCGACCCCGCCGCGATCGAGCGCACCGTCACCGTCGGCAAGAGCAACTTCGACAAGATCGACGACTTCGTCGCGGCCGGCGCGACCTACCTGATCCACCAGGTTGGCCGCGGCGCGCCGTGGGACTTCGCCGCGCTCGAGCAACTACTGGCCTGGCGGGACCGGCAGAACGCGGGGTAGGCCGGCGGCCCTCACCCCCCGGCCCCTCTCCCAATCCTGGGAGAAGGGGAGACTTCAATGGGACATCGCGCTGCTCTTGTAGGGAGGCGGACTGGAACTCCATGCCGGCATCCCCAGCCATTTTCCCAGTCGGAGACCTGGAAGAGCGGCACCCAGATTGAGGCTGGCCTCCCTCTCCCAGAATTGGGAGAGGGGGAGCAGGGGGGTGAGGGCCAAACCCGCAATATCTGGTAGACTGCGAGTAGGGACGCCGGCGGCGAGAACGGCCCGCGGCGGAGTGCGGGCGGCCGGCGGGCTCGCGGCAGGGAAGGACGCGGGGCGATGGCGATTCTGGACGTGCGCATGGAAGCCACCGTGCGCGGCAGCGACGGCGAGACCCTCGGGCGCGTCTGGGAGATGCTGCTCGGCCGGGAGGGGCGCGATTACCAGCTGACCCACCTGCTGGTCGAGGGCGGGGCCTTCCAGCGCGACGCGCTGCTCCCCTTCGCGCTGGTCGGGCTGAGCAGCGGGCAGCAGATCCAACTGCGCGTGACCAGGGCGGAGGCGCTGGCGCGGGCCGAGACCACCATGCCGGAGGGGGCGATCCCGCTGCGCCGCAACGACCCGGTCTACGCGGTCGACGCGCGGCTGGGCCACATCCGCGGCTTCTACGTCAGCGAGAGCGGTAAGGTGGACTCGCTGCTCATCAACGACGAGGTCGCCTGCCGCCTGAGCATGACCAGCGTCCGCTCGGTCGACGCGCTGGAGCCGCACCAGATCCAGCTCGGCAGCCGCATCGCGGCGATGGGCGAACTGCTCAAGCCGCCGCAGGCATTCTACGAGCCGGTCGAGCTGCGCAAGGAAGACGAACTGGTCCACGGCCACCCGGGGAGTCGCGGCACCCACGGGTAGGGCGTAGGAGCGTGAGAGCGTGAGAGCGCAGGCGCTCCCGGCACCGGCCTACGCTCCCACGCTCAGCGAGCGCAGCGAGCCACGCTCCCACGCTCCCACGTCAACGCGGGGGGTGTGACATGCAAGGGAGTCTGCGCGTCGGGCGCATCCGCGGCATCGAGATTGCCCTCCACCCCAGCCTGCTGCTCGCCTTCGTCCTGATCGCCTGGACGCTGTGGAGCGGCTGGCTACCCCAGATGCTGCCGCACCGCAGCGACGGGGTCTACCTGGCCGTGTCCATCGCCGGCGCGATCGGGCTCTTCGTGTCGGTCCTCCTCCACGAACTCGGCCACTCCTTCACGGCGCAGGCGCGCGGGGTTACAGTGGAGAGCATCACGCTCTTCATCTTCGGCGGCGTCGCCAGCATCGCGCGCGAGCCGGAGACGCCGCGCGACGAGTTCTGGATCACCGTCTTCGGCCCGGTGACCTCGTTCATCCTCGCCGGGATCTCGGCGCTGGTCTGGTACCTGGCGCGCGGCAGCGTCGCCTGGCTCGCCGCGCTCGGCGCGATCCTCGGCTACCTGAACTTCTGGCTGGGGCTCTTCAACCTCGTGCCCGGCTTCCCGCTCGACGGCGGGCGGATCCTGCGCTCGATCGTCTGGGGCGTCACCGGCAACCTGCTCCGCGCCACGCGGGTCGCCTCGCTGATCGGCCAGGTGATCGGCTACGGCTTCATCGTCTGGGGCATCTACCGCATCCTCGTCTCGCAGGACTTCGCCAGCGGCATCTGGACGGCGTTCATCGGCTGGTTCCTCCAGAACGCGGCCGAGGGGACCTACCAGCAACTCCGGGCGGAGCAGATGTTCCGCGGCGTGCGCGTCGGGCAGCTGATGGAGCCGTCGCCCGCGACGATCGAGCCGGGCGCGACGATCTCGCGGCTGATCGAGGAGTACCTGGTCGCGCGGCGGATGCGCGCCGTGCCGGTGGTGCTCGGCGACCGCCTCCTCGGCATCATCACCGTCAACGACGTGCAGCGCGTGCCGCGCGACGAGTGGCCGACGACCTACGTGACCCAGGCGATGACCCGCGCCGAGTCGCTACAGACCGTCCACCCGACCGACGACCTGACCGTCGCGCTCAACCTCCTCGGTCGCGGCCAGTTCCACCAGCTCCCGGTGCTCGACCCGGCCGGCCAGCTCGTCGGCCTCCTCAGCCGCGCCGACATCATCCGCTACCTGCAACTACACCCCGCCGTCGCGCGCAACGGCGGCAAGGGTCCGCCCACGACGCCGACCACGACGGCCTGAGCCGGCGCGCGCGATTAGACAATTGCCGTGAGCGGTTAGCTGGGGAGGACCATGCTCGTCCAGGAGTGGGGCGGGCGGGCTCGCTGGACTGCGGTCGCCGCGGCGGCGAACTCCGCGGGGGTGGCGAAGGTCTGGTCAGGCAGGGTGAGGGTGTCCTCGATCAGCTCCATCGGCGTGTTCTTGCGCGTGAAGTGCGCCAGCACCTCCGCCTTCGTCGCCGGGAAGGTGAGCCAGGTGAGGTACTGGAGCGCGCGCGAATAGTAGGCCCGCTCGGCCGTGTCACGACTCGCCGACACCGTCACGATGCGCCCTCCGCCGTCTCGTCGTCGTCTTCGGTCGTGATGTTGATCAGGCCCATCTGGTAGAGCAGGTCGACGATGCGGTGATTGTTCTCGGCCAGCACCGCCAGCATCGCGTCCATGTTCGCCTCGATCAGCGCGGGGATCATCCGCGCTTGCAGGTGCTCGACCGCGATGCCGCGGCGGAGGACCTGGCGCATCAACTCGGTCTGGAAGATCGCCCGCGCCTCGTCGGGGTGCATCAGCACCTCGCCGAGTTCGCTCGGCGTGCCCTGGTCGCCCTCGTCGTCAACCCGATCGCTCATCGCGCTTCCCCCGCCAGTATACCGTCGCTGGCCCGGGGAGTATAGCACAGGAAGGACTCAGGACTCAGGACTAAGGACTCAGTGAGCAGAGGCCACGCAGGCGGCTACTCGGTTTCCGAGGCCAGAGACCACTGAGTCCTGAGTCCTGAGTCCCCATCACGCCTCGCCGACGCGCGGCAGGAAGCGCGCGCCGAGGCGGATGCCCGCCCAGCCGATGGCGGCCGAGACGGCGGTCGCGCCGGCCAGGCCGAGCGCCCAGGCGGGCAGGGTCAGCGCCGGCCGGAACGCTTCGGCCAGGAAGGGCAGCGCGAGGAAGGCCCCGCCGACGATCACCAGCACGGCCGCACCCACGAACGCGATCAGCGCGCCCCAGCCGGAGCGCATCTTGCGCGGGTCGTCCCACTCCAGGTTGGCCCAGGGCACGCCGCAGCCGACGGTCAGCGCCAGCATCCCGGCGCCGAAGACCTCCACCGCGAACCAACTGAAGAGGAACCCGAGCGGGTGGAAGCCCTTCCAGAGCGCCGCGCCGAGCAGGAGGACCGTGCTGAGCGCGGCGAACGGGATCATCGCCGCCGCGAACTTGCCGCCGAGCAGCTCCAGTCGCGAGAGCGGCGCCGCCTTCAGCACCCACCAGGAGCGCCCCTCCATGCTGATGCTCGTCAGGGCGACCCGGCTGCAGATCAGGAAGGTCGTCGTCAGCACGCCGAGCGCGACGACGATCACCGCCCCGTCGACCGCGCGCCCCTGGCCGGCCGCGCCGACCGCGGCGAGCCCTTCGCTGTTGCGGCCGGCGAGCAGGTTCACGTAGACGACCGGCAGGATCAGCAGCGGCGTCAGCATCTGCGCGAAGTTGCGCAGGTCGCGCGGGATCACGCGCCAGTCCTTCAGCATCAGCGCGGCCCAGGCCGGCGCGCGCCGCAGCCAGCCGCCCCCCGCCGCCTCGCGCGCCGCGCGTTCCCGGCTGCGCCGCGCGGTCCCGCTGCTCTGCATCCGCACCCAGCCGGCCGCGTAGAGACGGTCCGCCGCGAGGACGCAGCAGGCGAAGAAGCCGGCCGTGATGGCGAGGAAGCCGACGACGTCGCCCAGCGCGCCGGCCCAGTGGCCGGTCCCGGCCAGCGCCAGCCCGCGCCCGGCGATCAGCGAGGGCACCGGCAGCCCCTCCAGGCGCTGGGCCTCGCGCAGCAGTTGCGCGGGGTCGGCGCCGGTGTCGCCGAGCCGCGACGTCCAGAGGCGCGAGGTGTTGCCCAGCACGGCGCAGCCGAGGCCGACGAGCGCGCCGACGAAGCCGAGGAACTCCTTGACCCGCCGCGCCGGCGCGAAGCGCGCGACGAGCAGGACCAAGAGCGCGCCGAAGCCGGCCGGCAGGAGCGGCGAGGCTAGGACCGTGACGAGCGCCAGCAGGTAGTAGAACGGGCCGTAGCCCAGGCCGATCCCGTAGGTGATGAGGGCCGGGACCGCCGTGGCGAGGACGATCGCGTAGTAGAGCCCGACGCCGTCGAGGATCTTGCTGGTGAATACCGCGCGGCGGTCCACCGGCGCGCTCATCAGCAGGTCGAGGTCGCGCGAGAAGAAGAGCGCGCCGAGCGCGACGCCGAAACTGCTGAGGAGGAGGATCAGCGCGACGGCGGTCAGGATGGCGCCGGGCAGCAGCGGCTCCAGGTGGATCCCGGGGTAGCGGCGCAGCAGCGCGCCCGCGCCGAAGCCGATCGCGCCGGACAAAAAGATCGCCCAGCCGCCGACCCAGAAGACGGCGACGCCGAGCCCGATCTTGCCTCCCGTCTTCCGCGCCCTGAACCGGTTCCAGGTGAGCTGCCAGCGCAGTTCCCACAGCAGCCAGAAATCGGCGAGGAACGAGTGCTGAGCGACGAGCGATGAGCGACGAGTGGGCGTGATCGCGGCGAGCGCCTGCTCGCCGTGCTGGTTCGACTGCCCCGCCATGTTCTCGTCGCGCGCATTCATCGCGATCCGGCCGTGTCCTTCACTCATTGCCATCGCTCGTCGCTCGGCACTGACTCGTCACTCGTCACTCGTCACTCGTCACTCCAACACGGCGGCGAGTTCGGCGTACTCGGCGCCGCCGGTCAGGTTGAGGAAGATGTCTTCGAGCGAGCCGGCGCCCGCGCCGCCGCGCAACTCGGCCAGCGTGCCGGCCGCGACGATCGCGCCGTGGTCGATGATGACGACGCGGTCGCACATCCGCTCGGCGATCTCGAGGATGTGCGTCGAGAAGAAGACGGCGGCGCCGCGGTCGCGCAGTTGGACCAGCAAGTCCTTGATCAGCCGGGCCGAGCGCGGGTCGAGGCCGACGGTCGGCTCGTCGAGGAAGAGGACCGGCGGGTTGTGGACCAGCGCGCCGGCGAGGGCCATCTTCTGCTGCATGCCGTGGCTGTAGCCCTCGATCAGGTCGCTGGCCGCGTCGGTCAGCTCGAAGAGGCGCAGCAGCTCCTGGGCGCGGCGCTCGGCCTGTGCGGTCGGCACGCGGTAGAGCCGGGCCATGAAGCGCAGGAACTCCCAGCCGGAGAGTTTGTCGTAGAGATTCGGCGTGTCGGGGACGTAGCCGAACGAGGCTTTGGCCGCGCGGGCGTCCTGCTGGATGTCGTGGCCCATGATCGCGGCGCTGCCGGCCGTCGGCTGCAGCAGCCCGGTCAGCATCTTGATCGTCGTCGTCTTGCCCGCGCCGTTGGGCCCGAGGAAGCCGACGATCTCGCCCGGCTGGATCGCCAGGTCGACGCCCTTGACCGCCTCGTGCTTGCCGTAGACCTTGCGCAGCCCGCGCGCCAGGATCGCCGGCGTGCCCGCCTCGCCCTGCATGTTCCCCTTCGCCCTCTCCATGCCCTCACCACGCGCCCGCGCGGCCCATGCCGATACCGTGCGGGCTATGCGGAAACATGTACGCGCGATGGCGCCCGATAGTGACTGCCCGCGGCCCGCCTGCCCAGCACGTGGACCGGCCGCCGGTCATCAGCGGCTGGCCGGGCCGACTGCCGTCACGGATCGGCATGGGGGCTGGCCCGACGGACGCCATATCCAGGGTGAGGCGAAGCGCATCGCGGGGAGATGAGCGGCGCGGCGCGCCAAGCGGGACGTGCCGGTCGGCCTCCCCATGCGCACGCACACGTCGGTCCCGCGCGATGCGCGAGCCTGCCAGCAGCATCACGGAAGTATAGGCAGCCGCGCGAGCGGGCGTCAACGCGGGGTCACGCCAACGCGGGATCGGGATACGGGAATGAGCCACGAGAAACGCCCGCTTGTCCCATGTGGCAACGGGGCGCGAATGCGCAGAACACGATGTCGGGAGACGGGGGCAAGCGCGATCACCACCGAGGCCGGCGTCGCCTCCGGCGCATGGGAGCCGGCGTCGCGACCGCGCGCCGGCACTTGCCGTAGGCGGCGGTGTCGCTCAGCGGGCCTCGTCTGACATCCGGACGTAACTCAGTCGGGCGCCGGGCGCCCCAGGAGCGCGGCGATGCGGGGCGGTAGGCCGCCGTGCCGGTGGATCTCGGCGGCCAGGATGGCCTCGGTGGCCAGGTGGCCGAGCAGGCGGCGCAGGCCG
>DASSSV010000470.1:0-11189 GCA_035708265.1 Thermomicrobiales bacterium | reverse complement strand
ATGGCCCGCCGGCCACGAAGCCCGCCTGCGCGGGCTGGGTCCTCATGATCGCTCCAGTCTGGCGCAGAGCCACAACGGCACCGCGACGCCGTGTTGCTTGACGGCGTATGCTAGAGTTAATGGAGGCTACGACAAGCTCTTGCCAGGAGTCGAGGATCTGCGAGGGAGAACGCGATGGCCCTACCAGCCCAGCCGCGAACCGAAGCCGCCAACGAGGACTTCCGCTGGTTGAGCCCGGAAGAGGAGCGAGTGTTCTTCGATGCGCAGGTTCGCGCCATCACCGGGATGAGCGGCGAAGAGTTCCTGCGCCAACTCGACGCCGGCACGCTTCAGGATCTGGCGGATGACCTCGATCACGCGGATCTGATGTATCTCGCCATGTTGAGCGACATTGTCCGCTAGATCTCCGCAAGAAGCGGTCGACGCGTTCCTGGGCCCGCTCCGGCGGGCTCTTTCCTGTGTCACCAGGAGCGTGCTCTTCGCCGGGCTGCATCCCGGTAGGCCGACGCAAACTCGCTCGCTATTCTTTGCCGACTCACCCCGCGGCACTGTGCCCCTGCTCGGAACCTACGGTATTACCTTCCGGCTCCTGCACTCGTACAGGCTGGCGGAAGAAGCAGGACGCTGGGTGGCTCACACCGCGAGCTACAGCTACGAACTCATGTTGCGGGATGGGCAGGAGATCCTCGCCTATCACTATCATCCCGCAGGACCCAGCCCGGTCAAGACGCCTCACCTCCATGTGCGCAGCGCGACCGCGCCGGTTCCATTGGGAAAAGCACACATCCCGACGGGCCGGGTTGCCCTAGAGGCTGTGCTTCGCTTCACCATCGTTGAGCTGAAAGTGGAGCCGATCAGGGCTGATTGGGCGTCGGTGCTGGACAGAGGTGAGGCCGAGTTCAACGATCTGCGCCGCTGGTAACAGGCGCTCGTTGCCCCGCACTCCCGGTGTCGTGGTCCCGAGCCTCCTGCGCCAACGCCGCCACGCCCGACTGGTGGATGCCCGCGACCTCCTCGTCGGTCTCCGGGCACTCCTGATAGCCGCGCACGTAGCGCTCGACGGCACGCCGCTCTTGCTCGTCCTGGAGCAGCTTTTCCGCCGCCACGCGGAAGAATTCGCTGCGCGTTTGCCCCCTCGCCGCTCGATGGCGGTCGATCGCGGCCACGAGTTCGGAATTGAGGCGAATCGTCAGTTTCGCGGCTTTGCTCATGGCGCTCGTACCTTGGGGGTGGGTCGTGGTCCTTCAAAGCAGAGTATATGCCGATTACGATGATACGAGTGATGGAGGCAGAACCTCGTGCGCACAGGCCCTGGGCCGAGGTGAAGGCCGGGAGCATCAGGCGTAGGCGATGGTGCCTCGCTGAAAGTATGGGGGCCGGGCCGCGCGGCCCGGCCCCCGCGCGGTCAGTGGCCGTTGACGGCCGAGACGAGGTCGGGGATGAGGTTCGCGGCGTTCGGCGTGCCGAGGCCGGTGACCGGGTCCCAGCCGGTCGTCGCCGGGTAGCCGGGGATCGCGGGGTCGAGCCGGTTATTGCCGGTGGTGACGTCGAAGAAGTCGTTGGCGTAGCGGGTCGGGTTTGCGCCGATCGTGTAGAGCGCGGGGTTGATCAGCCCGAGGCCGCCGCCGTTGATCTGCGCGGCGATGGCGACCATGCCGGCCCACTGGGGACAACTGAGCGAGGTGCCGCCGATGTCGTACCAGCCGGTGCTGCACGGCGCGCTGCCGCAGATCAGGCCGCTGTCCCCGTCGGGCGGCAGGGTGAGGTAGACCAGCGCGCCGGTCGTGGCGCTAGCCTGCAGTCCGACGTCGGGCACGCCGCGCATCGCGCCGATCGGCGTGCTGCCGGCCGGGAGCGCGTTCTGGTAGGAGGGCTTGGCGAAGACGTGGCTGAAGCCGCCGCCGCTGGCGATCCAGCCCACCTCGGCCTGGCCCGGGTTGGCCTGGCAGCGGCTGGGCGGGTCGGCGCTGTCGACCGTGCGGGTCGTAGTGTTATTCGGGTCGGTGCAGAGGTAGGTGCCGCCGACGCCGGTGACGAGCGGGTCGCTGGCCGGCCACTCGACGGTGGGGAAGGGGAAGGCCGAGCCGCCTTTCCCGACCGGCTGCTTGGCCCCGTTGGCCGTGCCGCCGTCGCCCGAGGAGCCGAGGACGGTGACGCCGTTCTGCGCGGCGGCGATGTAGGCGTGGCGCAGGTTGAGCAGCGACTGCGCGCTGCCGAAGGCATCCTCGGCGGAGGCGAAGCTCTGCGAGATGACCTGGGCGAGGTGATGATCGACGACGTACTGCTCGGCGTTCATCATGTCGGGGAAGCCCTGCACCCCGAGGGTCTCAGCCGTCGGCGTCGTCACGAGCAGGATGTTCGCGCCGGGGGCGATGGCGTGCGCGGTCTCGACGTCGAGCGAGACCTCCAGCGCCCAGGCGGCCTTATCCTCCTGGCCGGTGCCGTGGCTCTGCGGGGGCGGTGCCTTGGTTGCCGGGGAGCCCTGGACCGCGAGTTGGCTGAAGGTCGGCATCCCGGCCGTGCAGGTCACCTCCTCCTCACCGCACATCGCGGGCAGGCCGAACGCCTGGTTGAAGACGTGCAGATCGTGGGCGATCGTGTCGCTGCCGTAGGAGTCCACGATCGCGATGGTCATGCCGGTGCCGTCCCACCCATTGGCATAGAGCGGCCCCAGGTCGTAGGCCGCGCGGATCGCCTGGGGGGTGAAGCAGCGACGCCCGACCGACTCGCATTGGGCCTCGCTGGGCGGTGTCGTGGAGCCCGCGATGAAGGCGTAGTCGGAAACGGTGGGGGACATCATGACGGGCTGCTGTGCCGCGAGGGGACTCGCCGTCCTCCCCGCGCCGAGCGCCAGCAACGCTACCAGCAGGCTTGCAGCGACGAGTGCGTGTCTCATCTGCCACTCCTTGGTGAGCGGTCCTGCCTTCACCTTCGTTTGTGCAAGATGGCATCGCGCCGGAAAGAGGGCATCACGAGGGGCCGCCGCGGCCGTGCCGCGCGCAAGACCCACCGGCCAGGCGCCGAACCTGTCGTCGGCAGAGCATCCCCTTTCGCCACGCACACCGGGGCCGCGCGCCGCGCGGCGTGCCGATCGGGGCGGCGTCGCCCCGCACCTCTCGTGGGATCGCGGCGCGACTATACGCGCGGGCGGCGGGCGCGTCAAGGCCGCGGGCTAGGCTCTCCTCAGGCCCGCGCTGCTATCGTGGTGGCCTATGGAATGGGGTCAATCGGCGGTCGCCTCGCGCCAGCGGCCCATCGCGCTGAACTTCTCATAGCGCGCGGCGAGGAGGGCGTCGACGCCGGCCGGCGTCGCGAGGTCGTAGGCGGCCTCCAGGCGGTCGAGCGCGGCGCGGATCGCGCGGCCGACCGCCACGATCGTCGGCAGCGGGTCCTCGTGGGCCGGCGCCCGCTCGGGGATCACGCGGTCGACCAGGCCGAAGCGGGCGAGGTCGGCGGCGGTGATGCGCATCGCGGCGGCGGCGGCGGGCGCCTGGGCGCTGTCGCGGAAGAGGATCGAGGCGGCCGCCTCGGGGCTGGCGACGGTGTAGATCGCGTTCTCCAGCATCAGGACCTCGTCGGCCACGCCGAGGGCGAGCGCGCCGCCGCTGCCGCCCTCGCCGATCACGGTGGCGACGATCGGCACGCGCAGGCCGGTCAGCGCCTGGATGCAGGCGGCGATGGCGTGGGCCTGCCCGCGTTCCTCCGAGGCGAGGCCGGGGTCGGCGCCCGGCGTGTCGATGAAGGTCAGCAGCGGGAAGCCGAACTTCTCGGCCTGGAGCATCAGCCGGTGCGCCTTGTGGTAGCCCTCCGGGTGGGCCATGCCGAAGTGGCGCTGCACGTTCTCCTTGGCGTTGGTCCCCTTCTGGTGGCCGAGGACCATCACCGTGCGGCCGGCGAAGTGCGCCGGGCCGCCGACGAGCGCGGCGTCCTCGCGGAAGCCGCGGTCGCCGTGGAGTTCCACGAACTCGGTGCAGAGCTCGTGGATGTAGTCGAGCGTGTGGGGCCGCTCGCGCTGCCGCGCGAGTTGCACCCGCTCCCAGACGTCGCGCGGGGGCGCGCCGCTAGCGTCGGGCGTCGGCGACGACGGGGACGGCAATGTCGCCGACGGCGTCGACCGCGCGGTCGGCTCCTGGCCGTCGCTGGGCCGGCTCACGATGGCAGCCTCCATAGAGCGAGAGGAATCGGGCGAGGGTCGCGCGCAATTCGCGCCGGGGGACGACCAGGTCGACCAGGCCGTGCTCCAGCAGGAACTCCGCCGTCTGGAAGCCCTCGGGCAGTTTCTGCCGGGTCGTCTGCTCGATCACGCGCGGGCCGGCGAAGCCGACGCGCGCGCCCGGCTCGGCCAGGATCACGTCGGCGACCGTCGCGTAGGACGCCGGCACGCCGCCGTAGCAGGGGTCGGCGAGGAGCGAGAAGTGCGGCAGGCGGGCCGAGCCGAGCCGCGTCAGCGCGGCGGTCGTCTTGGCCATCTGCATCAGCGCGAAGGCGCCCTCGTGCTGGCGCGCCCCGGACGACGCCGAGACCGTCAGCAGCGGCAGGCCGCGCTCGACCGCGCGCTCGACCGCGCGCACCAGCCGCTCGCCGTAGACCGAGCCCATGCTGGCGGCGAGGAACGCGAAGTCGGTCACGAAGATGGCCAGCGGGCGCCCTTCGATCGCGCCCTGCCCGGAGACGGCGGCCTCGGTCAGCCCGGTCTTGCGCTGGGCCGAGCGGAGCTTGTCGGGGTAGCGCTCCTGCTCTGTCGCGAATTCGAGCGGGTCTTCCGGCTCTAACCCGGCGTCCCACTCGACGAACGAGCCGGGGTCGAGCAGCAGGTCGAGGCGCTCGCGGGCGCCGAGGCGCGCGTGGTAGCCGCACTTCTGGCAGACGTGCAGCGCCTCACGGAACTCGCGCCCGTAACTCAGTTCCTTGCACTTGGGGCACTTGAAGAAGAGATCGTCCGGCATCCCGGCGCTGTCGCGCGCCGCCTCGGAAGCGGGCTGGAACTTCGGCTGACGCCTGAAGAGTTCGCGCATGGCTGGTTTTCTCCCCCCACCTCTCTCGCCGTCGGGTAGTATACCACCCGCAGGGGGCGAAAGTCGGGGATCGGGAGGCGGGGATTCGTCAGTCGTCAGTCGGGAGTGGGCTTGTGGTTGAGACCGCGCCTGAGTGGCAGGCCCGCACGCGGGCACCCAGCCGCGAAGTCCGCCCGCGCGGACCGGGATCCAACCCGCGGAGAAGGGGTTTGCGGCGAGCGGCGCGGGCCTCCAGCCGCGGTTTCACCCGCGGGCGCGCCGACGGATCGCAGGCTCGGTGCCCACCACCGCGGGCGCATCCGCCTGGCCGCCGCCCGGCACGCAGTCGGCGCCGCCGGCCCAGCGCCGCTCTACCAGTTGCACTTGTGTGGCGATCATCGAGGCGTAGGCGCTCTGACCCTGCGGCGTCAGGTGGATGCCATCGGGCGCGAGGTAGTCGGGGTGGCCGCCGCCCTCGCGGTGCCAGTCGATCAAGAGGGCATTCTGGTAGCGCCCGACGCCATTGGCGAGGATCGCGTTGTTCGGGCCCTCCCACGACCGCGGCGCCAGCACGTTGACGAAGAAGACCGCGCGGACGTCCTTGAGTTCGGCCATGATCGCGTCGAACTCGCCGTCGGTCATGCCGCCGTTGGTCCCGATGTCGATGATCACGATGTCGCCGAGGTCGCCGTAGCCGCGCCGCTCGCGGATCACCGTCGGCACCTCGGATGCCTGCCGGCCGATGTGCGCGTCGATCGTCACGCCCGGCCCCAGATATGACGCCAGCGCGTCGGCGGCGCCGACCATCACCGAGTCGCCGATGGCGGTGACGTGGTGCGGCGCGACCGGGGGGCAGCTCGGCGCGGAGCCGCCCGCGGCCGCGCCCGTGGGGCGGGGCGCGCTCGTCGCGGCCGGCCAGCCGGCCGCATTCGCGGCCAGGGACGGCGGCGTGGCGCGTGGCGTGCCGGTCGCCGGGATGGTCAGCAGGACCGAACTGGTCGCGAGGTAGGCCGGCGGCGGCGCCGGCTTGGCGCTCGCCACCGCGACGCCCAGCACGGTGCAGAAGGCCAGGCCGGCGGTCGCCGGGCCAACCCAGAGGCGGACGAAGGCCAACCGCCGCGCCGGCAGCGCCCAGGCCGCGCGCACCGCGCGCCCAAATGCGCCGGTGCGGATCGGCGTCTCGACGTAGCGGTAGGAGAGCGCGGCCAGCCCGACCGCCGCGGCGATCCGCAGCAGGAGCGCCGGCACACCGCCGAACGGCAGATCCAGGTGCGGGCGGGTCAGGACGAAAACGGGCCAGTGCCAGAGATAGATCCCGTAGGAGCGCACGCCGATCCAGCGGAGCGGCGGCAACTCCAGCAGACCGGGGAGCAGGCGGGCGCGCGGCGCGACGGCGAGCGCGATCGTCGCGGCGGTGACGAGCGCGACCAGCGTGAAGCCGCCGCGGTAGAGGAAGGGCTGATACTCGGTCAGGCGCGTCATCAGCCAGACGAGCGCGCCGAGCGCGCCGAGTCCGGCCAGGTCGAGCGCGGCGCGGCCGACCCACGGCTCCCGCTGTCGCTCGCGCCAGGGCGCCCAGGCGAACGCCAGCGCCGCGCCGACGAGGAGCCCGGCCGCGCGGGTGTCGGTCCCGTAGTAGACGCGCGAGGGGTCGGCGCCCGGCCGGTAGAGGAGCGCCATCAGCGCCCAGGAGGCCACCGCGCCGGCGAGGATGCCGCCGAGGACGCGCCGCCGCGGCCAACGCCGCAGCGCGACCGTGAGGATCAGCGGCCAGACGAGGTAGAACTGCTCCTCGATCGCCAGCGACCAGAGGTGCTGGAAGGGCGACGGCCGCCCGACGGCCTCGAAGTACGAGACCTGTTTGACGATGTAGTACCAGTTGGTCACGTAGAGGCAGGCGGCCAGCGCGTCGCCGCGCACGCGCGCGACCTCGCCAGGCGCGACGAGGATGAAGACGGTCAGCGTGACGGCCAGGAGCAGGAAGAGCGCGGGGAGGAGCCGGCGCGCGCGCCGGCCCCAGAAAGTGCCGAGCGCGAACCGCTTCCGCTGGTCCCACTCGTTCAGGAGCAGGCCGGTGATGAGGTAGCCGCTGATGACGAAGAAGACCTCGACGCCGAGGAAGCCGCCCGGCAGCCAGGCGACGCCCGCGTGGTAGAGGAGCACCGCGCCCACCGCGACGGCGCGCAGCCCGTCGAGGCCGGGCAGGTACGGCAGCCGCGCGCGTGCGGTGACGGACCGGAGCGCAGGGCTGCGGACTGTGGCGGGGCTCGTGCGCGCCATCGTCTCCTTCGCGTCGCCGCTCGCCCGCCCGCGCGGGCGCTTCACCAGCATGGCCCGCAGTATAGCGGCGTATCGGCGGGCCTTGCAAGTACGTACGCGGGGGAGGTTGTACGCAAGCCTCGTATACCGCCGGGGATGGCGGGCTCGCAACCGCACCGGCATGGCCCGCCGGCGCCAGCCTCCGGCCACCCGCTGCGATAGGATGCGCCCGAGAGGCCAGCCCCACGCCGCGCCGGCGGGAAAGGACGATGACAGAACTACCGCCGATGGTCCGCGAATACCTCAGCGCCGCCCACGGCGAGTCCCGCGCCGTCGAGCGGCTGGGCGGGATGGGCGGGGGGCGGGTCTATCGTGTCCGATGCCCGAGCGGCGCGGTCGTCGTCAAGGGCGGAGCCCGCGCGGCGGAGGTCCACTTCTACCGGGAGGTGGCGCAGATCCTGGCGGCGCGTGGCGTGGCGACGCCCGCGCTGGAGTGGGCCGGCGAGGACGTCGGGGCGTGGTAGCTCATCATCGAGGCGATCCCGCGGCCCCTGCCACGCGAGCGCCGGGACGCCGACCCGGAACTCCTGGCCGTCCTGCGCCGCCTCCACGCCGCCGACGTCGCCCCGATCCCCGCCGCGCTCGCCCCCTATCGCCCCGCCTGGACCGCGCGGATGAACGAGCGCGCCCTGTCGCTCTTCCCCGCCGCGGAGGCCGCCCGCCTCGCGCCGCACCTGGAGGCGGCGCGCGCGGCCCACCAGCACCTCTTCGCGCCCGCCTGCGCCCTCTCCGGCGACCCCAACCCGGCCAACTGGGGACTGCGGGACGACGGGACGCTCGTCCTCTTCGACTGGGAGCGCTACTGCCGCGGCGCGCCCGCGCTCGACCTGGCGATCACCGTGCCCGGCCTCGTCGCCGAGGCCGCTTACCGGCTGGTCGCCGCCCGCTACCTGGCGTCCGGCCCGGCCCCCGCGCTCGAAACACACGACTCGCTGGCGCGCGACATCCGCGCCGCCAAGGTCTGGAGCGTGACCGAGTTCCTGAGCCACGCCGCCGAGGGGCAATTGCGCGCGGAGAGCACCATCGCGTGGCTCGTCCGGGAGTTCCCGGCGTGGGTCGACAGAGTCGGCGCGGAAGATCTCGCGTAGAGGTCAGCAGGAATGCGCTTACCGAGCTAAGCAGATTGGACCAGCGCTTGCGCTGTAAAACAATCAAAACACAGAAAGACGTAGATAACCCCGCAGTCAGCAATATTGTAGTCGTCGCCGATAGAGTCTAGCTGCCCATAGAACGTCATCCGTTGCCTGCAACTCGGACACATAGGGGTCTCCTCGTCCTGGATGAATTGAGGCTCGCCTCCCAACCGATGTCGCTTTCCGATGTCACCACCCGCCCACTTGAACCCCATTGTTTGTCGCGCCTCGTCGGTAAGCGGCTCCGGAATGAGCCTGAAAGGAGGAATCGTCGTCATCAGCTTGCTCCTTGGTGCTTACGGGAGCCTATCGACGCACCGACCGCGCCCCGCCAGCAGCGCCGCGGTGCACCGCTCGATCGCGGGCAGGAGCGCGGGCAGGGCGGCGAGCAGGTCGTCGCGGGCGGCGGCGATGGCGGCGCGCAGGGCGGGATCGAGGTCGGGCGGCAACTCGTCCTCGTCGAGGACCTGCGCCCGGCCGTCCGGCGTCGCCAGGACGTCGACGGCGAGGTCGCGCCAGGCGATCGCCGCCGGCGTGATCCGCGTGCGGTCGGCGATGTTGCAGTAGAGCGCGAGGGTGCGCCCGGCCGGCGTCAGCCAGTGGTAGGCGTTGTAGGGGCGGTCCTCCCAGAAGTAGCCGAGGCTGAGCGTGCCGGCCGGCAGGTCGAGGTCGGCCACGCGGCCGGCGCGATGCATCTCGTAGAGGATCACCGCCTCGCCCGGCGCGGCGGCCAGCAGCGAACAGGCGAACTCCTGGTGCTCGCCCGCGAGGGTCTCCTTGACCTCAAGGATCGCGCGCCCGGTCATCGCGGGCGCCCGGCGCGGCCCATCGTCGCCCCCTTTCGGCGCATTCTACCGCACGGTCGTCGTTACCCCCGCCCTCAACAGCGCGAGAACGGATTGACAGCGGGCCGGGTGGCCGGTAGGATAGGCGCCATGAATGCGCACGCCGCCGTCATTATGACTACCGCCACTATTACGCGCCCACCGGCGATGCTGGTCGGGCGTTGCGGTATGCGGCCGTAGCGTTCACGAACAGCAGCAACGCCGGTGGGATGCAGGGGGCAACGCCCTCTGCATTTTTGTGTGTCACGGCGCGACGAGAAGGGCGGCGACAAGGAGGCACGGATGCTCGTCATGAAGTTCGGCGGCACGTCGGTCGGCGGCGGGCCGCAGTTGCGGGGCGTCGCCGCGATCGCCGCGGCGCACCTCGACCAGCGGCCGGTCCTGGTCGCCTCCGCCATGCGCGGCGTGACCGACCGCCTGCTGGCCGCGGCACACGCGGCGGCTGCCGGCGACCGCGCGGTGGTGCGCGCCGCGCTGCGCGCCCTGCGCGAGCAGCACTTCGCCGCCGTCGAGGAGGTGCTCGACGAGCCGGCCATCCGCCAGGAGATCCAGCGCGAGGTCGCGACGCGGCTGGTGCAACTGCGCCGCAGCCTGACCGGCGTGGCCCTGCTGGGCGAACTCAGCCCGCGCAGCCTCGACCGCATCGCCGGCTGGGGCGAGGGCACGCTCATCCCGATCCTGGCCGGCGCGCTGCGCGAGCGTGGCCTGGCGGCCCAGGCCGTGCCGGGCGAGCGCGTCGTCGTGACCGACGAGCGCTTCGGCGCGGCCAATCCCGACCTCGCCGCGACCGCCGCGCGCGCCGCCGCGGTCCTGCGCCCGCTGGTCGACGCCGGCGTGGTCCCGGTCGTCGGCGGCTTCGTCGGCGCGACGCCGGCCGGCGCGATGACGACGCTCGGCCGCGGCGGCTCCGACTTCTCCGCCAGCATCCTCGGCCACGCGCTCGACGCGCGCGAGGTCTGGATCTGGACCGACGTCAACGGCGTCCTCACCGCCGATCCCAACCTCGTGCCGGAGGCGCGCCCGTTGCCCGCGCTCAGTTACGCCGAGGCGGTCGAACTCTCCTACTTCGGCGCGAAGGTGATCCACCCGCGGACGATGCTGCCGGCCGCGCAGAAGGGGATCCCGCTGCGTATCCGCAACACCTTCGAGCCGGACTTCCCCGGCACGTCGATCACCGCGGAAGTGCCGCCGCTCGACGGGACGGTGCGGGCGATGACCTCGATCGGCCGGGCGGCATTGGTGGCGGTCGAGGGCGCGGGGCTTGTCGGCGGGCCGCGGATCGTCGCGCGCGCCTGCGCCGTGCTGGCGGCGTGCGACGCCAACATCCTGCTCATCACGCAGTCGTCGTCGGAGCACAACATCTGCTTCGTCGTGCCGGCCGAGGCGGGCGAGCGGCTGGTGGCGGGGCTCCGCCAGGAGTTCGCGGCCGAACTGGCGAGCGGCGAACTCTCCTCCGTCGCCGCCGAGCGCGAGGTCTGCATCCTGGCCGTCGTCGGCGCGGGGATGCGGGGCCGGCCGGGCGTCGCGGGGCGCGTCTTCGGCACGCTCGGCGCGCACGACTGCAACATCCTCGCCATCGCGCAGGGCAGCTCGGAGTTGAACATCTCCTGCGTCCTCGCCGCCGCCGACGAGGGGCGCGCGATGCGCGCGCTGCACGGGGAGGTCTTCGAGTCGTCAGTCGTCAGTCGTCGGTGGCCGGTTTTCCGCCAGCAACGCGCTCGTCCAGGCGGCGGGCGGCGCATGACGCGAAAGACGCGCCCGCCTCGTCCTACTGACGACCGACGACTGGCGACCGACGAATCGGGGGGGACACCATGAACACCACATCACCCCAGCGCCGCATCCCGGTCGCCGTGCTCGGCGCGACCGGGGCGGTCGGCCAGCGCTTCGTGCAGTTG
>DASSSV010000469.1:0-2423 GCA_035708265.1 Thermomicrobiales bacterium | reverse complement strand
CGCGCCGCCGCGGCGGGGGCGCTGGAGGCGCGCGCCGCCGCGACCCGCGCGCTCCGCGACGACCTCGCCGCGCGCGAGCGGGACGCCCGCGATGCGGCCCGCGTCCACGACGACGCCCGCCACCGCGCGGCGCGCCAGTGGCAGGACCACGACGCGCTCGCCGCCGCGGTCGCCGCCCAGGGGCGCCGGCTGGCGCAGCTCGACCGCGACGACGCGGCGCTCGGCGCTGACCTGGCCGCGCTGCGCGCCCAGGAAGAGGAATGTGCCGCCCGGTTGGCCGCGCTCGAGGCGGAGCGCGCGGCCGCGCAGGACGCGCTCGACGCGGCGGACGCGGCCGGCGCGACCGAGCGCCCGCGCCTGGTCGCCCTGCGCGCCGACCTCGCGCGCGCCGAGGAACGCCGCCGCGGCCTGCACCGCGAGCGCCAGGCCCTCGACGCGCAGGAGGCGGCGCTACACCGCGAGGCCGGCGAGCGCGCCGCCCGCGAGGCCGCGCTGGACGGCGAGGCGCGCGACCTGGAAGCGGCGCTCGCCACCCGCGCCGCCGACCTGGCCGCGCTGGAGCGGGAGCAGGCCGCCCTCGCCGCGCGGCTGGAACCGCTCGACGCGGCGCTCGCGGCGGGCGAGCGCGACCTGGCCGCCACCGGCGCCGCGCTCACCGCCGCCAACGAGGAGGCGCTACGCCGCGAGTCCGCCCTCGGCGCCGAGGCGGTCGAGGCGGCGCGGCGGCGCGCCGACCGCGACGCGCTCGCCCGGCGGGTTGCGGATGAAATGGAGGATGCCGACCCGCCCGCCGTCCTGGCGACGTTCGAGCGCGACGAGGCCCCGCCCCTGCCCGCGGACGAGCGCGCGGCGCTGGCCGGCCAGGTCGAGCGGCTGGCGAACCGCCTGCGCCGCCTCGGCGCGCCGAGCCCCGAGATCGTGGCGGAGTACGAGGGCGAGGCGGAGCGCTGGCGCTTCCTGACCGAGCAGCTCGCCGATGTCGAGAGCGCCCTGCGGTCGCTGCGCGGCGTGCTGGCCGAGCTGGACGAGGCGATGGCCGCGCGCTTCGCCGCGACCTTCGCGCGCGTCGCCGAGGAGTTCCGCGAGACTTTCGCCGACCTCTTCGGCGGCGGCTCCGCCCGCCTGGTGCTGGTCGAGCCGGACGGCGCGGGCGCGGGCGCGGGCGGCGTGGAGATCGCCGCGCAGCCGCCCGGGAAGAAGCTCCAGAGCCTGTCGCTCCTCTCCGGCGGCGAGCGCGCGCTGACCGCCGCCGCGCTCCTCTTCGCGATCCTGCGCGTCAACCCGAGCCCGTTCTGCGTGCTCGACGAGGTCGACGCCGCGCTCGACGAGAGCAACGTCGTCCGCTTCCGCGAGCGCCTCCAGCGCCTGTCGGACCGCACCCAGTTCGTCGTCATCACGCACAACCGCGGCACGATCGAGGGCGCCGACACGCTCTACGGCATCACGATGGGCGCCGACGGCGTCTCGCGCGCGCTCTCGCTGCGCCTGGCGAGCGACGAGCGGGTGCGTATGGAGCCGGCCCGTTAGGGTGCCTGTCGGGGTGCGAGAAGGAGGCTGCGATGCGGACTATTCCGGCGCAGGAGATCGCGCGGCGCGACATCGGGGCGGTCGACGCACTCCTGGTGGAAGGCCCGGTGCGAGTGACCGTCCACAACCGGCCGCGCTACGTCGTGATGAGCGAAGCTCAATACCGGGAACTGCTGGAAGATCAGGAGACCGCTTACATCGCCCGCGTCAAGGCCGCGCTCGCGGAGGTCGCGACCGGGCAGGCGCGGCGCTTCGGGACCGTGGCCGAACTGCTCGCGGCTATTGACGAAGCCGACGACGAAGCGTGACGTATCGGGCTGAGCGCGCACGACGTCAGCGAGCGAGCCTCGCCCTCATCGACATCGGCGGCCACGGCGAGGTCTATCGTTGACTCCCTACGCGCGTAGCCCCACGTTGGCAGGGCCGGAGGCTGGACCCGCGGCGGCCGGTCTGGCTCACCCAAGCTGCGCCGCCGCGTCCACCGCAGCATCGGCGGCGCGGAGGAGGGCGGTCAGGTAGGCGTCGTGCTCGAAGCCGACGTGCCAGCGCTCGCCGTAGAGTTCGTCCGAGACGGCGACGAGCAGGCCCGCCCGCGCACCGCGCACCCGCGCGACGGCGAAGATCGCCGCGGCCTCCATCTCCACGACCGCGACGCCGGCCGCGCGGTGGCGGGCGATTGCGCCGACGGTCTCCCGATACGGCGCGTCGATGGTCCAGGCGCGGCCGCGCACCGGCGAGGCGCCGCGGGCGGCGGCGCAGCGCTCTAACAGGGCAGAAATCTCGGGGTCGGCCGCGACGACCTCGCCCGCGGGCAGGTAGTGGTGCGAGGTGCCGTCCTCGCGCTCGGCGCCCTCCACGACGACCGTGCTGCCGATCGGCAGGCCCGGCTGCAGGCC
>DASSSV010000468.1:0-3041 GCA_035708265.1 Thermomicrobiales bacterium | reverse complement strand
CGCGGTGGTCGTGCCCGGCGACCAGTACGGCTACGTCGAGGACCTGCACCTGGCCCTGGGCCACCTGGTCACGGCGCACTTCCGCCGCGCCCTGGCCGCCCCCCAGGCCGTCGCCGCCGACGCCTAGCGCGCCGGCCCACCGGAGAGGAGCGCCGTGGCCGCCCCACCCGCGCGCCGGCCGGCCGGGACGCCGACCCGGCCGGTCGGCACGGGTAATGCCACCCAGTGCCGCTTTCTGATTGTGAGCCGGGGATATTTCCCCATCATCGCTTGTGCCAAGCGTGCGAGTGTTACTTAGCGCCGCATACCGAGCGCCTGCTCACCCCCGCATGAAGCTCACGGCCGGGGGTGGCCGGGAGCCGCCCAGGTCGCGCGACGCCTCATGACCGTAAGCGCCCAGGAGCCCATGAAGACGCTTGTCCCGGCGAAGGGCCGAGAGCGAGCTGGCCGCGCCACGAACCCCTTCGTCTGGCGCTGGCTCGTCGCCGCGACCTTCGGACTGCTCGGCGGCGGCGAATTGCTCCTCGGACTCGCGCTGTCTCTGGATCGCATCTCGCTGCGGCACTGGGCGGTCGCGAGCCCCATCCCGGCCCTGGCCCCGCTCGTCTATCGGGCCTACGCCGCGGTCGAGGCTCGCGGTGCCCACATGCTGGAAGCCGTCCTCGCCGGCCTGGGACTGGCCCTCCTGGCCACCGCCCTGCTCCTCCTCTGGCCGCGCTGGCCGCGGCGCTACGTCGTGACGAGCCTCCTGGCGCAGGCGCTGCTGGCGAGCACGCTGGTCGGGCTGGCCCTGGCCAGCGGGGCCCGCGCCGACGGCGTCATCGCCTTCCCCCCGCAGTCGCGTGCCCACCGGATGGGGCCGATCGTCTCGCCCCGCATCCCGCCGCCCGGCGGCGTCCACAGCCCCGAGTGGCAGACGTGCGGCGTGTACAACGAGCCGATCCCGACTGAGAACGCGGTCCATTCGTTGGAGCACGGGGCGGTCTGGATCACCTACCGGCCCGACCTAGCCCCCGCTCAGGTTCAGCGGCTGCGCGAAATCACCTGGCAGGGCGATGCTCGCCTGCTCAGCCCCTACCCCGACCTGCTCAGCCCGATCGTCGTCACCGCCTGGCGCTACCAGTTGCTGCTCGATCGCGCCGACGACCCCCGCCTCGCCCAGTTCCTCCGGCGCTACGAGAACCACGGCCCGGAACAGGGCGTGTCGTGCGCCGATGGCGAAGGCGACCCGCTCCCCGCCCCTGGCCCCTAACGGTCCCTATACTACAGCCGCACTTCCCCGTCGACAGTCGCCTGTGCGGTTGATAGTGACGCCGTCGTGCCCGGCGCTGGTGACGCCGGCGCCAGCGCGACCAGGCGGGCGCACGATCCGGCGGGGCCGGCCGGACTCGCAGGAGCCGCCACAACAGCCGCCGCGCCTCCGGCACCGTCAGCGGGATCAACTCGCCGGGACGCCCCCCCCTTTGCGCCTCCCGAGCGCGCACGACGACGAGGAAGGCGTGCGCGAGCGAGGCGGGCGTGAGGTGGCGGTGCCAGGCGTCCCAGCCCCGCACCATCCACGAACGGGATGGGCCGAGGACCGCGGTGTGCCCCCCGACATCCCCGCAGCCGCGAGCGGGCCCCCGCGCCGCGACCGCACGACGGCAAATGGGTGGCTGCGCCAGCCCATGTTCGGCTCGTTCCTGTCGTCGGCGGCGCTCGCCGCCTCCACCCACACCATGGCTCCCCTGCCCGGGCGCGCCAACAGCCCGAACAGCCTAATCCGCGCGGGACATTCCGCCCAGAACGCCAGTCCTCGCAGCCCTCGACATCCCGGCTGCCCGCGGGGGATTCCCGCCCCGCCGCTGGGGAGGATCCCCCTTGGCGCGCGCCCCCGCGCGCCTTATTCTCGCGAGTGGGGGGATCTCGCATCCCGACTCGCCCGCGCGAGTCCGTCAGACCCGCCCTGGCAGCGCCCCCGCCATGCCCTGCCGGGCGTCCCGCCCCGCGGCCCGGATGGCGCGCGGTGCGGGGGGGGATGCGTGCGGGCGCCAGGAGCGGGGACCGGCTGGGGCGAGCGCGACGGAGAAGTGCGGCATGGCGGGCGGGCACATCGGCGTCCTCTTGATCGAGGACCACGGGGTGGTGCGCGAGGGGCTGAAGCGGATCCTGGCGCGCACGCCGCAGATCGCGGTGCGCGGCGAGGCGGCCGCGGGCCTGGAGGGCCTGCGCCTCTTCGAGCGCCTGGCGGCCGCGGGCGGGGTCGACGTCGTGGTGACCGACCTGGGCCTGCCGGACCTCGACGGGCTGGAGGTGGCGCGCCGGGTCAAGGCGGCACGGCCCGAGACGCGGGTGCTCTTCCTCACGATGCACGACGACGACGCGCACGTGCGCGGGATGCTCGACGTCGGCGCCGACGGCTACCTGCTCAAGGAGGCGGCCGCCGGCGAACTGGCCCGGGCGATCGAGACGGTGGCGCGCGGCGAGGTCTACCTCTCACCGGCGGTGGCGCGCCGGCTGCTGGCGCAGGCGCGGCGGGGCGTGGAGCGGGAGGACCGGGCCGCGCTCCTGACCGAGCGCGAGCGCGCGGTGCTGGCGCTGGCGGCGGGCGGGGCGACCAGCAAGGAGATCGCCCGGGCGCTCGGCCTGAGCGCGAAGACGGTGGAGAACCACCGCGCGCACATCCTGGCCAAGCTGGGCGTTGCGAACATGGGGGCGGCGGTCGCGCTGGCCCACCGCGCGGGCCTGCTCGACGCGCCCCCGCCCGATGCCGGTGCGCGCGACGCCGGACCGCCCGAGGCGGGCGCGGAGACGTCGGCGTGACCGCCGCGGCGGGCCGCTCAGGCGTCGTCGTCGGCGGGGCGTCCGCTCACGAGGCCCCAGCGGTAGGCGGTCGCCACCGCCTCCGCCATCGAGACGGCGTCGAGCTTGCGCAGCACGTCGCCGCGGCGCCGGTCCACCGTCTTGGGGCTCAGCCCCAGCCGCGCGGCGACCTCCTTGCCGGACAGCCCCGCCGCGAACAGCCGCAGGACGTCGTGCTCGCGCGCGGTCAGCGATTCGGG
>DASSSV010000467.1:0-2739 GCA_035708265.1 Thermomicrobiales bacterium | reverse complement strand
GGCCAGGAACGCGCGCTGGGCCTCACGATAGAGGTCGAGCGCCTCCTGGTAGCGTCCGAGGATCCGCAGGCCGTCGGCGCGCCCCATCAGGCCGGTCGCGCGGTCGCCCGGCCTGCCGGCGAGGACGGCGGCGTATTCGAGCGCCTCGGCCACGCGCAACGCGGCCCGCGTCTGAACGGAGAAGTAGCGCTGGAAGGCGGTCGCCAGCGCGGGGAGGAGGGCGTCGGCGCCGAACGCGTCGAGGCAGCGCTCCGCGAAGCGCCGCCGGCCCGGGTCGTCCTCCATCGCCAGCAGGCGCGGGACGACCTCGTCGAGGGTCAGCGGAGTGTCACCGCCCGATACGCAACTCCGGGATGGTGACGAGCTGGTCTCCAAGCGTCACCTCCACCTGGTAGCGGCCCGGCGCGAGGTCGTCGAACGCGAAATTTCCGACGTCGTCGAGCGCGGTCGTGCGCGTCGCGCCATCGGGGGCGAGCAGCGTGGCGGCGGCGCCGGCGAGGTCGGCCGCCGCGGGGTCCTCCTGCCAGAGCAGGCCGGTCAGCGCGCCGCGCCCGCGGCGGCGGTCGAACTGCGTGTCGAGCGCGATCGTCACGCCGCCGGCCTGGTAGGTCTGGGCGGTCGCGTCGTCGGCCCCACGCAGCCCGGCGTAGGCCGCGCCGGGCGCGGGCTCGAGCAGCGTCGCGACGAGCCGCCGCAGCGGCCCGGTCGGGCGCGTCAGTGCCGCCGGCTCGCCCGCCAGGAAATCGCGCAGCGTGCGCAACTCATCCGCGCAATGGGGGCAGGCGACGACGTGGGCGGCGACCCGCGTGCGCTCCGCGGGCGGCAGCAGCCCGAGCTCGTAGTCGCCGAGTTCCTGCGGCGACGGGCAGTCGAAACGATAAAGACGCCTCCGGAGGTGCCGCTGCGCCGCCGCGTAGCCCGCCGCGACGGCGGCGCAGGCTGGGCAGGCCCGTACATGCTCGACGATGGTGGGAGGTGCGTCGCCGTCCGCGTAGGCCAGCAGGTCTTCCGGCGTCGCGACACCAGGGTCGATACAATTCATGGCCGGCGCCTCCTTTCACCCACACTGAACGTCCGGCCGCGCGGTTTTCGCACACACGAGTGGCTGGTGGTTGAAACCGCGCCCGAATGGCAGGCTCGCGAGCGGGCACTCGCCGCGCAACCTGGCCAAGCTGGGCGGGGGCGTCGGGAGGAACCCGGCGTCGTCCCAACCGCCCCTAACGCCCAACGCCTACCGCCTACTCCAGAAACCGCCGGATCGCGGGGCTGCGCTGCAATCGGTTGATGACGTTGCGCTTGACGCGGTAGACGTCCGCCACATCCGCGAAGTTCGCGGGATGGCGCTCGTAGACCTCGCGCGGCTTGAGGTCGAGCGCGAAGCAGAGGTAGGCGACGGTGCGCTCCTGCTCGTCCTGCAACTCCGCCGCGATCGCGCGCCAGAGGTCCGCCCCGGCCAGCTCGCCGGTCGCGATGGCGGCCGGGTCGGGGCCCTGGTCGCGCTCCTGCGCCGGCCCGGTCAGCGGTTCCAGGCGCGCGCCGGCCCGCGCGCGGACCTCGTCGAGCAGGACGCTGTGCGCGCAGGTCTTCAGGTAGCGCAGGATGGCGCCGAGGCCGGGGAAGAGGCCGAAGCGCTCCGGCTTCAGCGCTAGCCAGAAGCGCTCGAAGGTGCGATTGACCCAGTAGTCGTCGTCCTCGCCGCCGGCCCGCGCGGCCGCGGCGGCGGGGTGCTGGCTGACCCAGGCGAGGACCATGCCGCGATACTGGCGGACGACCAGCTCCCAGGCCGCCTGGTCGACGCCGCCGACGGCGCGCCACAGCAGTTCCAGGCAATAGTCGTCCCGCGCTGGCTCGCGGCGCTGGAACTTGGCCGTCTCTTCCCCGCACGCCGCGGCCAGCTCGGTCAGCGGGATCAGCCGCAGGTCATGCACGCCGCGCTCCGTCCAGTTCGTCCCCAACGACACGGCCGCACGGGCCAACGGCCCGGGCACACCGGCACGCGGATCGGGACACCGAATCCATGAGAGCTTCTGCGCTTTCAATCGCCCCAGCATACTACGCCCGCCGCGCCGTCGCAATCACGCTCCGCGGGGAATGGGGACCGGGCACGACGTGCGAAAAGTATCCCCGCCCCTCGTTCAGTTGGTGTCACCTCTCCCCGCGGCCACGAAGGATCTGGCGCTGGCGGTGTCGCGGGGGGCGCGGTGGCAGCAAACCGGTGATGTCAGCCGGCGCCGAAGAAGGGAGGGCCGCGATGCGGACCCCAAGCCATACGACGACCCGCGACGAGAACAGCGCGCGCTGGCGCGCAGAACAGGAGGCCCGCGATGATGAATGACTATGTCCTGGCGGAACTGGCGCGCCTGCATCATGAGGAGTTGCGGCGCGAGGCCGACCTGCAGCGGCAGGTCGCGCTGCTCGGGCGACGCTCGCTGCGCGAGCGGGCGGCCGCTTTCCTCCTCGCCCTGGCGTTCCGGCTGGCGCCGTCGATCACGGAACTAGTCGGCCAGGCGGCCGGCCGGGAATCGGCCGAAGTCCCACGACCAATCTAACCCACACACCCCGCCGGGGGATCGGCCGGCGCCGTAAGGTGCCGCGACCGTCCCCGGCGCGGGAGTAAAGGAAGACGACGATGAACGGACTGGACAGGACGGATCTCGACCTGCGCTTCGCCGCGCACCGCGCGCGGGTCGCGCTGGTCAACCGCGAAGGCTGGAAAGCGGCGTCACGGCCGCCCGAGCG
>DASSSV010000466.1:0-21397 GCA_035708265.1 Thermomicrobiales bacterium | reverse complement strand
CATCGCACGCCTCCCCAGATCCGATTTACCGCAGAGCACGCAGAGCACGCAGAGGACGAGGAGATTAATTCGTACTTCGTCCCTCGTCCTTCGTACTTCCCCCGTCCTCTCTCCTCGTCTCTCTGCGCCCTCCGCGCCTCTGCGGTGAATACCGGCCGCGGACCCAACGAAAACGCCCCGCGTCCCCTGTCTAGGGACGCGGGGCGGTGCCCCACGCGGTTCCACCCTAGTTGACGCGGCGCCGATGCGCCACGCCCACTCGCGGTTGCCGGCTCGGGAGCCCCTTCACCACCAGTCCGCGGCGAGAGTTCGCAGCTACCCTCTCGTCTCTGGCCCACGGCCGCGGCGGCTACTCTTCTCCGTCAGCGCCGTCTCGGTTGTCTGCCTGGCGCGGGCCCTGGCCCGCGGTGGCGTATCGCCCATTATAGCGGAGGCGCGGCCAGTGCGCCAGCGGCGGCGTCCGACTCGCCCGCTTCGCGCGGCGCGGGCGGCAGCCAGAAGCCGACCGTCGTGCCGCCGCCGACGCCCGGGCTCGTCGCCCAGATCCGCCCGCCGTGCTGCGCGACGATGTCGCGGCAGATGTACAGGCCCATGCCGAGGCCGGGGATCGTGCCCTGGGCGACGTTGCTGGCCCGGCCGAAGGGCTCGAAGATCGTCGCGCCCGCGCCCGGCGGCAGGCCGACGCCGGCGTCGCGCACCACCACCATCGCGCCGCCGCCGTCCGGCGCGACCTGGACCTCGATCGGCCCACCGCCCGGCGAGTACTTGACCGCGTTCTCCAGCAGGTTGGTCAAGACCTGCTCGACGCGATCGGGGTCGGCGACGACCATGCAGGGGCCGTCGGCCGCGATCGTCAGCGGATGGGCGGCGTCGAGTTGCTCGCGGTAGCGCGCGCCGACCGCCGCGACCAGTTCGGCCAGGTCCAGCGGCTCGGGGCGCAGCAGCAGTTGCCCCTTGCTCAATCGCGACACGTCGAGGAGGTCGCGCGTCAGCCGGCCGAGGTGCCGGGCGAGGTCGAGGACCGTCAGGAGGCGCTGGCGCGTGGACCCCGGGCTCGCGGGCGGGCGCAGGCCGGCCTCCTCGGCCTCCCGCTGTCGCAGCAGCAGCTCGGTGTAGCCCATGATCTTCGCCACCGGAGTGCGCAGCTCGTGGGAGGCGATCGAGAGGAAGCGGTCGCGCGCGCGGATCGCCTCCTGCGCCTCCTGGTAGAGCCGGGCGTTGTCCACGGCGAGGGCGGCGCGCTGGGCCAGCTCCCGCGCCAGCGCGAGGTCGGCCGCGCCGTAGCGCCGCTCCGACTCGGTGATCGCGAAGGACAGGGCGCCGAGCGTCCGGCCGCGCGCGACCAGCGGCACGACCATCACCGAGCGCAGCCGCCGCGCCGCCGCCAGCGCGGCGAATCCGGGGTCCGCGGTGAGTTGCTGGTGGGCCGTCCCGGAGAGGGCCGGGTGCAGCTCCGGCCGGGCGCTCCGCAGCACCCGCGCGAGCGCGCCGGCCGGCGCCTCGCCGTCCCGGCACGCCACCGCCCGCGCCAGGTCGCCCTCGGCCGGCGCGACGGCGACGCGCCGCGGGGCGCCCGCGCCGTCCACGACGTCGACCAGGCACCAGTCGGCCAGGCGCGGGACGATCAGCCCGGCGAGCTGGCGCAGCGTCGCGGCGTAGTCGAGCGAGGCGGCGAGCAGCGCGCCGGCGTCGGCGAGCAGGCGTTGCGCGCCCTCCGCCCGCTTGCGCTCGGTCACGTCGCGCACGATCGCCAGCACCTCCTCGGGCCCGCTGACGACGAAGCGGGCCTCGTAGTCGCGCTCGCCGCCCGGCATCGACAGTCGGTACTCGAAGATCTGCAGCGCGTCCTCGGTGAGCGCACGCCCGATCGTCCGCATCCCCGCGTCGGCGACCTCGCGGGGCAGCGCGTGGTAGATCGTCCGGCCGACCAGCGTCTCGGCCGGCGCGTAGAGCAGGGTCGGGTCGTTCGCCTGGTAGTCGAGGAAGGTGCCGTCGCTGCGGATGCGGAACATCAGGTCGGGGAGGGCGGCCAGCAAGGCCTGGTTCTTGGCCTCGCTCGCCCTGAGCGCCGCCTCGGCCTCGCGGCGCGCGGTGACGTCCTCGGCGATGCCGTAGACGCCGGTCACGCGGTCGGCGGCGACGGCCGGCAGCAGGGTGAAGACCAGCGCCACGCGCCGCCCGTCCGGGCGCACCACGGCCGCCTCGCAGCGCTGCACCGTCCCCGCCGCCGCCCACCGGAAATGCGCGGCCACGCGCTCCCGGTCGCTGGGGGCGGCGAGCGCGGCGAGCGCCCGGCCCAGCAGGTCCGGCGGCGCCTCGCCGAAGATCCGCTCGCAGGCGGGGTTGGCGTCGCGGACGGCGCCCGCCAGGTCGAGGGTCAGGATGGCGTTAGGGTCGTGCGCGAAGAGCGCGCGGTAGTGCCGCTCGCCGGCCGTGAGGTCGCGGAGCGTCAGCACCTGACCGGCCGGCCGGCCGCGGCGGTCGCGCAGCGGCGTCACCGTCAACGCGACGTCGCGCGGCCCGGCCTCGCCATCGAGCGCGAGCGCCGCCGCGGCCTCTGGCGCCCGCCGCCAGGCGCCGACGAGCGGCGCGGGCAGGACCGACGCGGCCGGCCGGCCGATGGCGGACGGCATCAGGCCGAGCAGCCGGCGCGCGGCGGGGTTGAGGTCCACCACGCGCTCGCGGTCGTCGAGGACGACCACGCCGTCGCGCAGCCGCTCCACCACCGCCTCGCGGGCGATCGGGACGAGGTCGAGCAGCCGGAAGCGCAGCAGGCCGCCGAGGAAGCACAGGCCGGCCAGCGCAAAGGCGAACGGCGTCAGGTCGAGCTCGCGCACCGGCGTCCAGTCGAGCAGCGTCAGCACGTTGCTGACCCAGGGCAGCGCCACGCCGACGGCGAGGACCGCCGCCTGCCCGCGGTAGACGCCGGGCGTGCGGACGAGCGCGCGCACGAGCAGCCAGGTCCCGGTGGCGACGAAGGCGTAGGAGATCGCCGTGTGGACCCAGAACCACGGGCCGTAGTCGAGCGCCAGGGTACGGAAGGGCCCGCCGGCGACGATCAGGGCGCGGCGGAAGAGCAGGTGGTGGAGCGGGTTGCTCAGGGCGAGCGCGACGGTGGCGAGCGGGCCGGCGGCCAGCGCGAGCCAGACCCACCGGGCGAACCCGCGCCCCCGGCCGGTGTAGCGCAGCGCGAAGATCAGCCAGGCGAGCGGCGTCGCGGCGATGCCGACGTATTTGAGGCGGTACCAGAGGAGTTTGTCGGGAAGGTCCGCCGCGGCCAGTTCGGGCAAGTAGGCCAGCGCCCAGCAGGCGACGGCGACTAGCAGCCCCGCCGCCGCGGCGGCGCCAGGCGCGGGCCGACGCCGCCAGGCGACCCCGGCGAGCGCGAGCGGCAGGATGCCGGCGAGCAGGAGCGGCAGCAGGTACGGGGTGGCCTCCCAGCGCATCACGGGCCCTGTCGCGCGTCGCCAGCCAACGACGGCGCGTACGACTACCCGCGCCGGGTCGCACCCCCGCGCCCAGCGGCGCGACGGCCCGGCGCGGCACTCAGGATGGCGGAATGGTAGCAGGCCCGCGGGCGGGCGGGCAAGCGCCGTGGGCCGTGGGCTGTGGGCCGTGAGGCGTGCGCTGTCTATTCGTGGAGGCCGGCGCGCGTGCCGGCCCGGTTTCCCAGCCGCCCGGCATCCGGATCAGCGCCCGGCGCGGAGTAATGACGGCCCACGGCCCACGCCCCACGCCCCACAGCCCCGTCACGGCGCGGCGAAGTGCATGATGACCTCGCCGGCCGCGATGTCGGGCGGGCGCGGCAGGAAGCTAGAGAGTTCTTCCGCGACCCACCGGGCCACGCGGCGGTTCGACTCGGCCGTCCCGGCCTCCGCCGTGCAGATCGTCACCGTCGTCAGCCCCTCGGGTGTACGCAGCATGTAGTAGGCGTAGAAGGACGGCACCCCGCGCAACAGCGCCTCGATCTCACCTTGCCGGCCCAGCAATTCGTCGTAGGTCTCCGGTTCGAGATGCGTGTACTGCCGCACGGTCGCGTACATCGCCGCCCCCCTCGCGCCCCCGCGCGCACCGGATGTTCGACATCGTCTACGGGCACGCCGCGAGGGCGATTCTTGCAAGATCCGTGCAAGGAAGAGTGTAGCCCTCACCCCCCGCCCCCCTCGCCCAATCCTGGGCGAGGGGCCTCCATCCAGACATCGCGCTGCTCTTTGTAGCCATCGGGCAGGAGAATGGCCGGGGTGGCGCCAGCCCCGCCCTCCTACACAGATCGCGGAAGAACAGCACCCTGTCTCCGTGAGGCTCCCCCTCTCTCAGGATTGGGAGAGGGGGACGGGGGTGAGGGCCACCGCGCGCTCTACTTGAGGCTTTCGAGGAAGGCGACGAGGTCGCTCAGGTCGCGCGGCTCCATGTTGCCGGCGTAGGCCGGCATGTTGTTCCCGCCACCGAGGATGCGCCAGGTCAACTGGTCGGCGCTGAGCCGGCTGCCGATGTGCGTCAGGTTGGGCCCGCGGTTGCCGCCGACGCCGTCGATCGTGTGGCAGTTGATGCAGCCCTTGTTCTGGTAGACGAGCGAGCCGCCGTACTCCTGCGACGTCTTGCCCTGCAGCACCGACGCCGGCACCTGCAACGGTGCGCCCCCCTCGGCGAAGACCGGCGACCACGGCGCCCGATCCCCGTAGATGGCGAGCACGATGAAGGCCAGGATGAAGAGCACCATCGAGGCGACCGCCCAGGGCCGCCGGCTCGGCGCGCGCTCGCCCTTGTTGGCGATAAAGGGCAGCACGAGCATGATGAACCCGGCCACCAGCGGGAAGCCGAGGATGACGTAGTCCTCCACCGCGGGCGGCAGCAGGGCCAGGATGGCGAAGTAGGGCAGGAAATACCAGTCGGGGCGCGGGTACGCCTGGATGATCGTCGGGTCGGGCGGCTTGGCCAGATCCGGCGGCCCGACGAAGATCGCCAGCAGCAGCAGCAAGAGGGCCAGGCAGAAGCCGAAGATGAAGTCCTTCCAGGCGAAGTCGGGGAAGAAGGGCTCGCTGTCGTGCGCAAGGATCTCCGCGTACTCCTGGCGATAGGTCGCGGGGGCGACCGGCTTGCCCGGCACGGGGGCCTCGGAGACGCCCTCCTTGACGACCAGGTAGAGGTGGACGCCGACGAGTAAGAAGATCAGCGCGGGTATGAGGAAGACGTGGGTGCCGTAGAAGCGCGTCAGCGTCGCGCCCCCGATCACGTCGCCCGCGACGACCAGATGCGCCAGCCAGTCGCCGATGATCGGCGTCTTGCCGGCCTGCGCCGCGGCCACGCCGATCGACCAGTAGGCCGTCTGGTCCCAGCGCAGGAGCTGCCCGCTGAAGGCCATCGCCAGTGTCAGCAGCAGCAGGATCGAGCCGGTCAGCCAGTTGATCTCGCGCGGGTACTTGAAGGAGCCCATCAGGAAGACGCTGATGGTGTGGATGGCGATGCAGACGATCATCGCCGTCGCGCCCCAGAAGTGCAATCCGCGCACGACCCGGCCGAGGAGTTCGTCGTTGGTGATGAAGAGCAGGCTGTCGTAGGCCCCGGAGGGCGCCGGCACGTAGGTCAGCGCCAGTGCCACGCCGGTGATGACCTGGATGATGAAGGCGACCAGCGTGGCGCTGCCGAAGACGTACCAGAAGTTGAGTTTCTTCGGCGCCGGGTGCGTCAGCAGCGGCATCAGCGTGTCGGTGAGCCCCATCCGCTCGTCGAGCCACCGGTAGGCCGCGCCGCCCACGCCCGACCGCTCCGTCTGGCGCTCGGCGGCCTCCTTGGCGGCCTTCTCGGCGGCCTCAGTCTCGACCCGTTCAGTCGTGCTCATACGGCGCTCCCCTCATCGGCCTTGCTCCCCCTCCCGACGCGGCTCACGCTACGGGCAGCGGGCGGGTGCGGATCTCGACCCGGCCGTCGTTCACCCGCGTGTCGTAGCGGAAGAGCGGGTGCGGCGGCGGGCCCGCGGCGACGTCGCCGTTGGCGTAGTAGACGCCGCCATGGCAGGGGCACAGGAAGATCCGCGCGTCCGGCTGCCAGTTGACCGGGCAGCCGAGGTGTGTGCAGTTGACGGCGAAGGCGACGAACGAGTCGGTGTCCTCCCGGCGCAGGTAGGCCGCGGTCAGCGCCGTCTGCCCCGCCCACTTCAGCGGCGAGGGCTCCTCGAAGGAGACCAGCGCCGTCTGCCCGATCGCGAACTCGTCGACCATGCCAACCGAACGCCACTGCTGCTCGGTCGGCTGGAGCAGCGGGCCGAGCAGGTAGCCGACGATCGGCACGCCGATCAGCCCGGCGACCCCGGCCGCCGCGGCGAGGCTGATCTTGGTCAGGAAGCCGCGCCGGCTGAGCTCCTCCGGCGTGGCCTCGCGCGCCGGCCCGTGCCCGCCCGGCGCCGCGCCGCTATGCGCGCTCATGTCCCCCCTCCTCGGCGCCGGGCGCGGTGGTGTGGGCGCCCTCCCGCGCGTCCTGGCACAGATCCGCGACCCAGCCGGCGAAGCCGATCGCCATGATGACGACCCCGGCCGCCGTGAAGATCAGGCTGGTGACGAAGCCGAAGGCGAGGAGCGTGATCCCCAGCGCCAGCGTCACCGGCCAGACGGTCGGCGACGGCAGGTGCGGGATCGCCAACTCCGCCGCCGGCTCCGCCGTCGCGGCGGTCGCCGCGCCGCTGTCCCGCTCGCCGGCCTGCCCGGCATCCGTCGCCGTCATGCTCGTCTCCTCCACTTGCCGAGGGCTGAGGACTCAGTGGCCTCGTCCCGAAGTACTTGGCACACCGGATAGCGATGCGTCCGACCTATCCTACTGAGTCCTCGCTAAGCGGCCGGCGCGGCGTCCGCCTCGGCCGCCAGCTCCGCCTCGTCCCCCCCCGCGTCCAGGCAGCGCACCAGGATCACGACCGCGATGGCGGTCAGGGTGAAGCCCATCGGCACCCACATGATCACGCCCGCGAGTTGCTGGTCGGCCCGCGCCGAGAGCCCCCAGGCGCCCCGGATCATCGCGCGATAGCCCAGCGGGTCGGCCGCCGCCTGGTAGGGCGCGTAGAGCACCTCGTTGGCGAACGCGATCGGCGCGGCGATCAGCGCGTTGGGCAGTTGCGCCAGGAAGAGGTAGCCGACCCGCCCCAGCGGCCCCAGCCGGTCGCACTCGGCCAGCGGCGCGATGACCGGCCACCAGAAGAGGACGGCGACCGCGATGAAGGTCAGATGCTCGACGACGTGGATCCGCTCGTCCCCGAGCGCCGCGTCGTAGAAGACCGGCAGGTGCCAGAGGCCCAGCCCGGCCGTGTAGGCCAGGAGGGCGACCAGCGGGTGGCCGGCGACCCGCTCCAGCCAGCCGCCCGCCCGCGTCTCGACCAGGTCGCGCAGGAGCCAGGCCGGCAGCCCGCAGAGCGCCAGCGGCGGGAAGACCAGGATCAGGAGCAGATGCTGGGCCATGTGCGCGCTGAGCAGGTAGCCGTCGCCGAGCGTGTCGAGCGGCGAGATCAGCGCCAGCAGGAGCGCCAGCAGGCCGACCGCGAAGCAGGCCACCCGCCCCCAGCGCACGGCCTCGCCCCGCCGGTGCCCGTAGGCGAGCGCCGCGGCGTAGCCCGCCGCCACGATCGCGACGCCGGCGAGCACGCTCGGTTCGAGGTTCCACGTGGTCAACATCAGTCCGTATCCCGGTTCGAAGGTTCGAACGTCGAACACCCACGGAGCATCGGGGGATCTTCGAACCTGCCAACCTTCAACCTGCAACTTTACCCGGCGTAGGCCAGCAGGTAGACGAGCGAGAAGATGAACACCCAGACGGCGTCGACGAAGTGCCAGTAGTAGCCGGCGGTCACGAGGGCCGTCTCGTTCTTGCCGTCCTCGAAGACGCGCAGGAAGGCCAGGATCAGCATCACCGTCAGGACCAGCAGCCCGATGAAGACGTGCAGGCCGTGGAAGCCGGTCAGGGTGAAGAAGGTCGTGCCGAAGAGGTTCTTGTGGATCGTGATGTTCTCGGCGTAGAGCGTGGTATACTCCAGGCCCTGCCCGACCAGGAAGATCGCGCCGAGAACGATCGTCACGCCGAGCCAGCCGCGCAGCGCCCAGCGGTTGCGGTTGCGCAGGCCGCGCTCGGCCAGCGCCAGCGTGGCGCTGCTGAGGAAGAGCGCGATGCTGAAGAACCCGGTCTTCTCGATGTCCAGCGCGTCGCGAACCGTCTTGCCGTTGAAGCCGTTGGTGTTGAAGCGGTAGTTGAGGTAGGCGATGATCAGCGTGATGAAGAAGGCCGACTCCGAACTGATGAAGACGCCCATCAGCAGTTTGTGGTGGTCGACGCGGCGCAGCCCTTCGTCGAGGCGGTCGGCCGGGCTCTGGGCCGCGCGCGCGCTCGCCGGTCGGGTCGTCGTGCCGGTCATCGGTGGTGCCTCCAGTCCGGGTTCTCCGGGTGCTTCAGATCCCACAGGGGCCGGCGACTACGCACGACCGGCAGCGGCCGGACGAAATTGTGCGGCGGCGGCGGCGAGCTGGTGGCCCACTCCAGCGTCCAGGCGTCCCATGGGTCGTCGCCGGCGCGCTCGCCGTTGCGCAGACTGTAGAAGAGGTTGTAGAGGCCGACCAGGACCCCCGCGGTCAGGATCAGCGTGCCGATCGTCTCAATGAAGTTGATCGTGCCCCAGCCGGGGAGGTCGGGGTAGGTGTAGACGCGGCGCGGCATGCCCATCATGCCGACGATGTGCATCGGGAAGAAGGTCACGTTGAAGCCGATCAGCGTCAGCCAGAAGTGCCACTTGCCGACCCGCTCGTTCATTAGCCGGCCGCTCATCTTCGGGAACCAGTAGTAGAGCGCGGCCATCAGCGCCAGGAAGGTGCCGCCGAAGAGGACGTAGTGGAAGTGCGCCACCAGGAAGTAGGTGTCGGTGACCTGCCAGTCCACCGGCACCGTCGCCAGCATCACGCCGGTGAGCCCACCCATGATGAACATCGAGATGAAGCCGATGGCGAAGAGCATCGAGGTGGTCATCCTGAGCCGGCCGCCCCACATCGTCGCGATCCAGTTGAAGATCTTCACGCCGGTGGGGATGGCGATGACCATGCTGGAGGCGGCGAAGAAGCCGTTGGCGAAGTCGGTCATCCCGACGGCGAACATGTGGTGCGCCCAGACGGTCATGCTGTAGAAGGCGATCGCCACCGACGAGCCGGCCACGAAGGCGTAGCCGAAGATCGGCTTGCGCGAGAAGACCGGGATCAACTCGGAGATCGCGCCCCAGGCGGGGAAGATCAGGATGTAGACCTCGGGGTGGCCGAAGAACCAGAAGAAGTGCTGCCAGAGGATCGGGCTGCCGTTGTAGCTCGGGTCGTAGAAGTGCGCGCCGAGCTGCCGGTCGATCAGCAGCGTCACCTGCGCCGCGGTCAGCGGCGGGAAGGCGTAGATGATCAGGAACGCCTGCACCATCGACATCCAGACGAAGAGGGGGATGCGGGTGAGCGTCATCCCCGGCACGCGCAGCGTCAGCGTGGTGATGATGATGTTGAGCGCGGCCATGATCGAGCCGACGCTGGAGACGAGCGTGCCGAGGATCCAGTAGTCTGTCCCGTGGCCGAGCGAGAAGGGCTGCTCGGTCAGCGGCGCGTAGGCGAACCAGCCGATGTCCGGCGCCCGACCGGTGAGGAAGCTGTAGTTGAGCAGGATGCCGCCGAAGATGAAGAGCCAGACGCTCAGCGCGTTGAGGCGCGGGAAGGCCATGTCGTGCGCGCCGATCATCAGCGGCAGGAAGTAGTTGACGAAGCCGAGGAGGAGCGGCATGACGACGAGGAAGATCATCGTCGTGCCGTGCATGGTGAAGACCTGGTCGTACTGCGCGGGCGTGAGGAAGTCGTTGCCGGGCACGGCGAGCTGGATGCGGATCAGCAGCGCCTCGATCCCGCCGATCAGGAAGAAGATCGCCGCCCAGACCAGGTAGAGGATGCCGATCTTCTTGTGGTCCACCGTGGTGACCCAGGCCAGCAGCCCCTCGGCGCTCCCGATGCGCGGGTACTCGCGGGCCTGGCCTGTCACTTCTACGGTCACGGCATCCTCCGTTGCGGGTACGTGGGGCGTGGGCCGTGGGGCGAATGGCGTAGGGCGTCATCGCGGGCAGTCGCACGCGCTCGCGCTCCGCGTTCGACGGCCCACGGCCCACGGCCCACGCCCCGCGGTCACTTCAGCCCCTCCAGGTAGGCCGCGATGTCGATGACCTCCTGGTTGGTCAGTTGCGGGTTCGGCATCCGGTTGTCGGGCTTGACCGCCTGCGGGTCGGTCAGCCAGTTCCGCATGTTCGCCGGCGTATTGGTCAGCACGCCCGACGCGAGCGTCTCGCGACTGCCGACGTGCGTCAGGTCCGGCCCCACCGTCCCCTTCGCGTCGGTGCCGGCGATGGTGTGGCAGGAGGCGCAGTTGCCCTCGCCGGTCAGGAAGTCCTGCTCGCCGCGGGCGGCGTCGCCGGCGGGGGGCGGCGGGGCTTGCTGGCGCTGCTGGGCGACCCAGGCGTTGAACTGGGCGGGCGTCTGGGCGATGACCCGGATGCGCATCCAGGCGTGCTGCGCGCCGCAATACTCCGCGCAGGTGCCGTCGTAGGTGCCCGGCTGGTCGGCGTGCAGGTAGAACTCGTTGATCTGGCCGGGGATCATGTCCATCTTGCGGCCGAGCTGCGGCGCCCAGAAGTCGTGGATCACGTCGGCGGAGGTGATCTTCATGTGGATCGTCTCGCCGGTCGGGATGTGCAGCTCGTTCGCGGTCACGACCCCCTGGTCGGGGTAGCGGTACTCCCACCACCACTGGTGCCCGATCACCTCGACCGTCAGCGGGTCGCCGCCGGCCGGCGGCGCGCCGATCTGGCGCATCGCCACCACCACCCAGACGAAGACGGAGATGAGCATGATCGCGGGGACGGCGGTCCAGATCATCTCCAGCCGGCGGTTGCCGGCGATCTGCTCCGGCTCGCCCTCCTGATTGCCGCGGTCGCGGAAGCGGAAGACGAAGTAGAAGAGCGCGGCCTCGGTCCCGAAGAAGACGATCAGCGAGAGGACGATGACGTAGATGAAGAGGTGGAGGATGTCGCTGGCCCGGCCCGATACGGGCGCGAAGACCGGGACGCCGGCCGCGCTCGCCGCCGGCGGCCAGAGCAGCGCGGCGAGCGCTAGGCCGCCGAGTGCGAGCGTGATGCCGCGACGCCGCCCCATGCCTCCCCCCATTCCCACGGTCCCGCCGCGCGGGTTTCTGGCCGGCGCGCCCGGCCCCACTAGGTACTCGTACCACGGAGCGGGGTCCCCGGCAAGCGCTCCCCCATCGCGATGCGGCGCGCGATTCGCGTTGGGCGGTGCGCTCGTCGGGACCTGTTATACCAGCGGTAGCGCTAGCAAGATGGGTGCCACGCGGGGGGCGCGGCGACCGCATGGACGCGGTCGCCGGGTGCGAGGAGGGGCCGACGACGGGCTTCGCCGAGGCGGGCACGCCGGAAGCGGCCGTCGGGGCAGCGGCCGTCGCTGCCGCCGCCCCGCCGATCCGACGCCCCGGGCACGAAGATGTTACTCCTCGTCCGGCGCGACCGAGAGATCCTCGCCGGCCTGGAGCCGGAGCGCGCTCTTCGCCGTCTGGAGCATCGCGCGCGAGGTCGGCGCGTGCGCCGCCAGGTAGCGCGCCACCGCGACCAGCGTCCGCTCGGCCGCGGCCGGGTGCGCGTCCTTGAGCGCGTGGTAGGTCGCGAAGCCGGCTTCGAGCGACTGGTAGGAGTGGAACTCACCGTCCTCCCTGAGCAGCAGGTGGCCGAGCGCATGTAGCAGCGGCGCGGCCTCGCCGCCGGTGTGCAGGTACTCGTAGACCATCGTCGCGGCCGGGTTGACCTGCTGCTCGCGGTCGAAGAGGACGACGAGGTCGCGCAGCCGCTCGGCGCCGTCGTGGCCGTTGGCGCCGTCGGCGCGCGGCCGCTCATCCGGCAGCCGGGCCGCGGGCAGGTTGAGGAAGCGGTCGAGGTAGAGCTTGCCGGCGCCGTGGAAGATGCCGCGCGCCAGCTCGACCGACGGCGCGCGGGTCAGCGCGGCGTGGAGCGCGTTGCAGTAGGTGAAGGTGTGCAGCACCGTGATCCAGTCAGAGAACTCGTTGCTGGTGTGGAAGCGGGCCATCCGCAGCGCCGCCGCGTAGCGCAGCGCGCCACTGACCGCGGTCAGGGACGCGCCGTCCCGCAGCGCACCGACCAGCGCGGCGACGATCGCCGCGGGGTCCTCGCCCAGCAACGTCGCGGCCAGCGCGTCGGGGTCGGGCAGGTCCGCCCCGCCGGCCGGGTCGGCGACCAGGTCGGGCAACTGCGCGATGGCGCCGCCGAGGAGGTCCACCAGGTCCACCGGGTAGCGCCAGGCGTTCTGCTCCTCGGCGCGCTGAGCCAGGCAGAGGCCACGCACCGTGCTCGGCAGGATGTCGGCGGCGTGCTCCCAGCCGACCAGGTCCAGCAACTCGCACGACTTGTTGATGAAGTCGAGCGTGTGGCCGCCGGCAAGGAAGTAGTGGTCGGTCGCGGCGGCGAAGAGCATATCGGCGACCCGCGCGGGGGGCAGGCCGGAGGCGATGGCGGTGAGCAGGGCGCGCTCGGCGCCGTCGCTGTCGCGCACCTCGACGAACTGGCGCACCCACTCCTTGACCCGCTCGGGCGGCACGCCGGTCTCGGGCAACGGGTCGAGCGTGAATCGCGGCGGGGCGCCGGCGCAGTCGTTGGCGACGTGGACCAGGCCGTGGTAGAGGGCCAGCGGGCGGTCGGCCGGGGCGAGGTCGTCGAGGACGTTGCCGAGCGCGGTCAGGATCGTCAGGCCGGGGCCCCAGCCGGCCTCGCGGTAGCGCGCGCCGAAGCGCCCGCCGATCTCCAGGATGTCGCGCGCCGGCACGCCGGCGTCGAGCAGCGCCAGGACCGCCTTGATGATGACGAGCTGCAGGTTCTGCTCCAACCCGTCCTCCAGCCGCGCCTTCCAGTGGCCGCGGCGGTCGCGCGCCACCGGGCGCGGGTCGACCCAGACGACGCCGTCGACGACCCGCGTCGGGTAGACCTGCACGTCGTCGGCGAAGGGGTCGAAGGTGCCGCCGGAGGCGAGGTCGAAGCGGGCGTGGTGCCAGTGGCAGGTGAGGATGCCGCCGCGCACGCTGCCGCGCGAGAGGGGGAAGCCCATGTGCGGGCAGCGGTTGTCGACCGCGTAGGCGCGCCCCTCGTGCCAGAAGACGGCGATGCCGTGTCGCCCCCCCGAGACGACCATCTGGCAGCGCTGCTGCAAGTCCTCGACGGCGCCGACGCGGACGAGGCCGGCGGTGTCGGTCGCGGCGGGGTCGGTGCTGGCGGTGGTCATCGCGTGCCTCCTTCGTGGGGATACAGTACGGCGCCTGTGAGTGGATGCGCCCGGCCGGGTGGGGGGTGACCTGGCGCCATTGTAGGCCCATTCGGGGGAGGCCGCCACCGGCCAAAGGCCAGGGCCGTGCCCTGACCGGAGGGACAGCGGGCGGGGCTGGCGCGGCGAAGCGGGCGCCCCGCGGCGCGCGTTGTATGGGTGCGCCCGCGCGGGCGCGGGTGGCACGGTCGCCGGAAACCGGGCACGAGGAGGATGGTCGTGGCACGCTGGTTTCGTCGGGCGAGTCTCCTCCTCGTGCTCGCGCTGGTCGCCTGCGGCGGAGGACCGACGCCGCCCCCCGCGCCCGCCTCGCCAGCGACGCCGGCCGCGTCGGCCGCGACCCCGACGACTCTGCCGGGGGGCACGCCGACGCCCGCGACGCCCGCCACGCTCGCCGCCAGCCCCGCCGCGCGCGGGTCGTTCCCCGCTCCGATCGCGCACGTCTTCGTCGTGATGATGGAGAACACCGACTGGTCCGCGGTCAAGGGCAACCCGGACATGCCCTACGTCAACCGGGCCCTGCTGCCGGCCTTCGCCCACGCGGAGAACTATCGGGTCGCCGACCACCCCAGCCTGCCGAACTACATCACGCTCGAGGCGGGCGCCAACCTGGGGCTGACCAACGGCGACGACCTGCCGGAGAAGCACCACCTCGCCACGACGGCGCACCTGACGACCGAGCTGGATCGGGCCGGGATCAGTTGGGCCTACTACGCCGAGAACCTGCCGGGGGACGGCAAGACCTGCAACCTCACCGACCCGGGCACGCCGTACTCGGAGGACCACAACCCCTTCGTCTACTTCACCGACGTCAGCGGCGACCCGCCGAGCGCGACGAACGCCTATTGCACTCGCCACGAGCGGCCCTACACGGACTTCGCGCCGGCGCTGGCCGGCGGCACGGTGGCCCAATACAGTTTCATCGTGCCCAACGACTACCACCAGGGCGAGAAGCAGGCGCCCGGCTCGTCCTGCGCGCTCTGCCAGGCCGACACCTGGCTCAGCCAGCAGATCCCGCTGATCCAGGCGTCGGCGGCGTTCCAGGACGGCGGCGCGATCCTGATCCTCTGGGACGAGGGGGACGCCTGCTGCCACCACCCGAGCGGGCTGATCGTCGTGTCGCCCTATGCGAAGCAAGGCTACGGCAACACGATCGCCTACTCGCACACCTCCACGCTGCGCACGGTGCAAGAGATCTTCGGCGTGACGCCGCTCCTCCGCGGTGCGGCGACGGCGACCGACCTGCGCGACCTCTTCCGGCCGGCGCCGTAGGCCCGTCAGTAGGTCGTGCCGTCGATGCGCTCGCGAGCAGCTCGGCGTGGCCGTTGTGGAGGGCGTATTCGCGGATCAGGTGCAGGTAGACCCAGCGCAGCGACATCGCGCCCCAGCGCGGGCTGGTGAAGGTGGCGTCGAGCGGCGCCCCGGCGACCGCCCGCCGGCAGAGTTCCCACTCGCGAATGAGCGCGGCGACGTCGGCCTCGGCGCGGCCGGGGTCGAGGTCCTCGAAGGCAGCGTCCGGCCGGTCGGGCCGCGCGTAGAGGCTGTCCAGGTCCTCGCCGCGGAAGCGCCGCCGGATCCAGGTCCGCTCGACGTCGGCGACGTGGCGCACCAGCCCGAGCAGCGACAGGCGCGAGGGCGGCACCGCCCGGAGCGCCAGTTGCTCGCCGGTGAGCCCGGTACAGACGTGCAGCAACGTCGCCCGCTGCCACTCGAGGAAGCCGTCGAGCATCGCGCGCTCGTCGCCGGTGAACGCCTCGTCGACGCGCACTATCTCGGGCGCGGTCCAGGTCATCGCTCTCACCCTCCCGCCGGCGGCATTGCGGAATCGCTCGCGGCGCGTACACTTCTTGCAGGACGATGGGCCGCGCGCGGGGCGCGGCCGCCGGCGGACATAGCACGATCATGGCGCATCTGCCTCGCTTCGGCCACGGGATCCTGGCGTTCGTGATCGCCCACCAGTACGGCGGGCTCTTCCTCCTCCTCGTGATCGAGGAGGCGGGCGTGCCGCTGCCGCTGCCCGGCGACACGCTGATCATGTACGCCGGCATCCGCTCGCGGATGGGCCACAACAACGCCGCGCTGACCCTGGCCGTCGTGACCGCGGCCGCGACGATCGGGTCGTCGGTGCTCTACTGGCTGGCGCGGCGCGGCGGGCGCGCCGCCCTGCGGCGCTGCGGCCGCTTCCTGCACCTGCACCCCGCGCGCGTCGGCCGGATGGAGGCGCGCTACCGCCGCTGGGGCCCCTGGGCGATCATCCTCGGCCGGCTGATCCCCGGCCTGCGCACGCCGACCAGCGCCATGGCCGGGCTCTTCGAGGTGCCCTACCGACTCTTCGCCCCCTGCACCGCCTGCTCGGCGCTGCTCTGGGCCGCGTTCTACTTCTACTTCGGCGCGCTCCTCGCCCCGGAGTGGCGGCGGGCGCTCGCCTTCGCGCTCGGGGATCTCGACGAGTCGGTCGGCATCGCCGCGATCCTCGGCGCGGCGCTGGCGGCGGCGATCCTGGCCCTCCGCTGGCGCCGGCAGCGCGCCGCGTCGTCCCGGCGCCCGCTCTACGCGCCCGCCGTCGAGCCGCCCGCGGACAGGGCCGGCAGCCCGGACCGCGGCGGACGCCGGCCCGACTCGCCGCCGGCGCGGCACAACGGGTAACGGCGCGCCGGTCAGCCCTGCGCGCCGTCGTCCTGCCCGCCACCGCGCCGGCGGCGCGGGCGCGCCTGCTCCTCTTCGAGGAGCGCGCGGCGCAGCACCTTCCCGGCGGCCGACTTCGGCAGGGTCTCGCGGAACTCGACCTGACGCGGCACCTTGTACTTCGCCAGCCGCTCGTTGCAGTATTGCAGGATCTCGCGCCGGCCGAGCGTCGCGCCCGCACGCGGCACGATGAACGCCTTGACGACCTGGCCGGCGACCTCGTGCGGCACGCCGATCACCGCCGCCTCCTGCACCTGCGGGTGGGCGTAGAGGACTTCCTCGATCTCGCGCGGGTAGATGTTCTCACCGCCGGTGATGATGACGTCCTTCTTGCGGTCGACGATCGAGAAGTAGCCGTCGGCGTCCATCTGCGCGATGTCGCCGGTGTAGAGCCAGCCGTCGCGCAGCACCTCGGCGGTCTCGTCCGGCCGCCGCCAGTAGCCCTTCATCACCTGCGGCCCGCGCACGACCAGCTCCCCCGGCTGGCCCGGCGGCACGGGCACCCCGGTGGCGGGGTCGCACAGGCGCACCTCGGTGTCTGGGAAGGGCAAGCCGATGGTGCCGTTGCGGCTGCGGCCGTCGAGCGGGTTGCAATGCGTCACCGGCGACGCCTCGCTGAGCCCGTAGCCCTCGGCCAGCCGCGCGCCGGTCAGTCGCTCGAACTCCTGCTGCACCTCGGCCGGCAGCGGGGCCGCGCCGCTGATGCAGTAGCGGATCGAGGACATCCGCCGCGCCTTCGCCTCGTCGCCGCGCACCGCCGCGATCACCGCGACGTAGATCATCGGCACGCCGGGGAAGACCGTCGGCTGGTGCTTGACGATCGCCGCCAGGGCCTCAGCCGCGTTGAAGCGCGGCAAGAGCACCTGCTTGGCGCCGACCAGGATCGCCAGGTGCAGGCAGAGGGTCGCGCCATAGGCGTGGAAGAAGGGCATGATCGAGAGGATAACCTCTTCGCCCACGCGCAGTTCCGGCACCCAGTTGCGGGTCTGGATCGCGTTGGCGATCAGGTTGCGGTGGGTCAGCATCGCCGCCTTCGGCAGTCCCGTCGTCCCGCCGGTGTACTGGAACGCCGCCACGTCGTCCGGCGCGAGGTCCACCGCCGGCGCGCGATCGTCGGCGCCGGCCAGCAGGCGGCGGAAGCGATAGACGCCGCTGCCCCGCCCGTCCGGGATCGCCGGCTGCTCCCCCTCGCGCTTCAGCGGGTAGAGGAGGCGCAGGTGCCAGGGCAGGTACTCGTCGGCCGAGGCGACGACGACGCGCTCGACGACGCCGCGCCGCCGCAGATCCGCCACCTTCTCGAAGAAACTGTCGAAGACGACGACGATCTTCGCGCCGGCGTCGCGCGCCAGTTGCTCGACCTCGCGCTCCACCAGCAGCGGCGAGATCGCGGCGACGACGCCGCCCGCGCGGAGGATGCCGAAGTGGGCGATCATGAACTGCGGCAGGTTCGGCAGCATCACCAGCACGCGGTCGCCCTTCTGGAGCCCGAACTGGCGCAGGCGGTTGGCGAACTGCGCCGAGAGGCGGTCGAGCTCGCGGTAGGTGAAGGTGCGGCCGAAGTAGATCACGGCCGGGAGGTCGGCGAAGCGCCCCACCGCGTCGGCGAAGAACTGCGGCAGCGTGATCTCCGGGTAGTCGATCGTCGCCGGCACCCCCCGCGGGTACTGCGCCAGCCAGGGCCGCGCCGCCAGCGAGTCCTCCCCCGCCGGCGCGCCCTCACGCACGGTCTCGGTCGTCATGACCCCCCCTCACGAAGTGCGAATGACGAAGTACGAAGTACGAATTGGCGCGACGAGTGCCGCTCGCAAGCCCACCGCCCGCCACCCGCCATCCCTTACCGGACTTCACTCCCCGGCCAGTTCGTACTTCGTCATTCGTACTTCGTACTTTCACGTGAGCCACGGCAGGCGCTCGCGCAGGGCGGGGAGGGCGGCTTCGGCCGCGGCCTCGCCCGCGGCGATGAAGCGGCCGCCCTCGCTGAAGTTGCGCAGGGCCACCCCCTCGATCTCGGGCTTGATCAGCACGCCCGGCTCGCCGACGGTGTGCGCCCGGATCTCCGACATCATGATATCGCGCGCGCGCATCAGGTTGATCGCCAGCAGCGGCGGGTGCGACGTCTCGGCGGCGTCCTCGCCGGCCGTCAACTCCTCCCGCGCCGTCAGCGGCTCCGAGAGGTCCACCGCGATCACCACGTCCGCGCCGAGGAGCTGCGCCGTGCTGACCGGGACCGGGTTGACCACGCCGCCGTCCACCAGCCAGTGTCCTCCGACCTGTACGGGCGGGTAGAAGCCGGGGATCGCCGCGCTCGCCATCACCGCCTGCCAGAGCAGGCCGCGCCGGATCACGACTTCCCGCCCCTCGGTCAGGTCGGTCGCCGTGACGGCGAACGGCACCGGCAGCCGCTCGATCAGGCGGTCCCCGCAGAGCTCGTCGCGGCGGAGGTACCCCTTGATCCCCTGACTGGAGAGCAGGCTGCGGAGCGGGACGGTCGGGCGGAAGACGCGCGAGGTGCCGGCGTGCAACACCTCCTCGACCCGGTCGGCCGGCCAGCCGCGCGCCACCGCCGCGCCGATGAGCGCGCCGATGCTGGCGCCCGCGACGCAGTCGATCGGGACGCCGGCGCGCTCCAGCGCGCGCAGCACGCCGATGTGCGCGAAGCCCTTGACGGCACCCGCGCCCAGCGCCAGCCCGACCCGCTGGTTGACCAGCCAGCGCGCGAGGCCGTCGGTCGCCGCCGCCCCCGGCTCGGTCGTCTCGCCGCCCGGCAGGACGCCCCGCACCGGCGCGCCGAGTTCGGCCGAGAGCGCGTCGAGCGTCGCGACCGTCGGCCGCAGCCCCGGCGGCGCGTCGGTCAGCACCAGGCGCACCCGCCCGCGCGCCGCGCCCGGCGCCGGCAGGCCGACCAGGCGGTCCTGGAGCGCCGGCAGGGCGCGCGCCGGCCCGAGGAGCAGCGTGCGCGTGGCGTAGGCCAGCAGCGTTGGCGTCAGCCAGGGATGGCCGGGCGGCAGGGCGACGAGCTGGTACTGGTAGTGGTCGGCCAGGCGGCCGAGCGCCGAGGGGAGGTCGGCGGGGCTGTCGTCCGCCGCGCCGCGCACGACGGTGGGCGCGCCATCGGCCACGGGGCGGCGGCGCCCGTCCAGCAGGTCGGCCAGCGTCCCGGCGCACCCCGCGCCTTCGCTCGCCGGTAGGGCATCGACCAGCAGGGTCGGCCGGCGCGAGAAGCGCGCGACCGCCGCGGCGAGGCGGCGGGTCAGTGTCGCGGACGCGCCGATGAGGACGAGGACTCGCTCGCCCTGCGCCCCGACCTGCTGCCGGCTGGTATGGCGCAGCCGCTCGCTCAGGATGGCGTTGATGTTGTGGGAGAGCCGGGTCTGCGTGGTGGCGAGGCGCAGGAACGCCCGCTGGTCGAGCACCCAGGCCTCGCCGTCGGTCAGCGCGCGTCCGGTCGCCGAGGGCGGCTCCCCGGTGATCAGCGACATCTCGCCGAAGCAGTCGCCGCCGACCAGCCGGCGCAGCGGCACCTCGCGCGCCTCGCCGTCGTCGGTCTCCTTGATGCTGATCTCGACGACGCCCGCGCGGATGATGTAGAGCTCGCCCGTCCAGACGCCCTGGCGGATCAGCACCTCCCCGGCCGCCATCCGGCGCGGCGTCAGCAGCGCGGCGACCGCGGAGAGTTCCGCCTCGCCCAACCCCTTGAAGAGCGCCGCGCGCGCCCAGGCCGGTTTGCTCGTGTCGGTTGCCATCCGTGTCACCGTGATTGAGTCGGCAGTCGGCAGTCGGCAGTCGGAAGAGGCGGCTCCCCTAGAGCAACCGGTCGACGATAGATCTGCTGGTACTGCCGACTCCCGACTGCCGACTCCCGACTACCCGACTCGCCTGATCGCCAGCGCCGAGTTCGCCCCGCCGGTGCTGCGCGCGCCGAGGAGGGCCACGTCGAGCGCGGCCTCGCGCGGCCGGTCGCGCACCAGGTCCAGCGGGCACTCCGGGTCTTGCTGCGCGACGTTGATCGTCGGTGGGATGGTGCGGCCGCGCAGCGCGAGCGTCGCGAAGGCCAGGTCGAGCGGGCCGGCGCCGGCGAGCGTGTTGCCGACCATGGACTTCGGCGCGCTGACCGGCAGGCGCGAGAGGCGGTCGCCGAAGACCCGCGTCAGCGCCTTCGCCTCCCCCCGGTCGCCCTCCTCCGTGCCCCGGCCGTCGGCGTTGACGTAGTCCACGTCATCCGGCGACAGCCCGCCGACCGCCAGGGCGAGGCGCAGCGCGCGGGCGTACTGCGCGCCGTCGGCCGCGACGTGGTGGATGTCGAGCGCGTCGTTCGTCTGCGCGTAGCCGGCCACCTCGGCGTAGATCGGCGCCCCCCGCGCCCGGGCTCGCTCCCACTCCTCCAGGATGCAGAGCGCCCCGCCCTCGCCGACGACGATGCCGTTGCGCCGCGTGTCGAACGGGCGGAAGGCGGTCGCCGGGTCCGGCGCCGTGCGGCAGAGGTCGGGGAAGGTCGCCAGCCCGGCGAGCGCCGCCTCGGCCAGCGCCGCCTCGAAGCCGCCGGCGAGGATGACGTCGCACTCGCCGCGGCGCACCGCGCGGTAGGCCGTGCCGATCGCGTCGAGGCCGCCCGCGGCGTCGTTGATGATCGTCTTGGTGTAGCCGTTGATGCCGTGGAAGATCGACAACTGGCCCACCGGCGCCGAGGGGATCCAGGCGATCGCCATGTAGGCGCTGACGAACGACGGCCCCTTCTGATGCAGCCGCTCCAGGTTGTTGAGGTAGTAGTTGAGCCCGCCGTAGTTGGAGGACATCACCAGGCCGACACGCGCCTTGTCCTCCCGCGTGAGGTCGAGCCCGGCGTCGGCCAGCGCCTCGGTGCAGGCGGCGAAGGCGAAGTGCGTGTTGCGGTCGGTGCGCACCACCAGCTTCTTCGGCAGGTGGTCGGTCGGCACGAAGTCCTTGACCTCGCCCGCGACCTGCACCGGCAGGTCCGGCCGGTCCACCAGCGTGATCGGCCCGACGCCGGACGCGCCCGCCAGCGCCGCCGACCAGAACGCTTCCTTGCCGACCCCGATCGGTGCCACGACCCCCAGGCCGGTGATCGCTACCCGTCTGTCCATCGCTCCCTCCAGTGACGAGTGACGAGTGACGAGTGACGAGGAGACGGAGGGCGGAGAAAAGGCGGCCCGCTCGGTGCGCGTCCGTCTTCCGTCGCCCGTCCCCCGTCCCCCCTACTCGTCACTCATCACTCGTCACTCATCACTCGTCCTTGTACCGGCCGACGACGATGGACGAGTTGATGCCGCCGAAGCCGCTGGCATTGGCCATCGCCACGTCCACCTTCGCCTCGCGCG
>DASSSV010000465.1:0-3829 GCA_035708265.1 Thermomicrobiales bacterium | reverse complement strand
CGCTCGACGGCCTCTTGATCCTGCCGCCCGGCAAGGGCCGCGCCGACGGCTCCTTCCCGACGGTCGTCGTCGCCCACGGAGGCCCCTACGGGCGCTTCGCCGACTCGTTCCAACTCGCCTGGGCGCCATCGGGCCAGTGGCTCGCGACGCACGGCTACGCCGTCTTCCTGCCGAACCCGCGCGGCGGCCAGGGGCACGGGGTCGCCTTCGCCGCCCGCGTGGCGGGCGACGTCGGCGGCGCGGACTACGGCTACATCATGGCCGGGCTCGATCTGCTCATCGAGCAGGGCGTGGCCGACCCCGACCGGCTCGGCATCGGCGGCTGGAGCCAGGGCGGCTTCATGACGGCGTGGGCGGTTGGGCAGAGCGACCGCTTCAAGGCCGGCGTGATGGGCGCGGGCGTCAGCGACTGGGGGATGATGGTCGCGGAGAGCGACATGCAGCACTTCGAGGCGGCGCTCGGCGGAAGCACCGGCTGGGAGGGCCCGGGGCCGCACCGCCACGACGCGCTCAGCCCGGTCTCCTTCGTCCACCGCGTCAGGACGCCGGTGCTGATCCTGCACGGCGAGCGGGACGAGCGGGTGCCGGTCAGCCAGGGGCGCTTCTTCGCGCGCGGCCTGAAGGAGTACGGCGTGCCCTACGAGCTGGTCGTCTACCCGCGCGAGCCGCACGGCCTGCAGGAGCGCAACCACCAGCTCGACGCGCTCCGCCGCACCCGCGCCTGGTTCGACCGCTGGCTGCGGCCGGAGAGCACCGAGTAGCGCCCCTTGTGGCACGGGTCTGGCGGGGCCCCACCGGGCGGCGCGCGTCGCCCGAGCGGATCACCACGGAGGTATGCATGAGCCAGACGCAGGGAGAGCAGGGCAAGGAGACCACGACCCACTCGGGGCTGCGCTACGTCGATTACGGCGGCGGCAGCGGCCGGGAGGCCAAGTCGGGCGACCGCGTGACGGTCCACTACACCGGCACGCTGGAGAACGGCCAGAAGTTCGACAGCTCGCGCGACCGCAACCAGCCGTTCGCGTTCGACCTCGGCCGCGGCCAGGTCATCAAAGGCTGGGACGAGGGCGTCGCCGGGATGCGCGTCGGCGACAAGCGCCGGCTGGTCATCCCGAGCGACCTCGGCTACGGCGCGCGCGGCGCCGGTGGCGTCATCCCGCCGAACGCGACGCTCGTCTTCGATGTGGAACTGCTCAGCATCGGATAGCGATAGCGAGCCGGCCAGAGCACCTGGCCTTCGGCCGGGTGAGGATTGAAACGACGTGGAGTTGCTGGGCATTCAGTAAGCGCGCCAGCGGCTGCAGCCGCTGGCGCGGCTAGTGCGCGAATGCCAGGAGGCGGGCTGCAACGGCCCGCCTCCTGGCGTACAGGTGGTCGGATCGCAAAACAAGATACCCGACACACGCCCGCGACGTGCGCCGATCCATTCGCACAAGGGGCTGATACAGGCGTCGAAGTCGCGCGCGGAGCGTGGACTGTCAACGCGCGCGCCGAACCCGACGCCCTACGCTCTCACGCTCTACGCTCTCACGCTCCCACGTCGCCTAGCCCGCGGCGTCGTCCTCCAGCCGCGGGTGGCTCTTGCGGCGGACCTGCTCCGCGCGTGCGCTGAGGGCCGGCAGGTGCGCGTGGTGCGGCAGCGCGCAGTAGCCCGCGCTGGCGTTGCGGTCATCGTCGGCGACGTACTCGCCCGCGCTGATGTCCTCGCCCTTGAAGCCCGCTACCAGCACCGGCCGGCCGTCCCGGTCCCCCGTGTCATCCATGCGTCGCATCCCTCCTGCCACCGCTGCGCGATCCCGACGCCCGGCCCCCGCGGGCCGCTCCCCTCCTGTCGCGATTGCGCGCTTTCATCGTATGTCGATATGTAGGGCCTGTCAACTCGCCCGATGGTCCTGTCCGGCCGGATTATCGCACAGGCCGCGCTAGCGCGCGAGGACCGACCAGACGCCGTCGTCGGTGGCGGCGTAGAGGACGCGGCGGTCGGGCGGGCCGCCGAGCGCCAGGGCGTGGATCGGGTGCCCTTCGAGGCCGCTGGAGTACTTCGTCCAGGTCGCCCCGCCGTCCTTCGTCGTGTAGACGCCGGTCCCCTGCGCCCGGCCCGCGCCGGTCCCGAGCCAGAGGCGGTCGTGCTGGTCGGGGGCGGCGATCAGGGCGCTGTTGGTCCGCGTGCCGGCCGGGCCGTTGCCGGTGGTCGTGTCCTCCAAACCGCTGCTCTGCAGTTCCCAGGCGCGCCCGCCGTTGGCCGACTTGTAGACGCCGCTGAGGGACGAGAGGTAGACCGTCTGCGCGTCGGTCGCGTCGACGGCGAGCGCGAGCGGGCCGGTCAGGTCGCCGGGCGGGCTGGCGTCCTGCCAGGTCGTGCCGGCGTCGTCGCTGCGCCGCACGCGCACCGTGCCGCCCTCGCTGGCGTAGGCGACGTAGAGCGTCTGGTTGTTGCTCGGCGCGATGGCGATCAGCATCGGGTCGAAGTTCTCCACCTTCGCGCCGTCGAGCGTGTCCCAGGTGCGGCCGGCGTCGCCGCTGCGCAGGACGCCGGTGCAGGAGACGGCGTAGACGAGCCGGGCGTTCTGCGGGTCCACCGCGAAGGCGATCAGGTTCGTGCCGGTCTCGGCCCAGGTCTGGCCGCCGTCGGCGCTGACGTAGCCCGGCGACGTGCCACCCTTCGCGCAACCCTGGCTGACGCCGACGTAGATCGTCTGCACGTCGCTCGGCGCGACGGCGACGGCCTTGACCGCGGGCGCCTGGTCGGCGGTGCGCACCGTCTGCCAGGTCTTGCCGCCGTCGGTCGACTGCATCACCCCCGCGCCGCCGGCGTAGAGGGTCTGGCCGTCCGGCCCAATCGCCAGCGCGGCGATATCCTGGCCGGCGAGCCCGACGCGCTCGAAGGGGCCGGGGCTCTGGCTGAGGGTGAAGGGCGAGCCTGCCGGCGTGGCGGACGCCGCGGCGCGCGGCGAGCCGGCGGGGCTCGGCGAGGCGGCGGCGCGGGCCGTCGGCGTGGCGGTCGGCGGGCGTCGGGTCGCGGTCGGGCTCGGCGCGGTCGTCGCGGTCGCGGCCGGCGACGCCGCGGCGGTGGTCGCCGTGGTCGCCGTGGGCGTGGCGGTCGGGGCCGCGGTCGGCGCGGGCGTCGGGCCCTGGCCGGGGCCCGAGCAGGCCGCCGCCAGGAGCATCACGGCCGCGAGGACCAGCAGGGCCGGGGAGCGGCGCCGGCCGCCCGGCGTCCGGGTCGGACGAACGTGGGGCATCAATCCCTCCTGCGTGACACGACTGCCGGCGCGGGGCGCTGCCGCCCACCCCGAGCATAGACTATTGTTTGAACGCTGGATATAGCCCAAAGGTTCACCCGGCCGGGCGGGCGGTGGCCCCCCCCCCGCCCCCGGCCCTCTCCCTCTCCCAATGCTGGGAGGGGGAGGGGGAGTAAGCACGGCCCAGGTGGTCCGCCCGGTCAGATGGTCGCGCGCGATTTACGATACGGGGAGCAGGGGAAACACAGTGGTGCGCGCAGGCGTCGCGAGAGCCCCCGCGGGGCCACCTGTCGAGGAAGCGAGCGGGTGGTCAGCGCGACGGCCAGGGCCGCAGCCAGTAGAATACGGATCGATGTGCGGAGCGTCGGGCCTGTCCCTTCGTCCTCCCGGCGTACCTGGGGTACGGCGTCTCGGCCCATAATAGAGACACCATGGGCACCGCGGCGGCTCCAGTGCGGCGACGCGGCCCGGCCGGCGATACGGAGGATGCGGTGGAGCTGGACGAGGTGCGGTCGGCGCTGGCGGTGGCGGCGCACCCGGACGACATCGAGTCGTGGTGCGCCGGGACGCTGGCGGCGCTCAAGGCG
>DASSSV010000464.1:0-2741 GCA_035708265.1 Thermomicrobiales bacterium | reverse complement strand
GGCGGCCTGCCCCTGCCGGCGAACCTCGCCCAGTCCTTCATGTCCGCGGGCGCCCCCTCCCTCCAGCCGCCGTCCTCGGCCGTCCCGGCGAAGGTCGTGCGCCTGGAGACGTCCGACGGCCAGCTCACCCTCTACACCGCCCTGCGCTGACCCGCGCGGCACCGGCCACGACGCGCGGCGAACGACAACCGGCCCGCCAACATGGCGGGCCGGTTTCTTCGCTGAGATTCGGTTTTCGCTGGGGTGCCTCACGGGGATTGAACCCGTAACCTCCGGTTCCACAGACCGGCGCTCTGACCGATTGAGCTAGAGGCACCGTAGTCCCGGCGCGCCGCGCGGGGTGGGTGGTGGGAAGAGAGTAAGCCGAGTTCTGTTCGCGATGGTCATCTCTCTCGGCCCGGTGGGCCGGTCACGTCGTCGCCTCCGTGACTGCTCTCGACTTCCGGCCTCGGCAGAGCGTCCGTCTTTGGCGGCCGATTCGGAGATTGCTGCGGGGAGGATTGCCCTTTTCACCCCGCCCGGACGGGCCGGACGGTCCTGGTCTCTGTTGCTCTCGCGCCGGCCGGGGCCGGCGCGCCGATCTGGACTGTCGACGGGCTCGCGCCCGCCTCCCCGGCTTGCGCCGGGCACCCTGCTCTGCGCAGCTCGGACTTTCCTCTAGCCCGCCAGGCGGGCCAGCGACCATCCTTCTCCCCACCGCCACGCCGCGTGGCGGCGCCTTCGTTGTCAAAGTGCGGCCCGCGTCCTGTGACGCGGGCTCACGGTGCCGAAGGGGAGATTTGAACTCCCACGCCCTTACGGGCACTACGCCCTGAACGTAGCGCGTCTGCCGGTTCCGCCACTTCGGCGCAGCCCACCGCACACGTCGGTGCGATGCGGTACCAGGGAGTATAGCAAGGGCGCCGCGCGGCGTCAAGGGCGATTGCGGGGCCGGCCGCGCCGGGCGGCGGAAGCCGCGGCTGGGGGTCGCTGCGCGGCACGAAGGCCGCCGGCGTGGCCTGAGACGAAACCACACTGGCCGCCCAGTCCCGTCGTCCTCTCATCACTCGTCACTCGTTTGACACCGGCCGCGCCCGCCCGCTATACTTCCCCGGATGTGCGCCGCGCGGCGGAGAGAGGGCCGGCCAGCGCGCGCCATCAGTCCGGGAGCCGGCACGCCGGCGGGAGTGCGATGGACGGTCTGGGCTTTCACAACCCGCTCGGCCAGGCTACGCCGAAACCTCCGCCTTTGGGTTCACGGACCCAAAGGCGTTTTTCTTATCCGGGGCCGGCGCCCGCGCGACGGGGGAGGGGGTATCGTGGCGGCTGAGGTGGTGCTGCGCGGCGGGCGCATCGTAGACCCGGCGAGCGGGCGCGACGAGGTCGGCGACCTGCTGCTCAGGGACGGTGTCGTCGCGGCGGTCGGCGGCGAGGTCGCCGCGCCGGCCGGCGCGCGGGCGCTCGACGCGGCCGGGCTGGTGGTGACGCCCGGCTGGATCGACCTGCACGCGCACCTGCGCGAGCCGGGCTTCACCTACAAGGAGACGATCGCGGGCGGCGCGGGGGCCGCGGCGCAGGGCGGCTACACCGTCGTCTGCTGCATGCCGAACACCGACCCGCCGCTCGACAGCCCCGCAGCGATCCGCGGCGTGCTGGAGCGGGCGCGCGACGCCGCGGTGCGCGTCCTGCCGATCGCGACGATCACGAAGGGCCGACGGGGGCTGGAGCCGGTGGACTTCATCGCCCTGGCCGAGGCGGGCGCGATCGGTTTCTCCGACGACGGCGACTCGACGAAATCGGCCGCGGCGATGCGCGCGGCGCTGGAGGCGAGCCGCCTGGTCGGCTGCCCGGTGATGGTCCATTGCGAGGACCCCGACCTGGTCCGCGGCGGCGCGCTCAACGAGGGCGCGGTCTCCCGCGCGCTCGACCTGCCGGGCAGCCCCGGCGTGGCCGAGGACGTGATGCTGGCGCGCGACCTGACGCTGGCCGCGGCGACCGGCGGCTGGCTCTACGCCTGCCACGTCACGACCGCGCTCTCGGCGCAACTGATCCGCGAGGCCAAGGCGCGCGGCGTGCGCGTGACCGGCGAGGCGACGCCGCACCACCTGGCGCTGACCGACGAGTGGGTCGCGGGCGAGCGCCGCACCTACTGGGAGCGCGACGCCGAGACGCCGCGCGGCGCGCCGGCCGACCCGAACACGAAGGTCAACCCGCCGCTGCGCACCGGTGCCGACGTCGAGGCGCTGGTCGCCGCGCTGCGTGACGGCACGCTCGACACGATCGGCACCGACCACGCGCCGCACGCCGCGCGCGACAAGCCGGCCGATTATCGCGCGGCCGCCTTCGGGATGCTCGGCTTCGAGGTCGCGCTGCCGACGCTGCTGACGCTCGTGCGCGCCGGCGCGCTGGACCTCAACACCATCATCGCGAAACTGACGGTCGCGCCGGCGCGCGTGCTCGGCGGCGTGCTGCCGCGCGGCGCCGGCACGCTGGCGGTCGGCGCCCCGGCCGACGTGACGGCCTTCGACCCGGCCGCGCGCTGGACGGTGACGCCCGACGCGCTGGCCTCGACGAGCAAGAACACGCCCCTCCTGGGCCTGACCGTCCAAGGCAAGGTGGCGTGGACGATCGTGGGCGGGGAGATTCGCTACAAGGGGGCAGGCGTTAGACGTTAGACGTTAGGGGATTCGGGCGTCAACGCCCGGTCTTCGCGCCGAGGTCGCGACTCCTAACGCCTAACGCCTACCCCCTAACGCCTCGCC
>DASSSV010000463.1:0-15459 GCA_035708265.1 Thermomicrobiales bacterium | reverse complement strand
CGCGCCGGCACACCCTCGGCCGGCTACGCCCGCCGCTACCGCGACCGCCTCGCCGCCCTGACGGCCGAATTCACCGCCTGACCGCGCCGCCGGCCGCGCGCCCTACCCCCGCCGCATCCGTCCACCATCGCCCCCGCAAACTGTCGGGGTGACGCGGCGCGTCGCCCGGTTTCCCCGCCGCCCGCCATGCGGGCCACGCGCCGGGCACCCGCGAGGGCGGCCGTCGGCACTCGCAATCATGCGAATCTAGAAAATCAATCTCGATATGAATTTTCTTAAGCAAGGGGGCTTGACAAACCTGGGAAGCGTGGTATGATGGGTACAGTGGTTGAGAAAATCAACCCGTAGCTTGAGGAGATCAAAGTGAGCATCAGGAGACTCAATCCGCTGCCGAGCCAGTGCCCCGTCTGCGGCGGCGAACTGGAGGTCGTCCGCGTCCATTGCCCGACCTGCGACAGCAGCATCGAGGGCCACTTCAGCGCCGGGCGTTTCGGCAACCTGACGCCGCAGCAATGGCACTTCGTCGAGACCTTCATCCGCTGCAAGGGCAAGATCAAGGACGTCGAGGTGGCGCTCGACATCTCCTACCCGACCGTCGTCAGCCGCCTCAACGACGTGATCCGCACCCTCGGTTTCGAGACCGCCGACGACACGGCCGGGACGTCGGTCGCCGACGAGAAGCGGCGCGATGTGCTCGACCGCCTCAACCAGGGCAAGATCAGCGCCAAGGACGCGCTGCGGCTGCTCGAAGGCGACGCCGCCGAGTAATTCCCCCCCGCCACGGCCCAACGACGACCGGATGCCTCCGCGCGAGGTCGGGATAGGCTACGCCTCTTTCCGGCCGGGCGGCGGGGCACCGGCGCAAGAGAGGAGCGAGGCACGATGAGCGCGAGCGACGAGCGGTTGCAGGTTCTTCAGATGCTGGCCGAGCAGAGGCTGACGCGCGACGAGGCCGAGCGCCTGCTCGACGCGCTCGATGTGGCCGCGCCCGCCGCGGCTCCGGCTCGGCGCGAGGATCCCGCCCCGGCCTCCTTCGCCGGGCTGCCCTGCTCGGTCGGCGACCTGATCGCCCTGCGCGGCATGGGGGTCACGCGGGGCTACGTGGACGAGTTGCGGGCGGCCGGCCTGACCGGCTTCGACTTGGGCGAGGCGGTCGCGCTGAAGGGCGTCGGCGTCGACGCCGACTACATCGCGGCGCTCGTCCGCGCGGGCCTGACCAACCTCGACGCCGGCCAGCTCATCGCCCTGAAGGGCTGCGGCGTCGACGCCGACTACGTCGGCAGGGTGCGCGACGCCGGCCTCGGCGACCTGGACCCCGACGAGCTGATCGCGCTGCGCGGCGCGGGTATCGACCCGGCCTGCCTGCGCGACGCCGCCCGGTGAACGGAGACAATCGGCACTTCGACACGGCACGGAACCCGATGGAACGGGATGGAATCAGAGGAGGCACCCCAATGTCGCTGAGCATCATCGAACTCGAGCAGGCCGTGCTGGACCGCCAGGAACTGCTGCGGCGCGACGCCGACAAGATTCGCCGGCGCGCCGGCGCCCGGCCCAAGTCCCCGCGCGAGGGCGCCGCGACCGCCCTCATCGCCCTGGCCTACCGTATCCAGCCCTCGCTGCGGCCGGCCCACGCCTGACGGAAGTGAGAAGTGAGAAGTATGAAGTAAGAAGGGCCAGGCCGGCGAGGCCGCCACTCCCTGAACATTTCATACTTCTCACTTCTCACTTCTCACTTCTCCGAAGGAGGCATCGTGTTCGCCGCGTTGCGCCAGCGCAATTTCGCCCTCCTGTGGGTCGGGCAACTGATCTCGCTGATCGGCGACTGGGTGCTCTTCATCGCGCTGCCCTTCTACGTCTTCGACCTGACCGGCTCGACCCTGGCGACCGGCGGGATGTTCATCGCGTTGACCGTGCCGCGCCTGGCGCTCGGCTCCGTCGCCGGCGTCTTCGTGGACCGCTGGGACCGCCGCCGGACGATGCTGGCCGCCGATTTCGCCCGCGCGGGGCTGCTGCTCCTGCTGCTGATGGTCCACTCGGTCGACTGGCTCTGGCTGGTCTACGTCGTGGCGCTGGCCGAGTCGGCGATCTCCCAGTTCTTCAATCCGGCCAAGAGCGCGATCATCCCCCGCCTGGTGGACGAGGAGCACCTGCTGGCGGCGAACTCGCTCAACTCGCTCAGCGAGAGTCTCACCCGCCTGGTCGGCCCGGCGCTCGGCGGCCTGCTCTTCGGCGCGCTCGGCCTGACGAGCGTGATCTACGCCGACAGTGCCTCCTATCTCGTCTCCGGCACCCTCATCGCGCTGATGGCCGTCGCCACCCAGCCGGCCGGCGACGCCGGCGAGGCGGCCGCTGACGCCGCGGCGATGGGCTGGCGCGCGGTCTGGCGCGAGTGGCGCGGCGGGCTCGGGCTGATGCTGGCCGACCGGGCGCTGGCGGTCCTCTTCCTGGTCATGGGCATCGTGATGATCGGCGAAGGGATCGTCAGCGTGCTGCTAGTCGTCTGGGTCAAGGAGATCCTGCACGGCGGCGCGACCCAACTCGGCTGGCTGATGTCCGCGCAGGCGGTCGGCGGGCTGGCCGGTGGCCTGCTGGCCGCGCGGCTGGGCAAGGCCGTCGGGCCGGCGCGCTCGATCGGGTTCGGCGCGCTGCTCACCGGCGTCTTCATCGTCGCGATCGTCAACACGCCGACCCTCGCGGCCGACCTCGTCCTGATCGCGCTGGTCGGCGGCCCGGCCGTCGTCGCCTTCGTCGCCATCGAGACGCTGCTCCAGAATCTCACCGAGGACCGCTACCGGGGGCGCATCTTCGGCGCGCTCGGCACGACGATGGCCCTGGCGCAACTCGTCGGGATGGCGCTGGCCGGTGCGCTCGGCGCCCCGCTCGGCACGCTCCCCGTGCTCGACCTCACCGGCATCCTCTATTGCGTCGGCGGCCTGCTGACGCTGGCGCTGCTCGGCGGGGCGCTGCGGACGAGCAATCAGCCGTCAGCGATCAGCTTTCAGCCATCAGAAGGCGAACTGATAGCCGATGGTCGGCCGCTGACACCGGAACGCTGATAGGTGATTGCTGATCGCTGACGGCTGATTGCTGATAGCTAAGGATGATGCCATGATGCGCGAGCACGGCGCCGACGACGCGATCGTCGCGCGGGGGCTGCACCGGGTCTACGAGCGGGGGCGGCGGCCCTTCGGCAAGCGCGCGCGGATCGTCGCGGTGGACGAGGTCAGTTTCGCGGTGCCGCGCGGCACGATCTTCGGCCTGCTCGGCCCCAACGGCGCGGGCAAGACGACGACGATCAAGATGCTCTCGACGCTGCTGATCCCGACCGGCGGCACCGCCGAGGTCGGCGGCCACGACGTCGTCCGCGAGGAGCGCGCGGTGCGCCGCCTGCTCGGCGTCGTCCTCGGCGGCGACCGCGGCCTCTACGCCAAGCTGAGCGCGCGCGACAACCTGGTCTACTTCGGCCACCTCTACGGCATGACGCCGGCCTCGATCGCGCGCCGCGCCGACGAACTGCTCGACCTGGTCAACCTGCGCGACCGCGCCGGCGAGCGCGTCGAGGGCTACTCGCGCGGCATGAAGCAGCGCCTCCACCTGGCGAAGGCGCTGCTGCACGACCCGCCGATCCTGATCCTCGACGAGCCGACGATCGGCCTCGACCCCGCGGCGGCGGTGGACCTGCGCCGCGCGGTCGCCGCCCTGGTGCCGGCGCACACGGTCCTGCTGACGACGCACGACATGTGGGAGGCCGACCAGCTCTGCCGCGAGATCGCCATCGTGGACCACGGGCGGATCGTCGCGCAGGGCTCGCCGGAGGAGCTCAAGGCGCGCGTCGCGGGCGAGCGCCGGGTGGTCGTCTCGACGCCGCGCCCGCTCAACGGTCGCGCCGCCGGCATCGGCGACGAACTGGCGCGCCTGGCCGGCGTGCGCGGCGTCAGCCAGGACGTCAACGCGACGGGCGGCGCCGACCTGACGATCCGCTGCGCCGACACCGCGGTCGCGCTCGACGAGGCGCTGGCGGTACTGCGCCGCCACGGCGCGCCAGTCGACGGCGTGCGCGTCCTCGAACCGACGCTCGAAGACGCCTTCCTGGCGATCGCCGGGCGCGCGATGAGTGACGAGTGAGCCGCCAGCCGTCAGCCGTCAGCGATCAGTAATCTCCTGAAAGCTGATGGCTGATGGCTGACGGCTAGCGAGGGATGGCGATGCGTGAGATCTCCCGACTTCCGACTCCCGACTTCCGACTGACGCCCACGGAGTACGTCGGGCCGGTGGCGCACCTGTGGGCGACGGTGCTGGCGACGGCGCGCGGCTCCATCAAGCGCTTCAACGCCTACCTGATCGACGTGATCCGCTGGCCGCTCTACCCGCTGATCGCGTTCGCGACCTGGCGGCTGACTTACGCCGTCTCTGGCCACGCCAGCGTCGGCGGCGTCGATCCCTCCAGTTTCCTGCTGGTCGGGATGGTCGGGATGATCACCTGGTCGGCGACCCTCTGGGCGGGCGGCTACGCCATCGAGCACGAGCGGTACGAGGGGACGATCGGCGCGCTCTTCCTGTCCCCGGCCAGCCGCGCGGCGGTCGTCGCCGGCTACGGCCTCGGCGGTTTCGTCTGGGTGCTGCCCTCGTTCGTCGTCGTGACGATCCTGGGTTTCGCGACCGGCGCGCGGCTCCACGTCGCCGATCCGCTGGCGCTGGCCGGCGCGGTCCTGGCGCTGCTGCTGGCCTCGTTGGGGACCGGCTTCGCCTTCGCCAGCCTCTTCGTCCTCTCGCGCCGCGCCAACCTGCTGGCGAACTTCCTGCAACTGCCAGCGAGCCTGCTGGCCGGCTTCCTGATCCCGCGCGCGAGCCTGCCGGGCTGGCTCTACCCGCTCTCGAACGCCATCCCAGTCAGCCACGCGCTCGACGCGCTGCGGGCGAGCGCGCTGACGGGCGCGACGCTCGGCGATGTCGGCGGGGCGCTCGCCTGGGCGCTGGGACTCGCGGCGCTCTACGCCCTGGTCGGGGCCGTCAGTCTACGGAGGGTCGAATATGCTGCCAAGCGCACTGGCCAGCTCGAACTCTATTAGCCGCCCGTCGCCCCTGCGGGCGACCTGGTTGACGCTGCGGGTGATCGCCGCCTCCTGGCGGGCGATGCTGGCCGAGCGACTGCGGCTCGGCGGGCTCCTCGGCTACCTGGCGGTCTGGATCATCCAGCCGGTCTTCCAGATCGCGATCACCGCGCTGATCTATCGCGGCCACCCGGATCTGCTGCGCTACGCCGTCGTCGCGCTGTCGGCCGACAGCTTCGTCTTCAGCGCGATCTACTTCGTCGGCGAGATCCTCGACCGCGAGCGGGTCAAGGGGACGCTGGTCGGCCTCTTCCTGGCGCCCTGCCCGCGCTTCGCCTGGCTCAGCGGCTTCGCGCTGGTCGGCCTCGTCGAGACGACGCTCTCGGCGAGCGCGGGGCTGGCCTTCGGCTACGGCGTGCTCGGCGTGCGCTTCGACCCCGACTGGCCGGCGCTGGCGCTGACGTTCGTGCTCTTCCTGGCCTCGCTCTGGGGCATGGGGCTCATCTTCTCGGGGATCGGCCTGTACCTCAAGAAGTCCAACTCGTTCTCGAACCTGGTCTCGCCCATCGTCATGGTGCTCGGCGGCGCCTACTACCCGGTCGCGCTCTTGCCGACCTGGCTGCGCTACCCGGCGCGCGCGCTCCCCTTCGGTTACGGCTTGCAGGCGCTGGCCGACGCCGCGCTCTACCACGCGACGATCCGCGACCTGGCGGGGCAACTCCTGCCGCTGGCCGGCTTCGCGCTCGCCCTGCCGGTCGCCGGCGTCCTCGCCTTCGGCTGGGTCGAGCGCCTGGTGCGCGAACGCGGCGAACTGGACCTGTACTGACGAGGGGGTAGGCGTTAGGCGTTAGGCGTTAGGGGGCTCTATGCACGGGCAGCGGCAACCGGATAGGCACCCACGCACCCCGCGTCTCCTAACGCCTAACGCCTAACGCCTAACGCCTGGAGACTACAATGCTCGCCACGCTGCGCCAACGCAATTTCGCGCTCCTGTGGGTCGGGGGGCTGATCTCCCTGACGGGGGACTGGGCGCTCTTCGTCGGGCTACCGCTCTTCGTCTACCGGACGACCGGCTCGACGCTGGCGACCGGGCTGATGTTCATGGCGGGGCTGCTGCCGCGGCTGGCGCTCGGGTCGGTCGCCGGGGTCTTCGTGGACCGCTGGGACCGGCGGCGGACGATGGTCGTCGTCAACGGGCTGTTGGCGCTCAGCCTGCTGCCGCTGCTGGCGGTGCGCTCGGCCGACCGGCTCTGGATCGTCTACGCGGTGGCGTTCGTCGAGTCGTCGCTGGCGCAGTTCGTCCGGCCGGCCGAGAGCGCGCTGCTGCCCCGGCTGGTGGGTGAGGAGCGGCTGGCATCGGCGAACGCGCTCAACGGGCTCAGCAACAACCTCTCCCGCCTGATCGGGCCGCCGCTCGGCGGCGCGCTGGCCGGGGCGGTGGGGCTCTCCGGCGTGGCGCTCTGCGACGCGGCCTCCTTCGCGGTCGCGGGCGGGCTGGTCGCGCTGATCGCGATCGAGGCGCGGCCGACCGGTGCGGCAGAGGCGCCGGCCGGGAACCCCTGGGCGGCGACCTGGCGCGCCTGGCTGTCGGGGCTGCGGGCGGTCGGCGGGAACCCGGCGCTGCGCGTCGTCTTCCTCTTCATCGCCCTCACCGGGATCGGCGAGGGGGCGATGAGCACCCTCTTCGTCCCGTTCGTGACGAAGGTGCTCGGCGGGGGCGACGCCGGCTACGGCTGGCTGGTGGCGGCGCAGGGTGTCGGCGGGCTGCTCGGCAGCCTGGCGATCGGGAGGATCGGCGGCGGCGTGCCGCCGGCGCGGCTCCTGGGGCTGGGGGCGCTGGGGCTCGGCCTGATCGACCTGGCGATCTTCAACTATCACCCCCTGGTCCCCGGCCTCGCGCCCGCGTTCGTCCTGATGATCGTCGTCGGGTTGCCGGCCTCGGGGATCGGCGTCGGCCTCTACACGCTCCTGCAGACGCTCGCGGCCGACGCCTACCTGGGGCGCGTCTTCGGCGCCTTCGGCACGACGGCGGCGCTGGCGCAGCTCGTCGGGACGGCGGCGGCCGGCGGGCTGGGCGACGTGCTGGGGATCGTGCCGGTGATCAGCGTGCAAGGTGTGGTCTACACGGTCGGCGGCCTGCTGGTGCTGGCGCTGCTGCGCGGCCTCGCGCGACGGCCCGGGCCGGCCGGCGAGGTCGCGGAGGAACCGGCCGCCGCGCTCTGACGGCGGCGCAAGTGAGGAGCACGACGATGACGACAGCGGACGTGGAGATCGAATCGCGCACGGTGGACCTCGGCGCGGCGACGGCGGTGCGCGCCGACATCGCGCTGGGCGTCGGAGAACTGACGGTGGCGGGCGGCGCGGCGGCGCTGCTGGAGGCGGAGTTCCGCTACAGCGAGCCATCCTGGCGGCCCGAGTTGACCTACCGCGTGGGCGACGACGGCGAGGGCCGGCTCAAACTCCGGCAGCCGCGCGAGTCGCACCCGCGGCGGGGCGGGCGCGAGCGCAACGAGTGGGACCTGCGCCTGAACGGCGACGTGCCGCTCGACCTGCGCCTCGAACTCGGCGTCGGCCGCAGCGACCTCGCGCTCGGCGGCCTGACGCTGACGCGGCTCACCGTCGCGGTCGGCGTCGGTGACGCGACGATCGACCTGCGCGGCGCGTGGCGGCAGGACCTGGAGATCGCCGTCGACGGCGGCGTCGGCAAGGCGACGGTGCTGCTGCCGGCCGGCGTCGGCGCGCGCGTGGAGGCGCAGGGCGGCGTCGGCGGGGTCAAGGCGCACGGGCTGCGGGAAGTCGAGCGCGAGGGCGGCACGTCCTGGCCGCGCCTGCCCTTCCCCTACCGCGCCGTCTACGTCAACGACGCCTACGGCACAGCGCCGGTGACGCTGCACCTGGCGGTCCACAGCGGCGTCGGCGCGATCGTGCTGCGGGCGGGCGAGGCGTAGGCGGGGCGAGGCGCCCGCGGTTGAAACCGCGGCTAGGGGCGCGCCGCGGCTCGCCGCGAAACCCGCCTCCGCGGGTTGACGAGGTCCCAACCGCGCGGGCGGGTTTCGCGGCGGGGTGCCCGCGTGCGGGCCTGCCATTGAGGCGCGGTTGCAACCGCCGGCGATGAGGACACGAGGATGATGGCGACCGAGGCGGCCGGGACGACAGGAGAGGCGACGCGCGCGAACGGGGTGCCGCTGTGGGCGCTGGTCGCGTCGAGCGCGGTCTCCGAGGCCGGCAGCGCGCTGACCTGGATCGCGCTGCCCTGGTTCGTGCTGGTCACGACCGGGAGCGCGGCGAAGACCGGGCTGACCGGCTTCGCCGTCGCCCTGCCCGGCTTCGTCGCCGGCCTCTTCGGCGGCACGGTCGTCGACCGCTTCGGCTACAAGCGGGCCAGCATCGCGGCCGACCTGGTCAGCGGCCTCGGGATCATGCTGGTGCCGCTGCTCTACCACACCGTCGGGCTGGCCTTCTGGCAACTGCTGGCGCTGGTCTTCGTCGGCGCGCTGCTGGGCGTGCCCGGCTTCACCGCGCGCCGCGCGATGATCCCGGAGCTGGCCGCGCTGGCGCACACGCGGCTGGAGCGGGCCAACGCGGCGTTCGAGGCGGTGCAGTCGGTCGCGCTGCTGCTCGGCCCGCCGCTGGCCGGCGTGCTGATCGCCTGGCTCGGCGCGAGCAACGTCCTCTGGCTCGACGCCGCGTCCTTCGCCATCTCGGCCGGGGCGGTTGCCGTGGCGATCCCCGCCGTCGCGGCCGGGGCGCGCCGGGCGGCGACGGGGCGGTACTTCGCGGAACTGGCGCGCGGCCTGCGCTTCCTGCGCCAGGACCGCGTGCTCTTCCCGCTCGCGATCGGGCTGGCGATCGGGAACTTCCTGAGCAACGCCTTCGTGGCGGTGGCGCTGCCCGTCTGGGTGAAGGACGTCTACGGCCGCCCGACGGTGCTCGGCCTGCTGGTCGCGGTCTTCGGCGCCGGCGCGCTCGCGGGCGCGCTCGGCTATGGCGCGGTCGGGCACCGGCTATCGCGGCGGGCGCTCTGGATCGCGCCGGAAGTGTGCGCGGCGGTCATGTACGCCGTCTTCGCCCTGGCGCCGGCGCTGTTCATCATCGCCGCGGTGCTGGTCGTCGTCGGCGTCTTCTCGGGGCCGACCAACCCGCTGCTCGTCACGATCCGGCACGAGCGCACGCCGGTCGAACTGCGCGGGCGGGTCTTCGCCACCTTCTCGGCGATCGCGCAGGTCGCGTCGCCGCTCGGCGTGGTCATCGCCGGCTACGCCATCCAGGGTTTCGGCCTCCGCCCCACGCTGCTCGCCCTCGCCGCCGTGGCGGCGGTCGTGAGCGCCGGCATGCTCTTCGTCCCGGCTTTCCGTGAGCTGCAGGCGCCGGCGACAGGCGAGCCGGCCATGGCTTTCGCGCAACACGAAGGTGGGTCTGAGTCATGACACGGTACGAGTTCGAGCAATTCGCCGCGGTGCGGCGCTACGACGACCTGACGTTCAGTCCGGACGGGCAGTCGGTCGCCTACGTCGCCGACACCTCGGGGCAACTCAACGTCTGGCGGCAGCCGGCCGCGGCCGGGCCGGAGAGCCAGCCGCTGATGCCGACCCAGCTCACCGCGCTGGTGGACGAGTCGGCGCGGCGGGCGATCTGGAGCCCCGACGGCCGGCGCATCCTCACGAACGCCGACCGTCACGGCAACGAGAACTACCAGATCTACGAGATCCCGCCCGAGCGGGGCTGGCTCTACCCGCTCACGGACACGCCGGACGCGCGCTATGAGTTCGGCGACGCCCCGTTCAGCCCGGACGGCGGCACGATCGCCTACGGCACCAACGCGCGTACGCCGGGCGACTTCGACGCCGTCGTGCGCGACCTCGCCACGGGCGAGACGCGCGCGCTGCTCGCCGGCGACGGGATTTACCAGCCGGACTCCTGGTCGCCCGACGGCCGCGCCGCCCTGGTGGTCCGGGCCGACTCGAATACGAACCAGGACCTCTACCTCTGTGACGCACGGACGGGCGAGAGCCGTCACCTGACTCCGCACGAGGACGACGCGAAGTTCTTCTCCGGCCCCTGGCGGCCCGATGGCGGCGGCTTCTACCTGCTCAGCGACCTGGGGCGTGAGTTCATGGGGTTGGGCTTCTTCGACCTGGCGGCCGGCGCGACGCGCTGGCTGGAGACGCCCGAGTGGGACGTCACCGGCGTGGCGGTCTCGGCCGATGGGCGCTACCTGGCCTGGGTGGTCAACGAAGACGGCTACTCGCGCCTCTACGTGCGCGACCTCTCCACCGGCGAGGCGCGCGACTACCCCGACCTGCCGGCCGGCGTCTACACCACGCTCCGCTTCAGCCCGGCCGGCGGGCTGCTCGGGCTCATCATCGCGCGCCCGGTGCGGCCGGCGAGCGTCTACCTGCTCGACGTCGCCACCGGCAGCTACCGCGAGCTGACCCAGAGCTTCCTGGGCGGCATCCCCGAGGGGGAGCTGGTCGAGCTCGAACTGATCCACTACCCGACCTTCGACGGCCGGCAGGTCCCGGCCTGGCTCTACCGCCCGCGCGACCTCGCGCCGGGCGCGCGGGCGCCGGTGGTCCTCTCGATCCACGGCGGCCCCGAGTACCAGGAACTCCCCACCTACGCCTACGGCGGCTTCTACCAGTACCTCCTCAATCGGGGGATCGGCGTGCTGGCGCCGAACGTCCGCGGCTCGACCGGCTACGGCAAGTCCTACCAGACGTTGATCCACCGCGACTGGGGCGGTGGCGAGCTGCGCGACCTGGAGCACGCCGCCCAATACCTGCACGGCCTGCCCTGGGTGGACCCCGACCGGCTCGGCGTCTACGGCGGCTCCTTCGGCGGCTTCGCCACCCTCTCCTGCGTCACGCGCCTGCCCGAGTACTGGGCCGCGGCCGTGGACCTGGTCGGCCCGTCGAACCTGGTGACCTTCGCGGGGTCGGTGCCGCCCTTCTGGCGGCGGTTCATGAAGGAGTGGGTGGGCGACCCGGAGGAGGACGCCGCGATGCTGCGGGAGCGCAGCCCGATCACCTACGTCGACAACGTCCGCGCGCCGCTACTGGTGATCCAGGGCGCCAACGACCCGCGCGTGGTCAGGGCCGAGTCGGACCAGATGGTCGAGCGGCTGCGGTCGCTCGGCCGCACGGTCGACTACATGGTCTTCGAGGACGAGGGGCACGGCTTCACCAAGCCGGCCAACTGGCTCACGGCGCTGCGCGCCGCGGCGGCGTGGTTCGAGCGCTACCTCCAACAGCAATAACCCGTGACCGGGCGGCGGCGCGCCGCCCGCGGACAGCAGCAAGGACAGAAAGGAGTCCCAGGCATGACCCCATTCGCGAACGAGGAGCCGAGTGAGCAGACCCCGGCCGGGCAAGCCGACGAGCCGGCCGAGCCGCGCGCGACCGGTGCGCCGGAGCCCGACCGCGCCGATGAGCGGGCGGAACAGCCCGCGCCGCCCGAGACCGCCCAGGCGCAGACGGCGGAGGCGCGCGAGACGCCCGCGGCGGCCGCGCCGACCGCGCCCGAGGCCGCCCACGAGGCGGAGCAGCCCCGGGTGCCGGAGGCGCCCGTCACCGCGCAGGCGCCGCAACCACCCGAGCCGCCCGCCCCGCCCCAGCCGTCGCGGGCGCCCGAACCGCCACAGGCGCCGGAGCCACCGCGCGCGCCGCAGTACGAAGAGCCTCGCGTCACCACGACGGCGTCGGGCGCGCGGCGCTTCGACGCCGGGGCGGGCGCATCGCGCCTGAGCATCACCAACATCGGCGGCTGGATCCGCGTGCGCGGCGCCGACGACCCCGACGCCGCCATCACCGTTCGCGCCGTCGACCGCGACGGCGAGGCGATCGCGCTCGACGACATCGCGGAAGTCCAGTACACGCCGGGGGGCGAGTTCACGGTGCGGGTGCAGCCGCTGGCGAACTTCAACCGCCAGTTCCGCCGCGTGCGCGACGCCTTCAACTTCAACCGGGCCAACTTCTTCGACAACGTCGGCGAGCTGGTCGAGACGGTCAGCTCGATCGGGCGCGAGTGGACCTCGGCCAACTTCGAGGCGACCGTCCCGCGCCGCTGCGACCTCTACCTCGCCACCGCCAGCGGCGAGATCGCCGTCGCGGACGTCGAGGGCACGCTGCACCTGCGCGCGGCCAGCGGCGAGATCAGCGGGAACCGCCTCGGCGGCAGCCTGGTGGCGCAGACGGCCAGCGGCGAGATCGAGGTCGAGGACGTCCGTGGCGCGGTCTACCTGCGCACGGTCAGCGGCGAACTGAAGACGAGGCGGATCGACGGCAACCTGGTGATCCAGACGTCGAGCGGCGATGCCGACGGGCGCCGCTGCACCGGCCAGCTCGGCTTCAAGAGCGTCAGTGGCGACCTGACGCTGCGCGACAGCACGCTCACCGGCTTCTACCTCAGCACGACCAGTGGCGACTGCACCGTCGACGCCCAGCTCCGGCCGGGCGACTACGAAGTCCGCTCCGTCAGCGGCGACCTCGAACTCGCCGTGCAGCCCGACTTCGCCGCCGCCGTCACCGGCCGCACCGTCAGCGGCAACTTCCGCAGCGACTTCCCGGTCCAATACCGCGACGGCGGCAGCGCCGAGTGGGCCGAGGAGGGTGGCGAGCCGCACGTCTCGGCGTTCGGGATGAACATCGGCCCCGAGGGGGTCTCGATCCCCGGCCTCGACATCGACATCCACCACAACTTCGACATCGACGTCGAGCGCATCGAGCGCGAGGCGCGGCGTGCCGCGCGCGAAGCCGAGCGCGAGATACGCCGGGCGCAGCAGGAGGCTGAGCGCATCCGGCGCCGGGAGCGCCGCCGCGGGCGCGGGCGCTGGGACTTCGTGGTCGGCGACCCGGCCGCCGCGGAGGAGTCGAAGACCCGCCTGCGCGTCCGCACCGTCAGCGGCGACGTGCGGATCAAGCGGAGCCGGGCGCACGACTGGCCCGAGCCGGCCGCCGCCGGGGCCGCCGACGCCGCCGACCTGGCCCGGATGACCGAGGAGGGCCGTCCCGCCCGCCCGCCACGCCCCGAGCGGCCGGAGCGCCCCGCCCGGCCCGAGCGCGAGCCGCGCGAGCGCCGCGGCGCCTGGCCCGACACCGAACTCTGGCCCGCCCCGCCGCCCGCCGCCCAGGCCGCGCCGCCGCCCCAGCCCGCGCCCGCCGCGCCCGAGCGCTCCGCCGCCGAACCGCCCGAGCGCACCCGCATGGAGATCCTGCAAGCGGTCGAGCGCAAGGAGATCAGCGTCGAAGACGCCATGAAACTCCTGCGCGAACTCGACGAGGCGTAGGAGGGACCAAACCGCAGAGGCACAGAGACACAGAGGACGAGGAGAGGAAGTACGAAGGACGAGGTACGAAGTACGAATAGCGGCCACGCCGTAGATTGCTTCGTACTTCGTACTTCGTCGTTCGTCCTTCTCCCCTCGTCCTCTCCTTCTTCCTCTGTGCCTCTGCGGTGAACGTCCCCGCGCTCCCGACTTACGCCGCTCCCAGGCGCTCCGAGAGCCAGTCGGCGGCGGCGACGGTCCAGAGGGGGACGTGCGAGAGGCCGATGTGGGTGGCGCGGCGCAGCCAGAGCAGCATCTTCTCGCCCGGCAGCGCGGCGTGGAGGCGCCGGGCCTCGGTCGGCGGCAGGATCGTGTCGAGGCTCGCGCCGATCACCAGCGCGGGGCAGCGCACGCGGTCGACGAAGGGCACGCAGGAGAGGTCCTGCGTCCGCGCCAGCAACTCCTCCGGCTCCGCGCCGCAGAGCGCGCAGATCTCGGCCATCACGAAGGGGTGGACGCGGTCGGCGTAGGGGGGCGGGTGGAAGGGCGGCGTCACCGAGACGCAGGCGGCGACCTCCGGGTTGCAGGCGGCGTGGTGGATCACCAGCGCGCCGCCGAAACTCACGCCGAGGAGCGCCACGCGCGCGGCGTCGAGGTCGGGCCGATCCGCGGCCCAGGCCAGGATCGCCGTCGTGATGTCCTCCTGCCCGCAATCGGTCACGAGCCGGCCGCGCAACTCGCCGCAGCCGGGGCCGTCGAAGGCCAGCGTCGCCATCCCGCGCGCCAGGAAGGGCGCGCTCCAGAGGGTCATCTCCTCCTTGACGATGCCCGCGCCGTTGAAGAAGACGACCAGCGGGCAGGGCGCGGTCGCGCCGGCCGGGCGGCGCAGGTAGCCGGGCAGCGGCGCGGTCGGCCAGGGGAGCGTCACCGGCTCGGCCGGCGGGTCGAGCCCGGGCGCGGCCTGCGCGAAGGCCGCCAGTTTCGCCGCCGTCAGCGCCGTGAAGGGCGTGTGCTCGTCGTCGGCGACCGCCTGCGCGAAGTGGTAGGCGAGGGCAGCGCGCCGCCAGTGCAGCGCGGCGCCGCGCGGGCCGCCGGCGCCGGCGACCACCGCCCCGCGCGCCAGGACCTCCTGGCGGCGCCCCTCGGCCTCCCAGGCGCGCGACCAGTCGGCCAGCGAGCGGATCGCGCGGAGAGTCGCGGCGAGGTCGTCGGGGTCGGTGCCGGCGAAGAGGAAGCGCTGGCGCGCCTGCGGCGGCAGGATGCCGGCCGAGAAGAGGCGCAGCGTGGCGTCGATCAGCGGCGGCTGCCCCAGCAGCACGCCGAGCCGGAAGGAGAGGCGGTCGAGCCCGCTCCGCGCGCGCAGCGGCTCCAGCAGGTCCAGGCGCTCGTGGACCGCGATCATCGCGCCACCGGACCCTGCTCGCGGACGGCCGCGGCGCTGCTTCCGATCGCGGGATGGCCCGACCGAGTCGCCGGTCGTGCCGATGGACGTGTGGGGAGAGAGTACACGCGCGCTCCATATCCTGCCCCGGCCCGCTGTGGGCGGGGCATTGGCGGTTTTGCGGCGTCGGGACCGGGAAAGGGGACCTCCGCACGGGGCGGCGAGCGCGTGCGCGAGGGAATCCCGGCTGTTTCCACGACCAGTTATAGCACCGTGCGTGCCGGTGGCACAATGCGGAAAAAGTCCCGGTTCCTGCTGGCAGGAGGGAAGGGGCGGGCAGGCTAGTGGTTGCCATCGCCGGGCCCGCGGTTGCAACCGCGGCGAGGGGCTCGCGCCGCTCGCCGCGAAACCCGCCTCCGCGGGTTAGGCACATCCCAGTCCGCGCAGGCGGACTCCGTGGCCGCAGGCCATCGAGACGCGGGCTCAACCGCCGGCCATCGCCCCCGTGCTATCATGCCCCCGCGAGACGCCCGCCGCGCGTGAAACCCACTCGTCACTCATCGCTCGCCACCCGCCATTCGTCCTTCGTCGTTCGTACTTCGTACTTCGGGAGGGGGAGATGCACGGGCCGCATGGCAGCGCCTACGCCGCGCACCGGCCGGTCGTCTGGGGCCGGCAGGGGATGGTCGTCGCCGGGCACCCGCTGGCCGCGCAGGCGGGCGCGGGGGTGCTGGCGCAGGGCGGCAACGCGATCGACGCCG
>DASSSV010000462.1:0-25693 GCA_035708265.1 Thermomicrobiales bacterium | reverse complement strand
GACGGCCGGGGGCCGTCGCGGGCGCGGCGCGCGCCGGTGCGGCGCGCGGGCGGGCGGCCGCGGCCCGGCCGGCCGCGCGGCGGGCGGGCGCGCCCGGCGGCGCCGCCAGGGAGGGCCGGCCCGCCCGCGTCGCCGCGGCGGTGCTGTCGCCGCGCCGCGGGCGACCCGGGGCGGGCGCGGCGCGAGCGCGCCCCACCGGGTGCGGGGCGGGTACGCGGGCCGGGGCGGCGACGGTCGGGCCCACCCGCCGCCGGCGGCGACCGACGAGCCCGGCGGCGCGCGTGAGGCGGGCGACCCGCTCGCGGGCGCGCCGGGTGCCCCGCGCCCGCACCTCCGCGTGCGCGCGCGGCGCGCCGGACGGCCGGCGGCGGCGGCCCGGCGCGGCCGGTGGCGCGCGGCCGCGGACGAGCCGCCCGGGGCGGCGGCGAGCGTGGGGAGCGACCGGCCGCGGCCCCGGGCGAGGCGCACGGCCGCGGCCCGGAACCCCGGCGGGGAGGGCCGGTGCGCTCGTGGCAGCGGCCACCCCCTTGCGCCCAGGCCCAATCAGCAGGTGTCCGTGGACTCGGGGCAACCCCAGTCTCGCCATACCCCCTCCCGGCAGTCACGAGTCACGCGCTGCCGAGAGGATAGCCGCGCGGCGCGGCGAGTAGTCGGCCCGACCTGTGCAGGATGGCCGCCGATTTTGCGCTATCACCGATGACTACCGTGCGCTATACCGCGATGAATGACAGACCCGCCGGGGCACGACGTGTTCGACCACGTCGGCCGGCGCCGGGGGGACGTGCAGCACCTGCCGCCGCCGCACCACCTCCCCCCAGCGGAGCGCGGCGCCGCAGGCCGGGCAGGCGGCGACCGCGTGCTCCACCACGCGCGTCGGGGCCTCGCCCCGCGGGGCGAAGCCCTGCGGGCGCCGCTGGCGCGGGCGGTCGCCCGGCTTCGGCGACGCGGCCGGTTTGACGAAGGCCGGGGGCGCCGGGGCGGGGGGCGGCGCCGGCGGCCGGCCGCCCAGCTCCTCCACCCGCGCCGCGAGCGCGGCGACCTGCGCCTCCAGCGCCAGCTCCACCAGCGCCTCGCGATCCAGTTGTTCCAACGCCGCCCGCTCGAGCATCACCGGGCCAGCCTACACGACGACGAGCAATTCGCCAAGCCGGTCTGAACAGTTACCCATCGCCAATCAGCACCAACACCAATGAACTGTTACGCCGCCTCATCCCCCGCCCCGACGCGCGCGAGCCATGCGACCGGGATGGCGCCGCGGATGGAGGCGTCGACCAGTTCGACGGGGTGGACGGTGGGGATGGCGGCGCCGCGGCGGGCGAGCGCGGCGGTGATCTGGAGGAGGCAGCCGGGGTTGGCGGTGGCGATGACCTCGGGGTTGGTCGCCAGGATGTTGCCCGCCTTGCGGTCGCCGAGGTCGGCGGCCGGCTCGGGCTCGACCAGGTTGTAGATGCCGGCGCTGCCGCAGCAGATCTCCGCCTCCGGGATGTCGAGCACCTGGAGGCCGGGGATGGCGCGCAGCACCTCGCGCGGCTGGCGGCGGATGCCCTGGGCGTGGCCGAGGTGGCAGGCGTCGTGGTAGGCGACGCGCAGCGGCACGGGGTTGCGGGGCGCGGCCGGCTCCAGCTCGGCCAGGAACTCGGTCACGTCGCGGACTTTCGCGGAGAAGGCCGCGGCGCGATTTGCGTAGGCCGGGTCGTCGCGCAGCAGGTAGCCGTACTCCTTCATCGTCGAGCCGCAGCCGGCCGCGTTGACGACGATCGTGTCGACGTCGGCCGCCGCGAAGGCGTCGATCAGGCGGCGGGCGTAGTCGAGGCCGTCGGCCTCGCGGCCGGCGTGGAAGGCGAGCGCGCCGCAGCAGCCTTGTGCCTCCGGCACGACCACATCGCAGCCCTCGGCGGCGAGGACGCGCACCGTCGCGGCGTTGACCGGGTCGAAGAAGACGCGCTGCACGCAGCCGGCCAGGACGCCGACGCGCCGGCGGCGCGCGCCCAGCGCGGGCGTGAAGGCGGGAGTCCGGGCGGTCAGCGCGCCGAGCCGCACCGGCGGCATCACCGCCTCCAGGCCGCGCAGGCGCGCGGGCAGCACGCGCGCGGCGCGCGGCGAGCGCGCTAGGCGGCTGAGACCGGTGCGCTGATAGAGCCAGAGGGCCGGCAGCATGGCGCGCAGGCGCTCGGGATGCGGGAAGAGCGCGAAGAGGAGCGCGCGGAAAGCGCGGTCGGCGGGCGCGCGCTCGTAGCGGCGCTCGACCTGCTGGCGCGTCGCCTCGATCAGCTTCTCGTACTGCACGCCGGACGGGCAGGCGGTCACGCAGGCCATGCAGCCGAGGCAGAGGTCCCAGTGGCGCACGACCTCGTCGGTCAGGCCGATCGCGCCCTCGGAGGCCGACTTCATCAGGTAGATGCGGCCGCGCGGCGAGTCCATCTCCTCGCCCCAGAGGAGGTAGGTCGGGCAGGTCGGCAGGCAGAAGCCGCAATGGACGCAGTCGGCGATCAACTCGGGCTCGGGCGGGTGGTGCGCGTCGAACGCCGCGCGGAGGCCGGGGCGCGGCCCGCCCTCGTCGCGCCCGGCGCCGGCGGTCGCCAGCGCCGCCCCGGCCGTCGCCGCGCCGATCGCCTGCGGCCCGGCCAGCGGGCGGTCCTCGCCGGCCGCCTCCGCCGCTGCCCGGACGTGGGCCGGCTCCGGCCCGGTCGGCAGCACGCCGGGGTGCCGGGCGCGCTGCTCGTGCTGATAACTGCTCGCGTCGCCCGCGCGCGCCGGTTCCCGCTCGGGCACGCCGCCGCGGCGCGCAGTCTCGTCATCCATCAGGCAAGATCCCTCCGACGAAGCATCCGTGTTGTTGGGGGCGAACGCGACTTTCACCCGCCGCGCCGACGTCGGCCGTGGGGTGCGTCGTGTCGAGTGCGGTCTCGTTCAACGCCACGATCGGTCCGTATCCTCCGCCGCCGCTCAGCCGCGTCGCTCGCCCGCGGCGTCGGCCCCGCCCGGCCGCGCGATGCGTCGGGCGCGCTCGATTTCCGCCGCGCTGTAGCGATAGGCGCGGAAGACGCCGTTGTAGGGCGCGCCTTCGGGGTCTTCCGGCGGGACGCCGAAGTGCGGGTTGACGTACTCCCAGACGACCTCGCCGGCCGCCGTGACCTCGAAGAGCCGCCCGAAGTTGCCCTCGCAGATGAGCGTGTTGCCGTTCGGCAGGCGCTGTGCGCCCGAGATGAGGGGGCTGAAGAAGTCCATCGGGCGGCGCTCCTGGTAGGTCCAGACGATCTCGCGCGTCGCCGGCGCGACCTCGATGACGCGCGAGAACGGCACGGCGTTGTCCAGGCGGTGCGTCCCGTTGTCGAAAATCAGGAGATTGCCGTTCGGCAGCGGCGTCGGCGCGTGCTGGTTCGCCAGCGGCGGCGCGCCGAGCTTCCAGACGATCTCGCCCGTCCGGCGCGCGACGATCGCCACGATCGAGATGTGGCGGAAGCTGACGACGATGTCGCCGTCGGGCAGTTCGGCCACCGCGTTGCCGTGCGTCCACTCGTGGCGCCGCTCCTGCACCGCGGTGATGCGGTCCGCGGCCGGGTCGAGATGCTCCCAACTGCGCCATTCCCAGACGACATCCCCGCCGGTCGTCAGTTCCACGAGATAATCGGCGTGGATGTCGCCGTTGTATTCGGTGCCGGCGAGGCCGCCCCGGATGCGCGGCGCGAGGTCGCGCGGCACGGCGGCGAGGCAGAGCAGGAGGACGTTGCCGTTGCGCAGCCGGATACCGTCGTGGTGGTGGTCGGGGTGGCGCACCTCCCAGAGCACCCGGCCTTCCCAGTCGACTTCGAGCGCGACGCCGCCCTTCCAGGGCTGCCCGGCGATGAAGCGGCCCGGCTCCTCGACGATCTTGCCGTTGTAGAAGAGCGTGCCCCGTTCCGTCAGGTACCCGGAGAGGCCGGGAGGATAGGGCAGCGTCCAGGTATGGGCCACGTCGCCGTACAAATCGAGCAGGTAGACCGTGCCGCCGCCGTTGATCGGCGCGAAGAGCGTGTAGCCCGGACAGGCCCGCTCGGGGTCGCAGGCGCGCAGCCCGACGCCGGCGCGCTTGAGCTTGAGTTGTTCGACCGGCGGCATCGCGCCCTCCAGAAGGCGGCAGACGGCAGACGGCAGTAGGTTAGCGGCGGGCCTCTGTTAGATTCCCCCGACGAAGCGCCCCGGATTGAGCGTGTTGTTGGGGTCGAACGCGGCCTTCACCCGCCGCATCAGGTCGAGCGCGGGGCTCGGGCCCCAGACGTCCACCCGCCGCGCCAGCGCCGGCGGGGCGTCGGCGACGACGAGGCTGCCCTGCCGGTCGAGCGCCGCGCGGCGCAGCGGCCCGACCGCCTCCGCCAGCACGTCCGCCGCGCCGGTCAGCCGCACGGCGACGAGCCCGTGCCCCGCGTGCGCCCGCCAGCGCGCCGCCAGCGCGGCACTACTCGTTATGTCCAGCATAGCACCCAGCCAGCCGGCGACGCCGGTGGGCAGGACACTCGCCTTGAGCAGCAGCGCGGCGCCGTCCGGGCCCTCGCCAGTCGGCGGTAGGAAGTCGGACGCCGCGCGCGCCCAGTAGGCCGCCTCCTCGTCGCCGGTCAGCGTGCGCGCGTCGGCGGCGAGCGGGCCGGCCAGGTCGCGCAACGCCCGCGCCTGCTCCTCGGTCGCCTCGGCGATCGTCTCGAAGCGCGCCGCCAATTCGCAGCCGCCCCCGGCCGGGCCGGCGACGTCGAGCGCGGCCGGGACGAGCGTCGAGGCGGTGACGCGCAGCGCGAGGTCGCAGAGCGGCGCGGGGTCGGGCGCGCGGACGACGATGGTGCGCGAGGCCGGCGGCAGCGGGTAGAGGCGGAAGTTCGCGCTGACGATCACGCCGAGCGTGCCGAGCGAGCCGGTGAAGAGTTTCGGTAAATCGAATCCGGCGACGTTCTTGACGACCTTGCCGCCCCCCTTGGCGATCGTGCCGTCGGCGCGGACGATGCGCACGCCGATGATCTGGTCGCGCACGCCGCCGTAGCGCAGGCGGCGCGGGCCGGAGGCGTTCGTCGCCACCACGCCGCCGACCGTCGCCGCGGCCGGCAGCGCGGGGTCGAGCGCGAGCCACTGACCGGCCCCGGCCAGCCGCTCTTGCAGGCTCGCCAGCGGCAGCCCGGCTTGCACGCTCACCGTCAGGTCGCCGGGGTTGTGCTCCTCCACGCGGTCGAGCGCGCCCAGGTCGAGCAGGATGTCGCCGCCGGTCGGCGGGGCCCCGAGGCCGAGTTGCGTGCCGCCGCCGCGGACCAGGATTTTGAGCCCCTCGCGGTCGGCGAAGCCGAGCACCGCCGCCACGCCCTCCTCGTCGGACGGCGCGGCGACGACCGCCGGCCGCACGCCCGCGACCGCGTCGCCCTCCGCCGCCTCCCGCGCCCGCCCGCCGCTCAGCCCCCGCAGCGCCTCCAGGTAGGGAACGCCCATGCCCACTCCACCGCTCAGGTACGATTCACCGCGGAGGCGCAGAGAGACGAGGAGAGGACGAGGAGAGGAAGTACGAAGTACGAGATACGAAGTACGAATTAATCCGTCTCTCTCCTCGTCCTCTGCGTCCTCTGCGCCTCCGCGGCGAAATCAGCCTTTCCCCGCCTCTGCCCACCCTCTCAGAACCGCTCAGCGACGCCGGCGAGTTCGAGCGGGTGCGGGACGTACTTGCCCGGCGTCTCGCCGCAGAGGCGCGGCGTCGGGTAGACCTTGTTCGGGTTGCACAGGTGCAGCGGGTTGAAGGCGCAGCGGACGAGCTGGTGCGTGTCCATGTCGGCCTGGCTGAACATCACCGGCATATAGGGCTGCTTCTCGACGCCGATGCCGTGCTCGCCGGTCAGGCTGCCGCCGTGCGCCACGCACGCCTTGAGGATGTCGCCCGCCAGGTGCTCGGCGCGCTCGTAGGCGCCCTCGTCCCGCTCGTCGTAGAGGACCAGCGGGTGCAAGTTGCCGTCGCCGGCGTGGAAGACATTGGCGACGCGCAGGCCATAGCGCTCGCTGAGCGCGGCGATCTCGCGCAGCACCTCGGGGAGCGTCGTGCGCGGGATTACGCCGTCCTGCACGATGTAGTTCGGGCTGACCCGGCCCATCGCCGCGAAGGCCGCCTTGCGCCCCTTCCACATCAGCGCGCGCTCCTCGTCGTCGCGCGCGATGCGGAGCTCCAGCGCGCCGGCCCGCCGGCAGATCGCCTCGACCTGCTCCTGCTGCTTCGCCACCTCGGTCTGGTGGCCGTCGAGCTCGACCAGCAGCACCGCGCCGACGTCGAGCGGGTAGCCGGCGTGCGTCGCCGCCTCGCACGCCTCGATCGCGAGGTGGTCCATCATCTCCACCGCGGCCGGGATGATCCCCGCGCCGATGATCCCCGAGACCGCCTCGCCGGCGGCGTCGGTGTGCGCGAAGGAGGCCAGCGTCAGCTTGACCGCCTCCGGCTTGCGCACGATCCGCAGGATGATTTTGGTGGCGATGCCGAGCATCCCCTCGGAGCCGACGAAGATGCCGGGCAGGTCGTAGCCTGGCGCGTCGAGCGCCGCCCCGCCGAGCTGCACCATTTCGCCGTCCGGCAGCACGACCTCCATCCCGAGGACGTGGTTGACGGTGAAGCCGTATTTGAGGCAGTGCGCGCCGCCGGAGTTCTCGGCGACGTTGCCGCCGATCGAGCAGACCTGCTGGCTGGAGGGGTCGGGCGCGTAGTAGTAGCCCTGCGGCGCGACCCGTTGCGTGACCCAGAGGTTGAGCACGCCCGGCTCGACGACGGCGCGCTGGTTGGGGATATCGACTTCGAGGATGTGGTTGAGCCGGCTGAGGCCGATCACCACGCCGCCCTCCACCGGCAGCGCGCCGCCCGAGAGGCCGGTGCCGGAGCCGCGCGGCACGAACGGGACGCCGTGCCGGTGGCAGAGGCGCACGACCCCCTGCACCTCCTCCGCCGTGCCGGGCAGCGCGACCAGCGCGGGCAGCTGCCGGAAGACGGTCAGCCCGTCGGCGTCGTAGACGCGCAGCTGCTCGGGCCGCTCGATCAACCCCTGCGGCCCGACGACATCTCGAATCTCGGCGGCCAGTTGACGGATATCAGCCTCGCCCATCGTCATAGCCCTCCTGGCCACCATTATGCCAGGGATTCGCCCCCCTGTCCCCCCAATCCTGGGGGGAACCCACTCAACACGCCATAGCGATGGGGATGCGGGCGGTTGGGCTAGGCCCGAGTGGCTGCGGTCCCTTCGCCGCGGCGTTGACGCCTGGTTCCCCCCAGGATTGGGGGGACAGGGGGGCGCCTACTCCCCTCGCGCCAGCCGGTCCTTCGCCACGAGGATGCGCGCGACGCGCAGCGAGGCGGCGTCGATCATCTTGCCGTCCACCGCGATCGCGCCGTGCCCCGCGGCCAGCGCCCGCTCATACTCGTCGAGCACGCGGCGCGCCCAGGCGACCTGCTCGGCGGGCGGCGCGAAAATGCGGTTGGCCGCGTCGAGCTGGCCCGGGTGGATGCACCAGCGGCCATCGAAGCCCAGCATGCGGCCAATCTCGCAGGTGCGCTCGAACCCCGCGGCGTCCCGGATCGCGGCGTAGGGGCCGTCGATGGCGCGCTTGCCGTGCGCCCGCGCGGCGATGACGACGCGCTGCATGACGTAGTGCCAGCGGTGGCCCGGGTAGCGCGCGTCGTTCTCGTCGAAGGCGCCGATGTTGTCGAGCGGCATCCGCGCCGAGGCGGCGAAGTCGCCGGGGCCGTAGACGAGCGCCTCCAGGCGGGGCGACGCCGCGGCGATGGCGTCGGCGTTGACGCAGCCGAGCGCGGTCTCGATCTGCGCCTCGATGCCGATGCGGTCCGGGAAGCCCCGATTGGCCGTGATCCCGGCCAGCAGCGTCGCCACGACGTAGACGTCCTCGGGGCGGTCCACCTTCGGCACGACGACTAGGTCAATCCGGTCGCCGGCCGCCTCGACGACCTCGATCAGATCGCGGTAGGCGAAGGGGGTGTCGAGCCCGTTGATGCGGAAGGCGCGCAGTTTGCGGCCGAAGTCGAGTTCGCGGAAGGCGCGGGCGACGTTGGCGCGGCTGGCCGCCTTCTCGTTCGGTGCCACGGCGTCCTCGAGGTCGAGGCAGACGGCGTCGGCCGCGGCGCGCGCGGCCTTCGCGATCATCGCCTCGTTCGACGCCGGCACGATCAGCACCGAGCGCTCCAGGCGCTCGGGCGGCGCGGCCCCCTCTCGCAGCGTGTCCATGCCCTCCCCTCCCGCTCCGGCCGAGCCGGCGCGCCGGTCGCGCCGCCCCCGACGCACCCACGGTAGCAAAGGGCGCGCCGGGCGGTCAACACGGCCGCGAACCGTCGGGCGGGCTCGCCCCGAGATCCTTCATTCGCGCACGGGATCTAGTATAGCGCACTGGGCGGCGGTGCGACATCGGCCGAACGGCCGATACTTTTCGGCGCGCCCGCGCGGTATAGTGACTCCGAATCGTTCGGCGTCGCGCGGGTGGCGCGGCGTCGGCCTACGAGAACCGGCGGTAAAGCGGCAAGCGATCGGGGACAGGATGGTTTCACGAGAGGAACTCGACCGGATTATCGAGCGGATCCAAAAACTGCTGGCCCTCTCGACGTCGAGCAACCCGCACGAGGCGGCGCTGGCGGCGGCCAAGGCCCAGGCGCTCCTCTTCCGGCACAATTTGAGCATGGCGACGGTGCAGGCCGGGATGAGCGGCAGCGGCGCCTCGCCCTACGTCGTCGACCGCTACGACCTCGGCGGCTCGACCAACTGGCGGCGGATGCTGCTGGGGGCGATCGCGCGCAACAACTTCTGCCGGGCGGTCTGGTATCGGGGCACGCGCGACGTCGGCATCGTCGGCGAGCCGCACAACATCGCCGCGGTCCAGTATCTCTACGAGTTTCTGATGCAGGAGATCCGGCGGCTGGCCGACCGCGCCTGGGAGGAGGGCGGCTACGCCCGACGCGGCGAACGCGAGCGCACCTGGAAGCGCAGTTTCTACTTCGGGGCGGTGCAGACGGTCAGCGAGCGCCTGGCCGCGCAGCGCGAGGCCGACGCGCGGGCCGACACCGCCTCCATGGCCCTGACGGTGATGAAAGACCGCGAGCTGGACGAAGCCTATCGCCAGCACTTCGGCGCGGCCGGCAAGGCGCGGAAGGCGGTCGTGCGCAGCAACACCGGCTACGCGGCCGGCGTCCGCGCCGCGCGCAAGATCGCGCTCAACCGCCCCTTGCGGGAGGCGCAGCGCGCCGAGCGGGAGATGCTGGCCGGGGGCTGACGGCGCCCGACTGCCGGGCCTGTGGTTGCAACCGCGGCTGGAGGCCCGCTGCCGCGCGCCGCGAAACCCACCTCCGCGGGTTGGGATGAGAACCCAGGCCACGGAGGCGGACTGCGCGGCCGTCAGGCCATGCATGGGCGGCCTCGATCGCCAACCCCTCTCTTCCCCATGCCGAATTCTGGGGCATACCCCCGGCCATGTGCCGCCTCCGCCGTGCAGCCTCGCCGCATACCTGTTACCATCGCGGCGTGGGGTGGTGTCAGCCGCCCCGCGCGGGTGGAGGTTGATCGTAGACAGGAGGGAGATTGCATGGCCCAGGAAGAGCGGGACGTCCGCGTCACGATCGAATACTGCACCTCTTGAGGGTACCTCGAAAAGGCCGCCAGTTTGGCGGAAACGCTGCTGCACGACTATAAGGACCAGATCACCGCGCTGATCCTCTTCCCCTCCAGCGGGGGCGTCTTCGAGGTCACGGTGAACGGCAAACTGCTCCACTCGAAGAAGGAGAGCGGGGAGTTCCCGGACACGGACACGCTGAAGCGGTCGGTGGGGGACGCGGTCGCCGCGTAGCCCAGCGCGCAGTATCAGTCGGGGCGGCGGTCTCAATCGGGGCCGCCGCCCCGGCGCGTCCGCCATACCGCCGCCGCGCGAGTGGCGGTATAGTGTGGAGTGGAAGGGCGATTGTCGGCCCATCCACCCGGGCCGCCGCGCCGCGCGCGGCGCGGCCCGCGACGGCCCGTAGGGAGCGAGGAGGCGGAGTATGGCGCAATCGCGGGGGATCTCGACGCTGCTGGGCCGGCCGGTCAGCCGGCGGCGGCTCTTGCACATCGCGGGCACGGGCGCGCTCGGCCTGGCCGCGCTGCCGCTCCTCGCGGCCTGCGGCAGCGGCGGAAGCAGCAGCGGCGGGGGCGGCGGGAACGCGGGCGCGAAGGCGACGACGATCCAGATGTCTACCGGCTCGATGTACAGCCCGGCCAAGGTCACGGTGGCGAAGGGCTCGACGGTCACCTGGGTGAACGCCGACACGACGACCCACACCGCCACCGACGACCCCTCGAAGGCGAGCAAGAAGGAAGACGCGGTGCTGCCGAGCGGCGCGCAGCCGTGGGACTCCGGCAACATCGATCCGGGCGGCCGCTGGTCGCACACCTTCGACGTGGCCGGCGACTACACCTACTTCTGCATCCCGCACGAGGCCGACGGGATGATCGGGCACATCACCGTGACCGCGTAGCCGGCCGTCGGCCGCGGAGGTGGCGATGGATGCCGACAGGAATGCGTCGGGCGGGCCGCTGGCCGGCCCGCCCGACGCCCCCGCCAGTTACCCCTTCCCGAAGGACACGGCGGGCCTGCTGCCGTGGGCGCACGCGGCGGAGCGGCTGGAGCAGGCCCGGAACTACTGGCTCGCCACGACGCGGCCCGACGGCCGGCCGCACGTCACCCCCCTCTGGGGCGTCTGGGTGGACGGCCCCCTCTACTTCGACGGCCTGCCCGCGACGCGCTGGGGGCGCAATCTGGCGACGAACCCGGCCGCCGCGATCCACCTGGAGAGCGGCGACGACGTCGTGATCGTCGAGGGCGCGGTCGAGGACCTGACGACCGATGCCGACCTCGCCGCCCGGGTCGTCGCGGCGTGGGCCGCGAAGTACGGCCGCCTCCTCTCCGAGCCAGCGACCAGCGGCATCTACCGCCTGCGCCCGCGGACCGCGCGCGCCTGGAGCACCTCTGCGCTGACGGACGGCACCCGCTGGCGCTTCGACAGACGACAGACGGCGGACGGCAGACGGCAGTAGCGGGAGCCCCCCAACACGAGGGCCACCGGCGTGGCCTGACCACGTCCCAGCCCGTGCGGGCGGGCTTCGTGCGAGGCAGGCAACCCAAGACGCGCCTTCAGCCTCCAGCCTCCCGTTCAACGCTCTCACGCTCAAACGCTCCCACGTCCTCACGCCCCACCGCCCCCTTGACCCGCCGCGCCCCGGCTGGTAGCATACCCCCGAGGGTATGCGGGAGGTGCGGACATGCGCATCGCGGCGGCCGTCGGGCCGGATCACGAGACGCTCGCCACCCTGGCCGACGGGGTGGCGCTCACGACCTGGGATACCGAGACCGGCGCGGAGGCGTCGCTGCCGAATCCGGCAGTCGCGCTCGCGGGCGGTCGCCGGCTGGCGGCGCTCGACGCGCTGCTCGGGCAGGGGGCGGAGGTCATCTGCGCGGCGCCGCTCAGCTTCTGCACCGCCTCTTACGCCATCGCGCAGGCGATGGGCCTGCGCTTCCTCCTCCTCGAAGCCGGCACGCCGCTCCGCATCGTGCGCGCCCATGCCGCCGCGCTCGCCGCCACCGCCCGGCCCGACCTGCCGGCGGCCTGGCTGGCGTCGCCCGCGCCGCCCGGCGACGCGCCCGCGTCCGGCTTCACCCTCTCCGAGGGCGCCACCCGCGCGCTCCGCAACCGCCTCCGCCGGCTGGAGGGCCAGGCGCGCGGCTTGCAGCGGATGCTCGACGAGGGACAGAGCGCCGACCAGATCCTGACCCAGCTCGCGGCGATGCGCGCCGCCCTCAACGCGATCGGGCTGACGCTCCTGGCGGAGAACCTGGCCGATTGCCTCGCCACGGCGCAGGCGCGCGACGACGCGGCCGGCCACCAGGCGGTCGAAGTGGCCAAACGGGCGTTTCTACGTCTTAACTAGTGTGGGGCCCCGCGGTGGGGCCGGTTGACGATTGATAGGGCGCCGGGAACATCGCGCGCGTCGGGCACGTCACTAGCAATAGCGGCTGCCATCCGCAAACACAGCAAGGGGGCAGGGTGGTCACGGATCTCGATCGGCAGGACACCGGCGTGCAACAGGGGCGCCACGACGCGGCGACGGTGCCGCTGGCCCCGCCGCGGCGGGTCACCCGGCGCGCCTTCCTCCGCTGGCTCGTCGCGGGCGGCGCCGGCGTGCTGGCCGCGGGCAGCGTCCCGGCCGCCTCGGCGCTCTACGGCCACGGCTACGACGGCCGCGTCTTCCGCGGCGTGCGCGTCGCCGGCGTCGCCCTCGGCGGGCTGACGGCCGACGGCGCGCGCGCCCGGCTCGACCAGCAGGTCGCGGCCTACCTCGCCGCCCGCCTGACGGCGCGGACGCCCGACGGCGCCCACGAGTGGCAGATCACCCCGGCCGATCTCGGCGTGCGCCTCGACACCGCCGGCGCGGTCGGCGCCGCGCTCCGGCTCGGCCGGCAGGGCGGCTGGCTGGACAACCTGACCGCGCGCGCCCGCCTGCTGCTCGACGGCCGCACCCTCGCGCTCGCCGCGACGCTCGACGACGCCCGGCTGGCCGCCGCGCTCCGCGACTGGGCGCCCGCGGCGACCCGCCAGCCGGTGAACGCGCGCTTCACCTGGGACAGCGCCGGTCGGCCGGTCGTCCAGCCCGACCAGCCGGGCGTCGGCTTCGACTACAACGGCAGTCGCGCCGCCTTCCTCGACCGCGCCGCCGTCCTCTCGACCGCGCCGGTGCGGTTAGTCGACGCGAGCGTGACCGCGCCGATCACCGCGCAGATGCTGGAGGCGATCAAGCCGCAGACGGCCGCGCTGGTCGAGCAGCCGGTGACGCTGCGGCTGGGCGACCGGAACTGGACGCTCGGCGCCGACGTGCTGCGCGCGGCGTTCGGCTACCGGCTCGACGGCGGCCGGCTGGTCGTCGCGCTCGACCCGGCCGCGCTCCAGCCCTTCCTGCGCAACCTCGCCGCCGCCGTGGCCGACCCCGGCGGGAACGCGCAACTCTACCTCGACCAGCAGGCGGGCCGCTACGCGATCCGCCCGGAGCGCGCCGGGCATGTCCTCGACGCCGCGGCGACCGTCGCCGCGCTCGACACCGCGCTGACGGCCGGCCAGCACGAGGCGGCGGTCGCGCTCGACCCGACGACGCCGACGATCGTCGCGGCCGATCTGGAGCCGGTGCGCGCCAGCGCCGAGCAGATCGCCAACACCCCGCTCGTCGTGACCTACGGCACCTACCGCCACGTCTTCCAGCGCGCGGACCTGCTGCCGCTGCTCGTCTTCAAGGAGCAGCCGGGGCAGCCGCAGAAGGTGGCGATCGGGGTGGACCCGGACGGCGTCCACAAACTGACCGAGGCGCTGGCGAAGGACATCAACCAGGAGCCGCGCGACGCCAAGTTCAAGTGGGTCAACGGCCAGGTGCAGGACGCGCAGCCCAGCCAGGACGGCCACACCGTCGAGCCCGGGCCGACCGACGCCGCGCTGACCGCGGCGATCCTCGGCGCGACCGGCGCCGCCTCCCCGCAGGTGACCGTCACGCCGCCGGCCGTGGCGTCGTCGGCGAAGGCGCAGATGTACTTCGGCGACCGGCTCGGCTACGGCAAGACCGACTACAGTTTCTCGATCCCCAACCGCAAGTGGAACGTCGAGCTGGCCTGCCAGCGCCTCAACGGCACGCTGGTCCCGCCGAACGCGACCTTCTCATTCAACGAGGCGATCGGCGTGCAGACAATCGCCAACGGCTACAAGTCGGGCTACGGCATCGCCATCGTCGCCGCGCAGGGGGGCGGGCCGGGCAAGGTGGAGACGGTCTCCTCGATCGGCGGCGGCGTCTGCCAGGTCTCGACGACGCTCTTCCAGGGGATCTATCACGCCGGGCTGCCGATCGAGGAGCGCAACTGGCACCTCTACTGGATCGACCATTACGGCGCGCCGCCGATGGGGCTGAAGGGGCTCGACGCGACGGTCGACAGCGAGTCGAAGGTCGACTTCAAGTTCCAGAACAACACCGGCAACTGGCTGCTGGTCGAGGCGCTGACGCAGGACGGCTTCGTCAACATCGCCGTCTACGGGAAGAACCCCGGCTGGAAGATCCAGATCGACCAGCCGGTGATCAAGGACGTCAAGCCGGCTGACCCCAAGCCGGTCTACGAGAAGACGCACGACCTGCCGCCGGGCCAGCAGATCCAGATCGAGGCCGCCGCCGGCGGCTTCACCGCGATCAACCACATCGTCGTCACCGGCGCCGACGGCAAGGTCATCCGCGACAAGTCGTTCATGAGCAACTACGTCCCCGCGCAGAACGTCTTCCAGGTCGGCGTCCCCGCCAGCGAGCCGACGACGTAGGGGACGAGGGACCGAACCACAGAGGCGCGGAGGCACAGAGAGACGTGGAGAGGAGAGACGACTATTTCGTCTCTCTTCGTTCTCTCCTTCGTTCTCTGCGCCTCTGTGGTGATCGTCCCCGCGTTACCAGCGTGGTTGCCGCACGACGAGCCCGGGCACGCGCCGGAAGTCGCGGACATTCTGGGCGAGCACGGCGTAACCGTGGGCCAGCGCCGTGGCGGCGATCAGCAGGTCATGGGCGCCGATGAGCTGTCCTGCCGCCGCCAATTGCGCCCAAAGCCGGGCGTGGGTCAGGGCGACCAGCAGGTCGAAGGGCAAAACCGGGATCAGCGTCAGGGTGGCCTCGACGACTGCCTCGCGCCGCAGCCGTCGCGCCGGAGTATTCGCGTGGTCAATGCCGGTCAGCAGTTCGGAAGCCGTGATGCTCGCCAGAGCGACAGGCTCGTCGGCCATGGCCGCGACGAGGTCGGCGAGTTGCCGACCTCGCCGTTCCATCTCAATGAAAATGCTGGAATCGATCAGTTGGGCCATGCCGGCGGCTCAATGATCGACTGCTCGCGCTGCACCTGTTCGAGATCCGCGGCGAAGTCTTCGTCCAGTAAGGCAAAGTCAGCGCCCAGGCGCTCCACGACTTCGCGCATGGTGATACCGGCCGGCGCACCCGCGGGCGCCAGCGTGGCGATGCGCTCACCGTTGCGCTCGATCGTGAAGCGCTCGCCCTGGTACCGGACGCGGTTCAGGACGTCCGAGAGGCGCTTGGCGAGGTCGGTAGCAGTAATGGTGCTTTCCATCGGTTCCCCTCCGTTCGCCCTCGCATTCTAGCGGAATCGGATTCTCATATCGACACCCCGGATCGGTCACGGTTGACGCTCGCGGCGCGCGGGCTATACTCGCGCAACCGGTACGGCCCGACAGGACGGGGCGTAGCCGGCGACACGGCAGGCGGAGCGACTGACGATAGCGGGGAGGAGCGTGCCATGATCGAGACGACCGCGCCGCGGAGTACCTTGCTCACCCGCTACCTCGAGCGCCTGGGGGGCGCGCCGATCCACCCGGCCGCGGCGGCGTTCTACGCCGGGCTCGACCAGATCGCGTCGGTCGAGCCGCCGGTGGCGCGGGCCGTCGTGCAGGAACTCTGGGACCAGCGCCACAACCTCAAACTGATCGCCAGCGAGAACTACAGCAGCCTGGCGGTGCAGCTCGCCCAGGGCAACCTCTTCACCGACAAGTACGCCGAGGGCTACCCCGGCCACCGCTTCTACGCCGGCTGCGACAACGTCGACACCGTCGAGGCCGAGGGCGCGCGCCTGGCCTGCGAACTCTTCGGCGCCGACCACGCCTACCTGCAGCCCCACTCCGGCGCGGACGCCAACCTGGTCGCCTTCACCGCGATCCTCTCGGCGCGGGTGGAGGAGCCGCTGTTGGCGGAACTGGGCCAGGAGGACCCGTCGAAGGTGTCGCGCGAGGACTGGGCGAAGGTGCGCGCGGCGGTCCACGACCAGCGCCTGCTCGCCCTCGACTACTACTCCGGCGGCCACCTGACGCACGGCTACCGCCACAACTTCTCCAGCCAGTTGTTCGACGTCTACTCCTACACCGTCGACCCCGAGACGAAGTTGCTCGACCTCGACCGCATCCGCGAGCAACTCCACGAGGTCCGGCCGCTGATCCTGCTGGCGGGCTACAGCGCCTACCCGCGCCGCATCAATTTCGCGAAGATGCGCGAACTGGCCGACGCGGTCGGCGCGGTCTTCATGGTCGACATGGCCCACTTCGCCGGCCTCGTCGCCGGCAAGGTCTTCACCGGCGACGACGACCCGGTGGCGCACGCGCACGTCGTCACCACGACGACGCACAAGACGCTGCGCGGGCCGCGCGGCGGGATGGTGCTCTGCACCGAGGAGTTCGCCTCCTGGGTCGACAAGGGCTGCCCGCTGATCCTCGGCGGCCCCCTGCCGCACGCCATCGCGGCGAAGACGGTGGCGCTGCGCGAGGCCAGCGCGCCGTCGTTCCGCGACTACGCGCACCGGATCGTCGAGAACGCGCGGGCGCTGGCCGACGCCTGCCAGGCCGAGGGGATCGCGGTGCTGACCGGCGGCACCGACAACCACCTGCTCCTGCTCGACGTCGCCGCGACCTTCGGCCTGACCGGGCGCCAGGCGGAGTCGGCGCTGCGCGAGTGCGGCATCACCCTGAACCGCAACGCCCTCCCGTTCGATCAGAACGGGCCCTGGTACACCAGCGGGCTGCGCCTCGGCACGCCCGCGGCCACGACGCTCGGCATGGGCCCGGACGAGATGGGGGAGATCGCCGCGGTCATCAAGCGTGTCCTCGCCGACACCGCGCCGACGACGATCGCCAGCGGCAAGCAGAAGGGGCAGACGAGCAAGGCGCGCTACCGGATCGACCAGGACGTCGCCGCCGAGGCGCGCGACCGCGTGCAGCGGCTCCTCGACCGGCACCCCCTCTACCCGGAGTTGGACCTCGGCCTGCTGCCCGACGACTACCTCGCCAAGCCCGCGGAGGCCGGCCCGCGGGGGCTGTGAGCGCTCGTCCGACTGGTGCCCCCCGCCGGGGCGCTGCCCGTGGGCAGCGCCCGGGCGCCTCGGCCGGCATCCGATAGCCCCACGCGCCGCGGGGCTGCGCCTAGAAAGAGGCGTCCTCCAGTTCTTCCCGATTCGGGGCGTAGTGCCGCGGGGCCGGTGCCAGGGCGATCGTGGTGCCGCTCCGCGGCCGCGCGCAGGTCATCCCGCTGATTCATCGCGGCCCTCCTCGCCGTCGGGCGCGCCCCTCGGCCTGCTGCCGGTCGCGCGGGGCGACCTGCCAGGAGCGAGCCTTGTCGTACCTGGCGCCCCCCGCGGCGAGCGCGGCGGCCGGTCCTCACGAGCGGGCGCCGCCGGCCGCCGGCTGCGGGGTGGCTGGGGACGCGATCTCGGGCGCGAGCCGCCTGGCCAGCGCGACCAGGACCCGCGCCGCCGCAGCACGCACCCGATGCCCCGGTACCGGGGCCTGGTCCACCAACGCCTCGGCGAGCGCCTTCATCCTCTTCTCATCGTCCATCTGGTCGACGATCGCCAGCCCCACGATCAGCTTGTCCATGGTCGTGTCCTCTCTCGGTCGCCCGCGTGCCCACACCGCGCGTGAGGTCGCACGCCGCCATCCGCCGCTCGCCGCCCCGCCTACCGGACTGAATGTGCCGCGGCGATGCTTTTGCATCCCGCGGCGCCGCGTTCCACCGGGCTCATCCGGTGGCCCCACTCTAGTCCGCCGCGGCACATCGCGTGAACCACCCAATCGCCCGCGGGCGTGCCCGGTCGGGGCACGGTGGCCGCGTAGGTGGGATCACCCACGCGCCGAGGTGACAATGACGCTTGTCCTCCGCGTCACTTCTCCGGAAGCTGCTTCGTCGCGACGTTGAAGCGGAAGAGAGCCGTGGCGGGGGACGTGCGGAGCTGGTAGAACTCGTTCCCCCCGTCGACGAGCACGATCTCGATGGTCCCCGCGCCGCCGTTGGTGATCAGCTTCCCGGTGCAATCGGGGTTCACGCTGTAGGTCCCGGCGTCGGTCGCGTGCGTCACCTTACCGGCGTCGTCGAAGGTCAGGGCGACGGTGTACTTGCCCGCCCCGTCGAACGCGATACGCCCCAGGTTGGAGCGCCGCGTCCCGGCTGGGAGGAGGATCTCATCCGCGAAGAAGCCGTACCCGCCCTGCAAGCTGGCGTTCGAACACCCCCGCGCCGGCTGGGCCAGCGCTCTGCCGGTCCGGGCCCCCGCGAATATGCCGGCAACGACGAACATGGTCGCAACTACGGCCAGCGCCACCATCCCGCGCTTCATCGTGGTCCTCCTTGAGACGGCCCTCCCGGCCGCCGCTCCTCCGCCACCGTCATCGCGCCGGGCGCGCCGCCGACCCGACGTGGCATCGCCGCCCTCTTTCCTCCTGAAGTGGCCCCTCCGCGCCGGATCGCGTCGCGCGTCTACCGCTCGCCGACGTCCATCCAAGCCCGCTTGCGTCAGGCACCGTGCGGCGCCGCCTCGTAGTGGGAGACGAGCGCGCCGAGCGGCCCGGGCGGCGGCTCGCTCAGGTCCACCCCGGTCGCCGCGGCGAGCTGCCGCTTGAACCAGACGTCGAACGGCTCGCGCGAGGCCGCGAACCGCCCCAGCGCCCGGCCGAAGTCGGGGCTCTCCATGTAGGCGACGAAGAGGTCGCCGTTCGGCGTCTCCTGCACGAACCACAGCTCCTTGACGATGCCGAGCGCCCGCTCGCTGGCGGCGTACGCCTCCTTGCGCGGCCCCGCCAACTCGCGCTGGAAGGCGCGGGCGGCCCCGGTCCGACCGGGGAGGTGGGCAGCGCGAAGCCGACGTGGTCCATGATTGTGCTCCTTTCCCGGTGGACCCAGCGTGCCGACGCTCACCAGCATAGGGCGCGGCGGGGGCGCCGCCATCGTGGCGATGGCGTAATTCGCGGCGGGCGTCGCGCCTGCGCGGTGGGCGGGGAGGCTACGCCGAATGGCGTAGCCGGACGGCGACGGGGGTGCGCGGGGTGGGTCAGGCCAGACCGTGGTCGCGCGCGAAGGCCGCCGCGGCGGTGCGGTTGTCGACGCCGAGTTTGTTGTAGATCGAGCGGAGGTGCGTGCCGACGGTGTGCGGCGAGAGGAAGAGCCGCCCGGCCACCTGGACGTCGGTGAGCCCCTGCGCCACCAAGCGCAGCACCTCCGCCTCCCGCGCGGAGAGGTCGGCGGGGCGGGCGGGTATGGCCGACGGCGGGCGGCGCAGCCGCGCGGCCAGCGCGTCGGCGCGGGCGAGGGCGGGCCGGGCCTGTAGCGGCTCGAGAATGGCCCGCGCTTCGTCCAGCGGCGCCCGCGCCGCGGCCGGCTGGCCTTCGGAGGCGCGGAGTTCGGCCAGGGCGAGCAGGGTCAGCGCGCGCTCGTAGGGCGCGGCGCAGGCGTCGGCCAGCGCCAGAGACTCGGACAGATGGACCGCCGCCTCGGCGTGGCGGCCGGCGGCGATGGCAAGTTCGCCGAGCAGGCGATGGGCGGCGAGGAGGGCCAGCGGTTGGCGGGGCGCGCTCGCGCGGGCCAGCGCCGCCTCGGCGTGGCGGCGCGCGGCGGCCAGGTCGCCCGCCGCGCGGTAGTAGGCGGCCCAGCCGCGGGCCGAATCCGCCTGCCCGTTGGCCGCCCCGGCCCAGGCCAGCCAGTGCCCGTTGGCCTCGAGCCACGCCCGCGCGATCGACAGGTCGCCCGCATCGAGCGCGAGCGCCACCGCCAGCCGCTGCATGATGATGGCCAGGGAGAACATGCTGTCGCCTGGTTCAGTGCCGGGGCCCGCGGGGAACGCGTCGCGCACCTCCCGCCAGGCGGTGGCCGCGTCGCCCCGCTCACACGCGAGCAGACCGAGCGCCCCGCCGGCCAGGAGCGGCAACCAGCGCGCCGTGCCCGGCTGGCGCCGGGCCGCGTCCGCGATCGCGGGGATCTCGGCCCAGCGCCCCTCGAGGTAGAGGAGCGGCAGGCGCAGCAGCCCCGGCGCGAGCGCGGCGATCATGCCGCCCGCGCGGGCGAAGGCCCCTTCCGCCTCGGTGAGCAGCCGCCCGCGCGCGGCCAGATCCTCGGGGTAGTACTGGAGGATCACCCCGTAGAGTTCGTTCAGGGCGGCGCGCGCCCGTTGCGTGGCGTTGTCGCTGGCACGATACGCGCGCTGGACGCGGGCGAAGGCCCGCCGCGCCTGGGCCGGCCGCCCGCGCTGGAGGTGGACCTCGGCCAGCGCCCAGTGCGCGTCGGCGGCGAAGGCCCCCTCCAGCGTCCCCGGCCCCTCGCCGGGCGGTCGGCGCGCCACGCCCGCGGCGAGGGCACCGGCCTCGCGGTAGCGCCCGGTATAGGCCAGCCACAGGGCGAGCGTGCCGCGGTGGTGGCGCGGGTCGCCCGCCACCCCCACGCCCTCCAGCCGGGTGCGCTCCGCCGCGTCGGGCGGCGGCGCCGCCTCGAGCGCGGCGATCCCGGCCGCCATCGCGGCGAGCCCCGCGCGGAACCGGCCGGCGAAGCACGCGAGCAGGCCCTGGCCGAAGCGGACGTGCGCGGCCAGCCGGGCGTCGCCGCCCTCGCCGGCTAGTTGCCCCGCCGCGGTGAGGGCGGCGACGCTGCGCGCCTGATCGGTGTAGCGCGCCAGCAGGGCAAGCCGGAAGTGCGCCCAGCCGCGCTCGCGCGCGCCGGCCGGTCCGGGGTCGAGCAGCGCGAGCGCCGCCGCGAAGCGCTCGGCCGCCGAGTGCCAGGCGTGGGCGCGCTGCGCCCGCTCCCCGGCGCGCACCAGCCAGGTGGCCGCGCGGGGGTCGCCCGCCTGGCGGAAGTGGTAGGCCACCGCGTCCGGGCCGGGGTCGGGCTGCGCCGCGAGCGCCTCCGCGGCGCGCCGGTGCCAGGCGCGGCGGCGGGGCGCCAGCACGCCGGCGTACAGGGCCTCGCGCACCAGGGCGTGCGCGAAGCGGACGCCGGCCCCGTCCGGCGTCGGCGTCACCAGGTGCGCCTCGGCCGCCCGCTCGACCACGTCGAGCAGCCGGGCCTCGTCGACCTCGCCCACCCCCGCCCAGACGTCGAGCGGCACCTCCTGGCCGAGCACCGCCGCCAGCGCCAGGAGCCGTTGGGCCTCGTCCGACAGCCGGGCGGCGCGCTCGGCGACGACCTGGCGCAGCAGCGGCGGTACCGGCGCGGCGGCCAGGTCGCCCAGCGCCCAGGCGCCGCCCGCCGGCCGCAGGGCCGCCTCCTCCTCCAGCGTGCGCAGCAGTTCGCCCAGGAAGAAGGGGTTGCCCTCGGCGCGGGCCTGCAGGTAGGCCGCCAGCCGCGCCAGCTCCGGCTCGGCCAGCGAGTAGCGCGCGGCGACCAATGCATGCACCGCCGCCCCGTCCAGCGGGCGCAGGGCCAGGCGGTCCGCCCCGGCCTCGCGCACCAGGCGGGGCAGGAGGGCGGCGAGCGGGTGGCGGTCGGGCAGCTCGTCGCTGCGGTAGGTCGCCAGGAGGAGCAGCGGGAGGTCGCCCAGGCCACGCGCGAGGACGCGCAGGAGGTCGAGGGAGGCGGGGTCGGCCCAGTGCAGGTCGTCGAGGAGGAGCACCAGCGGGCGCGCCGCCGTGACCGCGGCCAGGAAGTCCCGCACCTCCCCGAAGAGCGCGTCCCGGCCGGCCACCGGCCCCAGCCGGCCGGGCTCGGCCAGCGAGTCCGGGAGCGACGGCAGGGCGTCACCGGCCGGGTAGCGGGCGAGGGCCGCCAGCCAGGGGCCGTAGGGCGGGGTCTCGCTCAGATCGTAGCAGCGCCCGACCAGCGCCAGCGCGCCCCGCACGGCCGCCTCGGCGCAGAGGGCTTCGGCCAGGGCGGTCTTGCCGATGCCGGCGTCGCCGCCGACGAGCACCAGCCGCCCCCGCCCGGCCAGGGCCGCGGCGAGCCATCCGCGCAGCGCGGCCAGCTCGCGGTCGCGCCCCACGAGTGCCGTCGTGGGGAAGGGTTCTGCGCCGAGATCGGCCGCGTCGCGCATGGCGGACCTCGCGTCGCCGGCGGGACACTACGAGCGGCAGCCACTACTGACTAAACGGCGCGGACGGCGGAATTCTCTCGCGCCGCGACTATAGCATGAGTCGAGGCAGGGGGGAAGAGCGCGCACCTGGGCGTGCGTCAGAGTCTTGCGGGGTACCGCGCGGGCGGCTGAAGCCGCGACTGGTAGCCGCTGCGCGGCACGAAGGCCGCCGGCGCGGCCTGGGTCTTGCCCAAGCCCCTAGCCTGCGCGGGCAGGCTTCGTGCGCCGATAGGTGCCCCAAGCCCCGGCTTCAGCCGCCACGCCCTCGTCACTCGTCACTCGCTTGACGCCCCCGCCGGCCCGTTGCTATCCTGCGGCGCGTGAGCCCGCTGCGAGTGCCCCGACGACGGCGCGCCGCGCCGCCTGGTGGTGGACCACCGGGGTGCGGCGGGCGGCGGCGGGCGAGTTCAGCACGCAAGGGGGGCAGCGATGGCGGATACTGCGGAGACGGCACGGGCGGACGGCGATGCGCAGGCCGGCACGGCGGGCACGCTCCTCGGCGTGCTGGAGGGGAAGCCGGACGGCGCGACGGCGATCATCGTCCCCGACGGGCCGCGCCTGACCTACGGCGGCCTGCGCCGGCAGGTCCGCCGCCTGGCGGACGCGCTGGCCGAGTACGGCGTCCGCCGCGGCGACCGCGTCGCCATCGTCCTGCCCAACGGCGCGGAGGTGATCGTCGCCTTCCTCGCCGCGGCGACCGCGGCGACCGCCGCGCCGCTCAACCCGAACTATACCGAGGACGAGTTCCGCTTCTACCTGGAGGACACCGACGCCCACACGCTGATCGTCCCGCCGGGCGGAGCGGAGGCCGCGCGCCGCGCCGCGCTCGACGGCTCGGTCGTCGTCGAGGTCGCGCTGGGCGACGACGGCGAACTCCAGATCGCTAGCGACGCGCCACGCGAGCCGGGGCGCACCGCCGGCAACCCCAGCCCCGACGACGTCGCGCTCGTCCTGCACACCAGCGGCACGACCAGCCGGCCGAAGCGCGTGCCGCTGCGCCACCGCAACCTCGTCGCCTCGATCGACAACATCGTCGCCACCTACCAGCTCACGCCGGAGGACCATGCCCTCTGCGTGATGCCCCTCTTCCACGTCCACGGCCTGATGGCCTCGACGATGTCGACCTTCAAGTCCGGCGGCACGGTCGTCGTGCCGGCGCGGTTCAACCCGCTCGGCTTCTGGCCGCTGATCGAGCAGGAGCGGGTCACCTGGTACTCGGCGGTGCCGACGATCCACCAGCTCGTCCTGGCGCGCGCCGGGCGCCGCGCGGCCGACACCAGCTCGCTGCGCTTCGTCCGCTCCTGCAGCTCGGCCCTGCCGCCGAGCGTGATGGCCCAGCTCGAAGACCTGCTCGGCGTGCCGGTGCTCGAAGCCTACGGCATGACCGAGGCGTCGCACCAGATGTGCTCCAACCCCCTGCCGCCCGCCGAGCGCCGGCCCGGCTCGGTCGGCTGGGGCACCGGCGTCGGGGTCGGGATCATGGATGATGAGGGGAACCTGCTGCCGCCCGGCGCGATCGGCGAGGTCGTGATCCAGGGGCCGAACGTGACCAGCGGCTACGAGAACAACCCCGAGGCGAACGCCGCCTCCTTCACCAACGGCTGGTTCCGCACCGGCGACCAGGGCAGCATGGACGAGGCCGGCTACGTCGTCCTGCTCGGGCGGATCAAGGAACTGATCAACCGCGGCGGCGAGAAGATCTCGCCGCGCGAGATCGACGAGCTCCTCCTCCAGCACCCCGCGGTGGCCGAGGCGGTCGCGTTCGGCCAGCCGCACCCCGTCTGGGGCGAGGAGGTCGCGGTGGCGGTCGTCCCGCAGGGCGAGGTCACGGCGGACGAGGTGCAGCGCTACTGCCGCGAGCACCTGTCCGAGTTCAAGGTGCCGAAGCGGGTCTACATCGTCGACACGATCCCGCGGACGCCGACCGGCAAGGTCCAGCGCCGGCACGTCGCCGCGGCGATGAGCGGGGACGCATGAAACTGGCGATCGTCGGCGCCGGCGCGACCGGCGGCTACCTCGGCGCGAAACTGGCCCGCGCGGGCGCGGACGTGACGCTCATCGCGCGTGGCGCCCACCTGGCTGCGATGCGCGAGCGCGGCGTGCGCGTGCGCGACGCCGAGCGCGACGAGGAGTTCGTCGCCCACCCCGCCTGCACCGACGACCTCAACGCTATCCGCGACGCCGACGCCGTCTTCCTGACGATGAAGGCGCACAGCGTCACGCCGGTCGCCGCGGCGCTCGGCGCGGCGCTCGGCCCCGACACCGCCGTCGTGACCGCGCAGAACGGCGTCCCCTGGTGGTACTTCCAGCGCTACGACGGCCCGCTGGCCGGAACCCGGTTGGAAACGGTGGACCCGGGCGGCGTCATCGCCGAGCACATCCCGGTCGAGCGGGTCGTCGGCTGCGTCGTCTGGCCGGCGACGCGGCTGGTCGAGCCGGGCGTGGTCGAGCACGTCGAGGGGACGCGATTCACGCTCGGCGAGCCGGACGGGGCGAAGAGCGCGCGCTGCCAGGCGCTCGCGGCGGCGCTGATCGCGGCCGGGCTGAAGGCGCCGATCATCGCGCAGATCCGCCGCGACCTCTGGCTGAAACTCCTCGGCAACGTCGCCTTCAACCCGCTGAGCATGCTGACGCGCGCCACGCTGGTCGAGATCGCCACCGACCCAGAGACGCGCGCCGTCGCCCGCGCAGTCATGGAGGAGGCCGACGGCGTGGCGCGCTCGCTCGGCGTGCAGGTGCAGATCGGCGTCGAGCAGCGGCTCGCGGGGGCGGAGAAGGTCGGCGCGCACAAGACCTCGATGCTGCAAGACCTGGAGAGCGGCCGGCCGACCGAGTTGGGCGCGCTGGTCGGAGCGGTCGTCGAGCTCGGCGACCTCCTCGACCTGCCGCTGCCGCACCTGCGCACCGTCTACGCCTGCGCGAAACTCCTCGAAGCGCAGACGCGCCCCCGCGCCTCGTAGGGGCCGGCCCCCGTGCCGGCCCTGTTGCTGCGCCGCCCGGTATCCAGTCAGGCGCCCAGCGTGGACGCGGGGCGGCCCTGCCCGCGGTTATGTGCCAATTTGCAGGTCAGGCGATCGGGAAATAGGCACGGCGCGGGGACCGGCAGATTCGCGGGGGCGCGCGGGAGGTGGACGATGTCGATCAATTGGGGCGCGACCATCGCGATCTGGCTGATCGCGCTACTGGTGCTCGCCGCGATCGTCTGGGGCGTCAGGCAAGTGTATCGCCGGCTCCGGTAGGGGGTTGCGCGCCCGCCATGCGGAACATCTACCTGACCGGGTTCATGGGCTCGGGCAAGTCGGCAGTGGGCGCACGGCTGGCCGCGCGGCTCGGCCGGCCCTACCGCGACCTCGACGCGACGATCGTCGCCGGGGCGGGCATGACGATCCCGGCGATCTTTGCCCAGGAGGGCGAGGCGGCCTTCCGCCGGCGCGAGGCGGACGCGCTGCGGCGCGTCGCGGCCGAGGGCGGGCAGGTCGTCGCCACCGGCGGCGGCATCGTCGCGGACGCGGCCAACCGCGAGGTCATGCGGGCGAGCGGCTGGATCGTCTGCCTGGAGGCGCGGCCGGAAACGCTCTACGCGCGCGTGCGGGCGCAGGCCGGCGAAGACGACCTGCACAGCGCCCGCCCGCTGCTCGCCGCGCCCGACCCGCTGGCGCGCATCCGCGACCTCAAGGCGTCGCGCCAGCCCGCCTACGCCGACGCCGACTGGACCGTCCACACCGACGGCCTCGGCGTGGACGAGGTCGCGGACGAGGTCGCCCGCGCCGTCGCGCGGCTGGAGCGG
>DASSSV010000461.1:0-47227 GCA_035708265.1 Thermomicrobiales bacterium | reverse complement strand
CGTCGGCCTGGCCGTGCTCCTCGGTCTGCTGGCGCTACGGCGCGGCGGACCGCTGGCCGTCGCGCGTCTCGTCGCGCTCCTGGCCGCGGCGGCGCTCCTGACCGTGGCAGCGCCTCTCGCGCGCAGCGCGCTCCTGACCGGACAGGTGCCGGGACTGGCGCTGGCGACCGCCTCGCTGACCCGCGGCGCCGGGGCAGACCCGGCCATAATGGGTGACCTGGTGAGGTTTGGGATCGGGCGCTCGCCGGCCGACCTGGCGCGGCTCCCATTCGCGCTGACCTTCCACACCGACGCCTTCGAGTGGCCGCCGACGCCCTGGGGACCATTCGGCAGGTTGATCGGGTACCTGTTCTTCGGGCTCGGCCCCCTGCTCCTCGTCGCGCGGCCCCGCCCGCGCGCGCTGGCGCTCTGCGCGGGGATCGCGGTCGCGACGCTGCTCTGGTTCTACACCGCGCAGTATCTGCGCTACGGCCTGCCGATCCTGGCCATGTTCCTCCCGGTCGCCGGGCTGGCCTACGTCTCGGTGCAGCAGGGCATCAAAGGCGCCGCGCCGCGCGCTGCACTCGGCGTCCTCGTCGTTGTGCTCGCCGCGGCGGGGGGCGCCCTCCAACTGCGGGTGCCGACCTACGAGCGCGACTACGTGCTCGGGCGCCAGGATCGGGCGACCTACCTGTCGCGCTACAGCTTCTGCTGCGCCGGTTACACTGCACTCCACCTGGTCGATCAGCAGCCCGATGTCGGGGGGGTGTTTGTCGTCCCAGATCCCGGCCTGCTCTACACTCGCGCTCGCCTGAGCAGCCCGCAAACGTTCGTGGGCGACGGGCCGACCAGCGCCACCGACGCGGCCACGGCGCTGGCGCGGCTGGACGCGGGTCACGTCACCTACATCGTGCTCGGTCGCTGGTACTTCGGCCGCCCGCCCTATTTCGATGCGCCCAGTTGGGATGCGGCGCCGCTGTTGACCGAGGAATTCCTGCGCCGCAACACCGTCCTCGTCGGTGGTGGCGACGGCGATAACACGTACGTCTACAGCCTCCTGCCACCCGACCAGCGCGGCAAGGAGCAGTCCTGGGCGCAGGGACACGAGCTGCTGCCGAACGGGGAGCTGGCCGCGGGGCCGGTCGGCGTACCCGCGGGCTGGGTGGCGACCGGACAGCCGCGCTACGACGCGGCCACGCACGCCGTCCTGGCGACGACGAACGACTACCTGAGTACTACCGTCCCGGTGACGCCGAACGTCCAGTACCTGCTCTCCCACGTCACGCGGAGCGCGGGAGGCGAGGCGTGGGCGCGGCTGCGCGTCACTTGGCGGGACCGGGCCGGCAGGGTGGTCGGAGACACGATCGAGGCGGCGCCGGCCAGCCCGCGCGGCGACCACACCTTCTCGATGCTGGCGACCGCCCCGGCCGGCGCCGCGACGGCGACGGTCTACGCGCAGGCCGACTCCGGCGAGGTCTGGTTCGCCGACTTCTCGTTCCGCACGGTGCAGCCGGACGGGGCGGCGGCCTCCGGTGCGCGGCGCGAGTGAGCGCCGGGACGTCCGCCGCGGCGAAGCGGGACCAATTGGCGATTGTCGACGCCGGGCGGCGCGCCTATCGTTGGACTAGGGGCGCGCGGGCGCGGCGTGTGCAATTGCGTGGAGCGCGCCGCTCCGGGCCGGCGTGCGTGGGAGGGGACCGCCTTGACCCTGCTGACGGGGGCACCAGTCGCATCTCAGCGCCCAATATCGGGCCGCTGGTCGTTCCCGGCACTGCTGGCGGCGGCGGTCGCCGTCTGCCTCATCGCCGGGCAACTGCTGGTCTGGGGGAACGCCATGCGCGTGCGCGGCGGCCCCGAGACCTACGTGCGCGGCCTCGACTTTATGGCGACGCTGACCGGTGCGCGCGTCGTCGCCGACGGCGCGGGGCCCCGCCTCTACGACCTCGACACGCAGCAGGCCGCCCAGGCGCGCGTGGTCGCCGGCTACGTGACGCTCAAGCCCGGGACGGTCCTGCCGTACATCCACCCGCCCTTCGAGGCGCTGGCGCTGGCGCCGCTGATGCGCCTGCCCTACGCGGCGATCTACGCCATCTGGACGCTCGGGATGGTGCTGGCCTTCGCCGGGGCGCTCCGGTTGCTCGCCGCCGCGCTGCCGCTGCCGGCGCCGGCCCGCTGGTTGATGCTCCTGGCCGCCGGCTCCTTCGTCCCCTTCCACGCGGCCCTCTGGTACGGGCAGAGTTCTCCCCTGCTGCTGCTGGGACTGGCCGGAGCCTACGCGGCGCTGCGGCGCGGGCGGGAGGGCCGGGCCGGCGCCTGGCTGGCGCTGCTGGTGCTGAAGCCGCAACTGGTGCCGGTCGTGGTCCTGCTGCTGGCGCTGGAGCGGCGCTGGCGCACCCTCGCCGTCGCGGCCGGCGTGGCGGGCGGCGCGTGCGTGGCGGCGATGCCGGTGCTCGGCGTCGCCTGGCCGCTCCAGTACGCCCGCTTCGTCCTGGTCGACCTCGGGCGTCTCGGCGCGAGCGCCAACGTCTATCCGATCATCATGCCGTCGCTGCGCGGCTTCGCGGTCAATCTGCTCGGCGGCTGGGCGCCCGCGCTGGTCACGCCGGCCTACGCCGGCCTCGCCGCGCTCCTGGTGGCGCTCTTCGTCTGGATCTGGTCGCGCTCGCGTGCGCGGCTCGGCCAGTGGCGGGACGACGCGCTCTGGGCGCTGGCCTGCCTGGTGGCGGTGCTCGTCGCGACGCACGTCTACGGGCACGACCTCCCGGTCCTGCTCCTCCCGGCATGGCTCGTCGCCGCGCGCGCGCTCTCCGGCGCCTGGGGGGCGCGGCGCGCGCGCGGCTGGCTCGCGCTCCTCTGGGCCGGCTACGCCTGGGCACTCAATTTCGCCTTCGTCCCCTCGGCCGGCCTGACGATCGTGCCGACCGTGCTCCTCCTCCTTGCCGCGATCGCGCTGCTCGGCCGGGAACTGGCGGGAGGAGCCGGGGGCCTGCTGGGCGCGACGCGCGCGGCCACGGCCGGGGACGCCGATGCGCTCCCGGTCTGAGCCGGCCGGCACGGTCGCCCTGCCCGGCGCGCCGGTCGCGGCCCGGCTCGGCCGGCTCGGCCGCGCCTGCCCCCCCGACCTCCGCCTGGCCCTGCTGCTCGGCCTCGGGCTCCGCGCAGCCTTCTCCCTCTTCGCGTTCGCGCTGGCGACGATCGTGCCGGTGCGCCCGGCCTGTGCCCTCTCGGTGCCCGCGCCGCAGATGCACCCGGCCGGGCTCGGCTTCCGCCTCCTGGGCGTCTGGGAGCGCTACGACGCCTGCTTCTACCAGCGGATCGCCGCCGGGGGCTACCGCCCCGGCGACGAGGGTGTCGCCTTCTTCCCGCTCTACCCGGCGCTGACGCGCGCCGCGGCGACGGTGCTGGGCGGCGACCTGACGCTGGCCGGGCTGGTCGTCTCCGGCGTCGCGACCGTGGCGGCGCTGGTCGGGCTCCAGCGGCTGGTCGCGCGCGACTTCGGCCCCGCGGTCGCGCGGCGCGCGACGCTCGCCCTCGCGCTCTTCCCGACGGCGATCTTCCTCTTCGTCCCCTACGCCGAGGCGCTCTACCTGGCGCTGGCAGTCTGGGCGCTTTACCTGGCGCGGCGCGGCGAGTGGGGCCGGGCGGCGCCGCTAGCCCTCCTCACCGGGCTGGCGCGCACGCAGGGCGTCCTGCTGGCGGTGCCGCTGGCCTGGGAGGTCTACCGCCAGTGGCGGCAAGCGGGGGACCGCCGGGCGTGGCACGCGGCGCTCGTCCCGCTCCTGCCGGCCGCGGCCTTCGGCGCGTTCTTCGTCTTCGGTCGGCTGGCGAGCGGCCTGACCCTCTTCCAGGCCGAGCAGGCCTGGGGCGGCGGGTCGGCGGCGCCCTGGACGTTGCTGCTCCACAGCGGGCAATACATCGTCGCGCACGCCGACGTCGTCGAGGCGAGCAACCTGCTCGCGCTCGGCCTCGCGGTCGCGCTCCTCGCGGCCGGGGCGCGCCGCCTGCCCCTGACCTACACGCTCTACGCCGTCCCGCAGATCGCCGTGATCCTGCTGCGCGAGGGCGGGCGGTCGCCGCTGATGTCGGCCTCGCGCTTCGTCCTGGTCCTCTTCCCCTGCTTCGTCGTCCTGGCGCTGCTGCTGGGCGAAGGGCGCCGCCACCGCGCCTGGCTGATCGGCTCGGCGGCGCTCCTGACCCTGGCCCTGACGCTCTACGTGGGTGGGTCGTTCGTCGGCTGAGCCGTTTGTAGGACCAATGGTCCATTGCCGCGCGGCGCGCCATCGAACAGACTGGCGACAGCGGGGAGTGACGGATGAGGCAGCGGGTCGGAGAGCCGAAGGCCGGGGGATGGCTCGCCGGGATCGGCGGCGGGCCGCTGGTCGTCGCCGCGTTGCTGCTGGCCGGCGGGGTCGCCCTCCACGGCGTCGCGCTCTACTCGGACGTCGCGGCGCTCTACGCGCGCGACCACCTCGCCGGGCACCCGGTGCCCTACTTCGGCTACCCGCTGGAATACCCCGTCGGGATGGGCCTCGTCATCTGGCTGCTCGGCTTCGTCCACGGCGCGCGGGCGTACTTCCTCGCGACCGCCGTCCTCCTCGCAGTCGCCGGCGCGCTGACGGTCCGGCTGGGGCGCGCGATCCCCGGCGCGAACCTCTGGCTCCTGGCGCTCTCGCCGGCGCTGCTGCTCTACGCCGCGCTCAACTGGGACATGCTCGCGATCCTGCTGCTGGTCGGCGCGTTCGTCCTCCTCGGCCGCGGGCGCGACCGCTGGGGTGCGCTCCTGCTCGCGGGCGCGGTCTGGACCAAGTTCTTCCCGATCGTCGTCGTGCCGCTCGTTGTGCTCGACCGCCTGCTGCGCCGCCGCTGGCGCGACGCGCTCGAGTTCACCGGCGTCTTCGCCGTCGCGAGCGTCGCGATGAACGCGCCGGTCGCCCTCCAGTGGACGCCGGCCGGGCCACGCCCGCGCGAGAGCTGGCTCTGGTTCTTCCGCTTCAACCAGCAGCGCCCGCGCGAGGCCAACCTCTGGACGCTGCTCGACCCATCCGGACTCAGGCTGACGACCGCGCAGATCAACACCTGGAGCGCGGCGCTGTTGCTGGCGGGCCTGGCCGTCGCCGCGGCGCTGCTGATCGTCGCCCGACGCCGCGGCGCGGGGCGCGACGGCGAGGCGCTCATGGCGGCCGCGCTGGTGGCGCTCGCCTGGTGGTTCTTCATCAACAAGGTCTACAGCCCGCAGTACAGCCTCTGGCTGGTCGTCCTGCTGGCATTGCTGGCCGCGCCGCCGCTGCTCGCGGCCGTCTTCGCCGTGGCGGACCTCGCCTACTTCGGCGCGATCCTGGTCGCGGTCGCCGAGCGCAGTTGGGCCGGCTGGGTCGACGCGCCAGTGCTCCTGGCGCCGACGGCGGCCCGGGAGGTCGTCATCCTCGCCATCGTCGCCTGGGCGGCCTGGCGCGTCGTGCGGATCCCGCGGGCGCGCGAGGCGGCCGCGCGCGCTTCGCTGGTGGAGGTGCGCGCGTGAGGGCGGCGTCGTTGCCGCTGCGGGGGAAGTCGGCGGCGGCCCTGCTCCGGCCCGCCGCGGCGGCCGCGCTGGCGCTAGCGCTCTTCTCCGCGCACCAGCGCGTCGTGGCGCTGCCGCCGACGGCGACGAGCGCGCTCGTGCCGCTGGCCCGGCTGTTCGACGTGGGCCTCCTCGGCGGCGCGCTGCTGCTGGCGCACGCGCTCGGCGCGCGGCTGCTGCGCGCCCTCCGCCTGACGGCGGCGCCGGCCGAGGGCGCGGCCTACGCGACGGGGCTCGGGCTCGGCGCGCTGGCCTACGCGGCACTGGCGCTCGGGTTCTTGGGGCTCTATCGGCCGCCGGTGCTGCTGGCGGCGGTCGCGCTGGCGGCGATCCTGCTGCGGCGCGATCTGGCCACGGGCGCGGCCGGGTTGCTCCGCGCGGCGCGGCGGGCGCGCGAGGTCGCCGGGACGATGCCGCGCGGCGTGCCGGTGCTGGTCGTGCTCCTCGCCGGCGCGACGCTGCTGGCGCTGCTCGGCGCGCTGACGCCGCCGCACCACTACGACCCGCTCTCGTACCATCTGGTCGCGCCCGAGCGCTATCTCCAGACCGGCCACATCGCGCCGCTGCCCCACCTGGAGTACGCCAACCTGCCCTTCACCGCCGAGGTCCTCTACGGCGTCGGCCTCGCCTTCGGCAGTCTCGTCTTCGGGCAACTCCTCCACCTGGCGTTCGGTGGCGTGACCGCGCTGGCGCTCTGGGCGCTGGCCCGCCGCCGCTTCGACGGGCCAACCGCCTGGCTGGCGCTCGCGGTCTTCCTTGCCACGCCGCTCGTCACCGTCTGGGCGCGCGTGGCCGATGTGGACCTGGCGCTGGCCTGCTACGTCCTCCTGATGCTGGCGGCGGCGTTGCGCGCCTACGATGACGATGCCGGTCCGGCCGCGCGGCGCTGGCTGCTCCTGGCGGGCGTCTGCGGCGGGCTGGCGCTCGGCACGAAGTACCAGGCGCTCTTCGTCGTGCCGGTGCTGGCGCTGCTGTTCGCGATCGACGGCGCGTGGCGCCTCCGCCGCGGCGTGCGCGCGGTCGCCGGCGACATCGCGGTCTTCCTCGGCGCGGCGGCCGTCGTGGCGGCGCCCTGGTACGCCAAGAACTGGCTCGCGCTCGGCAACCCGCTCTGGCCGCTCTTCTTCGGCGGGCGCGACCTCGGCGCCGGTGTGCCGGCGCTCCTGACCTACTACGCGCGCGGCATGGCCCTGAGCCCGCGCACCATCGCCGGCTACCTCGCCCTGCCGCTCCAGGTCTACCTGCGCGGCGACATCGAGCAGCGCTTCGCCATCCTCAGCCCGCTCTTCGTCCTCCTGCCGGCGCTCGTCGCCCTCCCGCGCCGCCGCGACCTCGGCTACTGCCTGATCCTCTCCGCCGCCATCTTCGCCGGCTGGGCGGCCGGCTTCCAGGAGTTGCGCTACCTGCTGCCGCTCTGCGCGCCGCTCGCGCTGGCGACCGCCTACGTCCTGCGCGCCGCCCGGGCGCGCCGCGGGCTGCGCCGGGCGGTCCGGCCGGCGCTGATCGCCTGCGCGCTGCTGACGCTCGGCGTGACGGCCCTGCAGGTCGGGGCCGACCGCCCGGTCGGCGTACTGCTCGGCCGCGAGTCGCAGGACGCCTACCTGCGCCAGAGCATCACGACCGGCGCGTCCTACCGCGCCCTGAGTTTCCTGGCCGGCCGCGTGCGCCCCGGCGAGACGGTGCGCTGCTTCGACGAGGCGCAGGTCTTCTACTTCGACTTCCCGGTCGAGGCCGACCACCTCAACGTCAACCTCCTGGCGGTGACCGAGGCGCACCCCGACCCGGCCGACGCGCTGGCGACGCTGCGCGCCGAGCACGTCGACTACTTGCTGGTCAACGAAGCGAACCTGCGCTACGCCGAGCGCTTCGACCCCGACGGCCGCCTCGCGCGCGGCGTCGCCACCTTCGCCCGCCTCACCCCCCGGCTCGACGAGGTCTACCGCGACGGCCCCACCGAGCGGCCGACGATCGTGATCTACCGGGTAAGGCGTTAGGCGTTAGGCGTTAGGCGTTAGGCGGTAGGAGACGGACGAGAGGGGATAGGCGGCGGGCGATGGGCGGCGGAAGACGGTCGGCGGCGGTTGGTTGTTGATCGTGGGCGGGCGCGCCGCCGTCACCTAACGCCTAACGCCCAACGCCTCGCCTGTGGCACAAACCCTGCGAACGTGGCGCCGTAGTGCAGGAGCCGTCGGATGCCGGTGCTGCGCTGCACGTTCGGGCTCGATCGGGGCGACGCCGCGCTCAACCGGCCGGCGCTCGTCCTGCGTCCCGAGGAGATGGCCGAACTCGACGCGCCCTGGCTGCGCGCCGCGGCGCCGGGCCTCGCCACAATCCTCGAAGCGGGGGACGTGGCCATCGGCGCGGGGCAACTGCCCGTGCTCCGCGCCGAGTTGCGGGGCGTGCTCGAAGCGGTGGGCGCGGCCGACTTGCCGGAGCGGCTGGTTGTCGCGCTGGCCCTGCAACGGCTCGACAGCGCCTGCGCCATCGCCCAGGAGTTCGGCTTCAACCTGTACGTGTCGGTAGTTGATGGTTGAGAGTTGACGGGGATGGCGGCTCCCGTCCTCTATCAACGATCAACTTTCAACTCGCAACCCGTGAAGCCCGGGGAGGGCCCCGTGCGTTACATAAATAGGAATGCTCCGTCGCCGCACGCCGCACTCCGGGAGCCGGCCGGCGGCGATGCGCACCGGCTGTACTGCTACCGCCGCGAAAGGAGGGCACCCATGCAGGTCATCGACGTGCGTGACCGTCAGCCCGACCGTCACGCGGACCGACCAGTGCAGGAGATCCTCGACGACGGCGCGGTCAGTGCCTACCGCGTCGCCTGTGTCCACGAGGCGCGCGCGGTGGTCGAGGTCGTCCTCGGGCACCAGCGCACGCTGCTGTGCTGCGCCGAGTGCGGCACGCCCCTCGGCGTGGTCCAGCGCCCGGTGGATTAGCGGCCCTCACCCCCGCGCCCAGAGGGCACCCGCCTCTCCCAATCCCGGGCGAGGTGCGCCTGGCGCAGCCAGGGTGCTGCTCTTCCGGTCCCGAGATCTGGAAGAGCAGCACGATGTCTCGGCGAGTTCTCCCCCCTCTCCCAGGATTGGGAGAGGGGGCCGGGGGGTGAGGGCCAACCCCGCCGTCGTGTATCATTATGGGGCGATGCAGCCGACGCCGACGACGAAGTGAGTAGCCCGTTGCACGCGCCCCCGCGACAATCCATCGTGCTCCTCTTCCTCGCCGCGCTGGCGCTGGCCGGCGGCGGGTTCTGGTGGGCCGGGCAGCGCCAGGGCGCGGCCGCGACGCCGGGCGTCTACGTCGCGCTCGGCGCGTCGGACGCGGTCGGCGTTGGCGCGGACCGACCCGAGCGCGACGGCTGGGTGCCGCTGGTCCAGGCGGGGCTGCCACCCGGCACGCAGCTCGTCAACCTCGGCGTGAGCGGCGCGACGCTCGGCGACGTGCTCGCCGCGCAACTCCCCGTCGCCCTCGACGCCCGCCCGCGCTGGGTGACGCTCTGGCCGGGCGTGAACGACCTGCGCGACGGCGTCGCCCTCGACACCTTCGCCGGCCAGCTCGACACGCTGCTCGGCCGGCTCGCCGGCGCCCCCGGCGCGACGGTCGTCGTGCTGAACATCCCCGACCTCCGCGTCCTGCCGGCCTTCGCCGGCGTGGACCACGCGCAACTCGACGCGACCGTGCATCAGTGGAACGCGGTGATCGCGGACGCCGCGCGGCGTCACGGCGCGCTCCTGGTGGACCTCTACGCCGGCTGGCGCGAGCTCGCCGCGCACCCCGAGTACGTCAGCGCCGACGGCTTCCACCCGTCGAGCGCCGGCTACCGCCGCATCGCCGACTTCGCCCTCGCGGCCCTGAAGGCGCACGAGCGCGCGTCGAGCGGGGCGTGGCGTCGTGTTTAGCCGGCGCCGGGGCCGCTTCGCGCCCAACGGCCACGCGGGGCCGGAGGCGCCCGCCGTCGAGACGCGCGGGCTGGGCAAGGTCTACCGCAGCGGTGCGGTGACGGTCCAGGCGCTGCGGGGCGTGGACCTGCGGATCGAGCGCGGCGAGTTGGTGGCGATCGTCGGGCCGTCCGGATGCGGCAAGACGACGCTGCTCAACTGCCTGGCCGGGCTGGAGAGCGACTTCGCCGGCGAGGTTGCATTGGCCGGCGTGTCGCTGCGCCGCCTCTCCGACGACGCCAGGGCGCGGCTGCGGGCGCGCGCCACCGGCTTCATCTTCCAGTCGTTCAACCTGCTGCCGACGCTCAGCGCGGTCGAGAACGTCGAACTGCCGCTGCTGATCGCCGGCGTGCGCGGTGGCGAGGCGCGCGCCCGCGCGCTGGCGATGCTCGACGCCGTCGGGCTGGCCGACCGCATCGAGCACCGGCCGGCGGCGCTCTCCGGGGGGCAGCAGCAGCGCGTCGCCATCGCGCGGGCGCTGGTCAACCGCCCGGCGATCGTCTGGGCCGACGAGCCGACCGGCAACCTCGACAGCGAGTCGGCGGCCGAGATCCTGGCCCTGATCCGCCGCCTCAACGCCGACGAGGGCCAGACCTTCGTGATCGTCACCCACGCGGCCGACGTCGCCTCCAGCGCCGGCCGCCTGATCCGCATGCGCGACGGGCAGGTCGTGGCGGAGGAGGTGAGTCGGGAGTCGGGAGTCGGGAGTCGGAAGTGACGAGACGGCGGACGGCGGACGGCGGACAGCAGACGGCAGTACTGGCTGTGCTGTCGTTGACAGCGTTACCTGCCGGAGACCGTCTCTGCCGTCTGCCGTCCGCCGACTAACGATGGACCAGTTCTTCGCCTGGCCGGTCACGCTCGTCACGGCGGGGCTCGCCGCCGCGGTGGCGGCGCTGCTCGGCGCGTTCGCCCTGCTCGGCTGGCGCGCGCGGGTGCTGCTGCGCCTCGGCACGCGCAACGTGCCGAGGCGGCCGGCGCGCGCCGCGCTGATCGTCTTCGGGCTGGCCCTCTCGACCACGGTCGTCGGCGGCGCGTTCGGCACCGGCGACACGATGACCTACACGCTGCAGTCGCTCGTCGGCCAGAGTCTCGGGACGGTGGACGAGGTCGTCGTGCTGCGGGCGCCGCGCCTGAGTCGCACCGACCAGCTCAAGGCGCTGGCCGGCGGCAGCTTCGGCAGCCTCGCCAGCGGCGACACCGGCTACTTCGACGAGAGCGCGGCGCTGAACCTCCAGCGACAGGCGGCGAAGAGCGGCGCCATCGCCGCGACCGTGCCCGCGATCGTCGACCAGGTCGCCGCCGTCCACCCCGACAGCCAGCAGTTGCAGGCGTCGCTGGTGCTCCTCGCCGTCGAGGCGCCGTACCCCGACGCCTTCGGCCCGCTCGTCGGCCAGGACGGCCGGCCGGTGGCGCTCCAGGCGCTCGGCCCGGATGAGGTCGTGCTCAACGCCGCCGCGGCGGAATCGTTCGGCGCGAGCGCCGGCCAGCCGCTGCGCCTCCTGGTCCACGGCCAGCCGTGGGACGTGCGGATCGCGGCGATCGTGCGCAACGGCGGCTTCGGCGGGGTCCAACCGCTGCTCCTCGCTCCGCTGGCGCGCTACCAGCGGGTGACGGGCCACATCGGCGAGGTCAACGAACTCCTCGTGGCGAACCGGGGCGGCGACCAGAGCGTCGCCCAGAGCGCCGCGGCCACCCAGGATCTGCGCCTCGCGCTGGTGGACCGGGCGACGGCGCGGCAGGTCCACGACTTCCTGGCCCAACCCGAGGTGCAGCGCGCGCTGATCGCCGCCGAGGCCCACCTGAAGGACCAGGAGCGCGCGCAGGTCGTCGCGCTGCGCACCGAGGCGGCCAAGCCCGAGGTCACCGACCGCTTCATCAGCCTCGTCTCCGACCCGGTCGCCCGCCGCCAGCTCTTCACTTTCGCGCAGGAGATCCCGGACTATCGCGGCCGCTACCTCGCGTTCGGCGCGCTGCGGCGGCTGGCGCCGCTCTCGGTGCTGGAGTTGAAGCAGCAGGGGCTCGACCAGGCCGCGGAGTACGGCGCGGTCGTCACGACCGTCTTCCTCGTCCTCGGTATCTTCTCCATCGCCGCGTCGGTCCTGCTGATCTTCCTCGTCTTCGCGCTGCTGGCGGCCGACCGCGGCGCCGAGCTGGCGACGATGCGCGCGCTCGGCATGCGCCGCCGGCAGATCATGGGCTTGTTCCTCTTCGAGGGGCTGGTCTACGACCTCGCCGGCGCGGCGCTCGGCGCGGCGGCCGGCGTCGCGGCGACCTACCTGGCGGCGGGGTCGCTGGCGCAGTCGCTCGCGCCCTTCGGCCTGCACGTCGCCCGCCACGTCGAGCCGCGCAGCCTCCTCCTCGCCTTCTGCGCCGGCGTGCTGCTGACCTTCGGGACGATGCTGCTGGCCGCCTGGCGCGTCAGCCACACCCAGATCGTCGCCGCCACGCGCGGCGAGGCGGTCGCGGAGGGGCATTGGGGGCTGGCCGGCGTCGGCGCGCTGCTGCTCCTCGGCGCGTGGCTGGCCTGGCGGCGCTGGAGCGTGCCGCCGATCTTCTACGAGCCGCGCCCCCCGCTGCTGGCGCCCGGCGTCCTCTCGCTGGCGCTGCTCGGCGCCGTCTGCTCCCTCCTGGCCTTCCCCGCGCTCTGGCGCACGCGCGGCGGCGAGGCGCTGGCCGGCGGGCTCGGCACGCTCGCCGGGCTCGGCCTGCTCGCCATCTGGCTGCGCACGCTGGCGGGGCTCCCGACGCCGGGCGGGGAGTTGCGCGACGACGCGATCGTCGTCGCGGTCGGCGGGCTGGTGGCGATCGTCGCGGCGGTCTGGACCGCGACGCGCGCGCTCGGCCCGCTGGTCAAGGGGCTCGACCGGGCGCTCTCGGGGCTGGCGCGGCTGCGGCTGCTGGTCCGGCCGGCGGCGGGCTACCTGGCGCGACAGCGCTGGCGCACCGGCCTCACAGTCGTGATGTTCGGCATGGTCATCTTCATCATGGTCGCCGCGCTGACGCTCATCAACGTCCTCCTGAACGCCTACGCCGCCAACACCGCGCCGGTGGCCGGCTTCGAGTTGCGCGCCGACGTCCGCGGCGCGGCGATCCCGGATATGGGCGCCGCGCTGGCGAAGGCGCCGGCCGTCTCACGCGCGTCGTTCGGCGCGATCGGCGGGGTGTCCACGCTCGACCTCCAGGTCGTGCAGCTCGGCCTGCCGGCGTCGTCCTGGCACGACGCGACGGTCGCCGCGGTGGACGACGGCTTCCTCGGCGGCGTGCAGGTCGGCTTCGCGCGCCGCGCGCCCGGCTACCGCGACGACGCCGCGGTCTGGCGGGCGCTGCGCGAGCGGCCCGGCACCGCCGTCGTGAGCGCGTCCCTCCTCGACTCTACCGTCTCCGTCGGCGGCTCGCCGGAGGACGCCACGATGCCGCCGGCGACCCTCTGGATGCGCCCCTCCTCGGGCGGCAAGCCGGTGAAACTCACGGTCATCGGCGTGCTCGACGCCCGCGCCGAACTCGACCCGGCCATCTACACCTCGCGCGCGACCGCCGCCGGCCTCGGCGTCCCCCTGCCGGACCCGACGACCTACTTCTTCGCGGTCGCGCCCGGCGTGAAGGTCGCAGACGCGGCCCAGGGCTTGCAGGTCTCCTTCGCCGACCAGAGCCTCGGCGTGACCGACCTCGGCGACACGCTGCGGATCGGCCAGTCGATCCGCGTGCTGCTGACGCGGCTGGTGCAGGGCTTCATGGGGCTGGGGCTGGTCGCGGGCGTCGCCGCGCTGGGGATCATCGGCGTGCAGGCGGTGATCGAGCGGCGGCAGCAACTCGGCACGCTGCGCGCGCTCGGCTACACCCGCTGGCAGGTGCGCGGGACACTGGCGTTCGAGTCGGCGGTGGTGGCGGTGCTCGGGATCGCGCTCGGCATCGCGCTCGGGCTGGTGCTGGCGCGCAGCCTCGTCGCCCTCCTCGGCGCGGAGCACCCGGAGGTGCGCTTCGCCGTGCCGGCCGCCCAGCTCGCGCTGACCGCCGCGACCGCCTGGCTCGGCGCCACGCTCGCCATCGTCGTCGCCGCCTGGCAGGCCGGGCGCGTCTCGCCCGCGGACGCGCTCAGGGTGGCGTAGGGCGCGACGTACCCGCCGGCTCGCGTTCCCTCACGGCAGGTCGCCCAGGTAGATGGGATCGCCGTTCGGTATCGCGCCGCCGAGCAGCGGGCGCAGGCCGAGCGGGTAGAAGCGGGCGTGCGCCAGTTGCGCTAGCGGCAGCCAGGTCAGGCCGACCTGACCGTCGTCCGGGAGCGTACCGACGCCCGGCTCCGTCAGGAGCGTGCAGCGGAACGTGAACTCTACCCGGTGGGGCTCCTCCGCGACACGCTCACGGATGTGGCACAGTTCATGCACGGCCACGTCGGCCCCGATGTCTTCGGCGCACTCTCGCCGCACGGCATCCACCAGCGTCTCTCCAGGCTCCTGGCCGCCACCTGGCAGGATGAAGAAGTCCCCGTCCTCGTCCCGCATCCGCATGGCGAGCAGGCAGCCGTCGCGGAAGATCAGCGCCTTGGCCGCGTTGCGTATCACTCCCACGATAGCCCTTCTGCGATGTCGCCCGCTTCGCGAGACAGCGGTGTCTCCCTCATCGTACGGGCCGGCCCCCGTACGGCCGTACGATGAGGGGGACACCGCGGACTGGGCCGTTTCTGACCCGCGCGGGCGGGCTTCGTGGCGGGGTGCCCGCGTGCGGGCCTGCCATGCAGCCGCGGGTTCAACCGCCCGGCCCTCGCCAGCCTCACTCGATCCCGCTTCTCCTCCTACGCCCCCATCCCCCTCAGCGCCTCGAGCTCCGGCCCGGTGCCCTGGAAGTTACTGGCCTGCGGCTCGACGTGCTTGTAGCGCACGACGCCGTCGCGGTCGAGGATGAAGACGGCGCGCTGGTTCGGCAGCGGGCCCTCGTCCACCGCGACGCCGTACGCCTGGATCGCCTTGTGCCGGAAATCGCTGAGGAGTGTGACCTTGCCGGCCGCGTCGCACTGTTTGGCGAACGCCTGCTGCGACGGCACCTGGTCGGTGCTCACGCCGACGACCTGCGCGTGCAGCGCCCGGAACTGCTCGATATCCTGCGCGTGCGCGCTCACCTGCCGCTCGCAGGTGCCGGTGAACGCCTTGGGGAAAAAGAAGAGGACGAGGTTTTCGCCGCGGTAGTCGGAGATCTTGACTTCCTTGTTGCCCTCGCCGTAGAGCGTCACGTCCGGCGCCTGCTGGCCCACGTCGACCATCGGTCCCTCCTCGCTTGTCACACCCGCGCGTCGGCCTGTCGCCGCGCGACGCCATCCTACGCCCCCGGGCGCATCGCCGGCCACTCCTGGCTCGATCTGCTCGGCGAGTGGTCCGCGGGATGGGGTGGACAGAGGGACCGAGATGGCCTGTCCGGCGCGCCTGTACCGATGACCGGTGTCGCCGCAGGGGCCGCCGCGTATGCTACTCGGGCGGGCCGGAAGGTCTGGGTTATCGGTGGCTTGCAGGTTCGACTCCTGCACTCCGCGAGGAGTGGTCCCAGGCCGATCCCCTCGCCCGCGACGCGCGGACGTAGCTCAGTTGGGAGAGCGGCGGAGCTATCCTCGGCAGATTTCTCGCCCGCGAGGGCCGGCGTCCGAGGGTTATCGGGACTCCGCGGGCCGTGGGTTCGAGTCCCACCGTCTGCACCGGCGCCGCGCCCGCCAGGGCGCGACACCATTCACCGGGACCGGGCGGCGTAGCTCAACTGGCAGAGCAACTGCCCTCCGCCGTCCCCTTGCCCGCATCGCGGGCCGCAGGTCGAGGGTTATCGGCTGATAACCGGTAGGTTGCGGGTTCGAGTCCCGCCGCCGCCCCGGACGGTGAACGAGCAGCGAGCGAGACAGGGTGAGGGGGATGGTGAAACGGGCAGACACGCCGGGCACGCGCGATCCCTTCACGATGCCCCGCCCGGAGACGGGCCGGCCGCGTGCGGGTAGTGCCCGGCTTCGGCGCGAATCCCGCCCCCGCCGCGACGGAACGGTCGCCAGCCGGCGCCAACGGCTGTGACCGCCGCTCCCGGCCGCGGGAGCGCCCCACCGACCGAGGCCCAAAGCAAGAGCAGGACATCCCCCGGCGGCGTGGTGTAGGGGCCTAGCACGCTACTACCCTCGGCCACACCTTGCCTGGCGCCCCGCGCGGGCCGGAGGGTGAGGGTTACCGCTTTCACCGGAGAGACGAGGGTTCGAATCCCTCCGCCGCCACCGGGATGGGCCGTCGCGCTTCGGTTATCCCGCACGAAGTCGGAGACCTGGGAGCCCGGCGCCGAGGCGCCCGCTTCGCCCATCACCCGTTCGCAGCGCCGGCCCGCGCGGGCTGGCAAGGAGGCAGGCTATGCGCTACCTGAAGCCCCTGGCGACGCGTGCGACGCCCCAGTCGCTGCCGCTGCCCGGCTCCGCGCAGGCGCCGAACAGCGCCGGCGGCTACGCCTGGGCGGTCGACGACTGGACGCGGCTCGACCGCTTCCTCGTCCTCGGCAGCGAAGGCGGGTCGTACTACGCGACCGAGCCGGCGCTGACCCGGGAGAATGCGCGGGCGTTGGCGCGCTGCCTCGCGGCGGACGGCCCTCGCGCCGTGTGGCGCATCGTCGCGGTCTCCGAGGCCGGGCGCGCGCCGAAGAATGACCCGGCGCTCTTCGCGCTCGCGCTCGCCGCGGCGGAGGGCGACGACGCCACCCGCCGGGCGGCGCTGGCGGCGCTGCCGCGGGTCGCGCGCACCGGCACGCACCTCCTGCACTTCGCCGCCTTCGCCGACGGCCTGCGCGGCTGGGGCCGCGGCCTGCGCCGCGCCGTCGCCGGCTGGTACGCCGACCGGGGCGACGCCGACCTAGCCTACCAGCTCGTCAAGTACCAGGCGCGCGACGGCTGGTCGCACCGCGACCTGCTGCGCCTGGCGCACCCGCGGCCCGCGACCGAGACCCGCCGGGCGCTCTACTACTGGGCGACGCGCGGCTGGCCGGGCGTGGGCGAGGCGCCGCACCCCGACGAGGGCCTGCGCCTGATCTGGGCGTTCGAGCGCGCCAAGCGGGCGACCTCGGCGCGCGAGGTCGCCGCGCTGGTCCGCGATCACCGCCTGCCGCGCGAGGCGGTCCCGACCGCCTGGCTGACGGAGGCGGCCGTCTGGGAGGCGCTGCTGGAGGGCCTGCCCCTCGGGGCGCTCCTGCGCAACCTCGCCACGCTCACGCGCGTCGGCCTGGTGGCGCCGGGGAGCGACGCGAGCCGGGCGGTCGCGGCCCGCCTGGGCGACCGGGAGGGGCTGCGCCGCGCGCGCATCCACCCGCTCGCGGTGCTGGCCGCGCTCGTGACCTACGGGCAGGGGCATGGCGCGCGCGGGCGGCACACCTGGACGCCGGTGGCGGCGGTCGTCGAGGCGCTCGACGCCGCGTTCTACCTGGCGTTCGGGAACGTTGCGCCGACCGGGCGGCACTGGCTGCTGGCGCTCGACGTCTCCGGCTCGATGGGCGCGGGCGTCGTCGCCGGCGTGCCGGGGCTGACGCCGCGCGTCGCGGCGGCGGCGATGGCGCTGGTCACGGCGAACGTCGAGGCCGAGCACACCATCGTCGGCTTCACGTCGGGCGGCGGCTGGGCGCGCAACCTCAACCCCGCGGACGTGAGCGGGCTCGCGCCGCTGGCGATCGACCCGCGGCAGCGCCTCGACGAGGTCGTCCGCTACACGGCCGGGCTGCCGTTCGGCGGCACCGACTGCTCCCTGCCGATGCGCTGGGCGCTGAAGCATCGCCTCGCGGTCGACGTCTTCGCTGTCTACACCGACTCGGAGACGTGGGCCGGGCCGGTCCACCCGGCCGCGGCGCTGCGCGAGTACCGCGCGCGGGTCAACCCGGCCGCGCGGATGGTGACCGTCGGCCTCGTGTCGAACGGCTTCACCATCGCCGACCCCGACGACGCGGGCATGCTCGACGTCGTCGGCTTCGACACCGCGGCCCCGGCACTCATCGCGGACTTCGCGGCGGCCGCGCCGGGGGTGGGCGATGGAGCGGGAGGCTGAACCCGCCAGAAATCACGGCAGAACGCGCGGCGGGCGGCCACCGGTGGCCACCCGCCGCGCCGTCTTCGACGGTTCGTCGTGGACGCTCAGTGGCCCAGCACCAGCGAGGCGACGGTCTGGCTCACCGTCGGCGCCAGGTACTCCGGCGGCGGGCTCCACGTCGGTGGGTCCGCCAGTGCCAGCCGCACACAGCGGAGGACGGCGGCCGGATCCACACCGCTCAGCGTGTTGCTGCCGCATTCGAGCGTCTCGGGGCGCTCGGTCGTGTCGCGGATCGTCACGGTGGGGACGCGGAAGATGCAGCACTCCTCCTGAACCGTCCCACTGTCGGTCAGGACGCAGCGGGCCCGCCGCTCGAGTTGCACGAAGTCGAAGAAGCCGAACGGTGGGTAGAGTCGCACCCCGGCGTCATCCGGCGCGACGCCGAACTCCGCGATGCGCTGGCGTGTCCGCGGGTGGACGCTGCAAATGACGAGCAGGCCGTATTCCGCCGCGACCCGGGCCGCGGCCTCCACCAGAGAGCGCAACCGCGCGGGCACGTCGACGTTCTCCTGCCGGTGCGCGGTGAGCAGGAAGTAGCCGCCCGGTTCCAGTCCCAGGCGGGCGAGGACGTCGCTGCCGGCGATGTCGCCCTCGTGCGCCCGCAAGACTTCGTTGATGGGGTTGCCCGTCACGTACACGCGCCGCGACTCGATCCCTTCCCGCAGGAGGTTGGCGCGGCTGCGCTCGGTGTAGGGCAAGAGGACATCGCTGCAATGGTCGATGACGCGGCGGTTGACTTCTTCGGGCACCCGGTCGTCGAAGCAGCGATTGCCGGCCTCCATGTGATAGACCGGGATGCCGAGCCGCTTGGCGATGAAGGCGCTCAGCGCGCTGTCGGTGTCGCCGAGGATGAGCAGGCGATCGGGGCGCACGCGCCGCATCAGCCTCTCGCTCTCGGTCAGGATCTGCCCGACCCGCGCGCCGCTCGACTCCCCGCGCACGTCCAGGTAGTGGTCGGGCTGGCGGACGCCGAGTTCGCGGAAGAAGACGTCGCTGAGCGCGGGGTCGAAGTTCTGCCCGGTGTGTACGAGGGTGTGCTCGCAGAGCTGGTCGAGCCGGGCGATCGTGCGGCTGAGGCGGATGATCTCCGGGCGCGTGCCCAGGATGGTCAGCACCTTCACGCGCCGCTCTCCTGCGCCCCGCGATGGAGCTCGGCATAGATGCCTACCATCTCCGCGGAATAGTCGCCGATCGAGCGGATCGTCGGCGCCGAGCCGCCGAGCCGGGACCGTAACCCCGGATCGCCCGCAAGACGCCGGAGTGCGGCCGCGAGATCCGCGACCGATCCGGGGGGCACCAGGAGACCATTCTCCCCATCTCGAATGAAGTCCGGGATAGACCCGAGGTGCGAGGCGACGACCGGCACCCGCGCCAGCGCCGCCTCGCGGATGACGAACGAGAAGGTCTCGCGCGACAGCGTCGGCAGTACCAGCACGTCCGTCTCGCCCAGGATGCCCGCCAAGTCGGCGCGACCGTAAGGGCCGTGGTGGACGATCGCCGGGTGCTCCGCCAGGACGCTCGCGAGGTAGGGCGGCTCGGCCGTGCCGTGCAGGTGGAACTCGACCGGCAGGCCGGCGAGCTCGGTCGCCGCTCGCGCGAGCACATGGAGCCCCTTGTGGGGCGCGATGACGCCTAGATAGCGGACGCGCACGCGCTCGTGCGGCGTGTGTTCGGCCGGCGCGGGGAGCGGAGGGACGCCGAGCGACACGGTGCGGATGCGCCCCGCGGGGAGCCCGAGCAGCCGCGTCATGTCGTCGCGCAGCGAATCGGAGCAGGCGGTGATGACATCCGGGTACTCGATGAGCGCGCGCATCGCGTTGAGGCGATAGTCGTGGAGGTGGTGCCACCAGGGTTGCGGCGCGACGAGGTCGTCGCCCCCGCCACGATTCGCGACGGGCCGGATCCGCCGCGCGAGCGCCGTCCGGCTCAGCGCAACACGGCGCGGCAAGGCGACACCGCGACCGTTGGATGTGGCGCCAGCAAGGACACGGTCGGCCGGGGGCGGGATGCCGGGGCCGTCCATACAGGTCACGCAGTCGAAGGCGTGACTGGGGCCGTCGCACAGGCTGTGGTCGCCACGTACGAGGTTCACGCGGGGACAGACCCAATAGTAGTCGTAGAGGGCGAGGACGGACGGGATGCCCCGTCCATGTGCGCGCGTCAGGAGCGTCGCGGAGAGCCCGATCACATGCTCATAGTGGACGATATCCGGGGAGAAGTAGCCCAGCGCATAGTCGAACATGTCGTCGATCTGCGGGTTGGCGAACCCGCGGAGGTGGTCGACCCGCAGGTTGTTCAGGCGCCAGACAAGGGCACCCTGGTCAAAGGTCTGCCACTGCTCGAAATGCTCCCTGGCGGGATCCGTGGCGAGGACGAAGACGCAGATGTCGTGGCGCGGGGCCAACTCCCGGACGTGGTGAGCGGTCCAGACGCCGGGCTGGTCCGGCGGGAAGCCGTGGACGACGAAGAACAGCCGCAATGGCGCCGCTCCTGCTAATTCTTGGATAGGGCATCTTCGAGGAAGGCTGGCCGATCGTCCAGCAAGAGGCCGTGGCTGCGCAGCAGGTCCACCACGCCCGAGTGCGGCATCAGGTGGTCCGCGGAGCTATACTCGCGCTCGCCGTACGGCGGGTCGTCGGTCTTCGGCTGGAGTTCGGGCGTCATCGGCGCGATGGCATAGTAGTCGCCACGCCGCACGGTGCGCAGCGCCTCTTCCTCGGAGACCAAGATTTCGTGCGTCTTCTCGCCCGGCCGGATGCCGACGAACCTGATCTCGATCGGGCGCTCGCCAATCAAGGCCGCCGCGACATCGGTCATGCGCGCCGACGGGATCCGCGGCACGACGATCTCGCCGGGGTGCGCGCCGACGAGCGCGGCGAGAATCGTGTCGACCGCCTGGTCGAGGCTCATGAGGAATCGCGTCATCTCCGGCGTGGTGATCGTCACGGGGCCGCCGGCTCTCACCTGCCTGTGGAAGAGCGGGATCACCGAACCGCGCGAGGCGAGCACATTGCCGTACCGCGCGACGACGAAGCGCGTAGCCGCGCAGTGCAGGTTCGCCTGCACGAAGATCCGCTCCTGGAGGGCCTTGGTCATGCCCATCACGTTGACGGGCTTGCAGGCTTTATCCGTCGAGATCCCGACGACCGCCTCCACCGGGAAGCCATACTCACGGATCGCCCGGACGATGTTCTCCGCCCCCGCGACGTTCGTCCGGATCGCTTCGGAAGGGAAGAACTCGGCCGTCGGCACCTGCTTCAACGCGGCCGCGTGGAAGACGACGTCCGCCCGGCGGAGCGCGGCGACGACCGCGGGATAGTTGGCGACGTCCCCGATGTGGAAGCTCAGGCGCCTGCGTTCGCGATAGGTCGCGTCCCCGCTCGCGCCCTGTTCGATCGCGACGCGCATCGCGTACTGCTTCGCCTCGTCGCGGGAGAAGACGGTGACCTCGCGGGGCAGGCCGAACTCGCCGCACAGTAAGCGCCTGACCAGGACGGTTCCGATCGACCCCGTCCCACCCGTGATCAGCACGCGCTTATTCGTCAGCATGGTCCTCCCGCAGATCGCCATAGGGCGTCGGGTCGCCCGCCAGCGCGGCGACCATCTCGGGCCAGGACGGCGCCCGCCAGCCCGTTGCGGCACTGAACCGCGTCCCGTCCAGGCTCCGGTCGATCGCGACCCGCTCATCGGGGAGCAGCTCGATATCGAGGCGTATGGCATCGCGGACGAGCGCCAGGAGGTCGTACTTCGCGATGGGCGCCGCCGCGACGTGCCAGATCCCGGTGAGCAACGGCGCTTCCCGGATGAGCGCGGCAATCGCCTCGGCCAGCGCGCTGGTCGTCAGGCCACTGAAGATCGCGCGGCGGAAGCCGGGGACCGCGCCGCCGCGCCGGCTCAAGAACCACTCGATGAGCCCCTGCGAGGTGGACAACTCGCGCCCGATCAGGGACGTGCGGATCGTGAGGGCGCCGTCCTCAATCTCGCCCAGCAACTTGGTCCGACCGTAGAGGTCCAAGGGATCGGGGAGGTCGCTCTCGGTATAGGCCCCGCGCCTGCCCGAGAAGACACAGTCGGTCGAGACGTGGATGAGGCGCGTCCCGGTCGCCCGGCAGAGCAGCGCCAGCCGGTGCGGGAACGTCGCGTTCACGGCGATGCTGGCGAGCGCGTCTTGCGCGGCGCGTCGCTGCTTGACGATGCCGATGCAGTTGACGACGACGGTCGGGCGCACCGCCGCGAACGCGCGCACGACACTGTCGAAGTCGGTCGCGGCGACGCCTGGGATCGCCCGGTCGGGATCGAAGATCGCCCGCGGGAGGCGGGCCACATCATCCGTCCGGACCGTGATGGAGGTGTCGAAGTAAGCGCGACAGACCTGCCAGAGTTTATGCCCCAGCATGCCCGTGCCGCCAAGGATCAGCACACGATGGGGGGAGGGCAAATTATCGCTCATCGCCGGCAACGCCTTCAGCCCCCCAATACTCCACCTCCCCCGCGCCCGCCGCGGGCAGCGGCACAACCACGATACCGGCCGGGGTTGCGCCCCGGATCAGTGGGCCCGCCCATCGGCGGCCAGCATGACCCCGCGTTCGGCCAGCAGCCCGCGCAGCCAGGCGATCCCCTCCTCCTGCACGGCGATGGTCGTCTCCCGTTCCGCCAGCAAGCCCCGCAGCCAGGCGATCCCCTCCTCTTGCCGGGCGATGATCGCATCCCGTTCTGCCACCAGTCCTTGCAGCCACGCAATCGCCTCCCCCGCCTCTCCCAGGCTGACCTGGAGGTCGTAAATCACGCCGTCCTTGGTCCGCGAGGTCGGTCGCCGGCGGTATTCGGGGTTTGCCAGAATAGCGCCGAGGTTGTCGCTGATCTGGAAGCGATGGTTCGGCGCGCTGGGGTCGTGGGTCATCATCAGCGCAGCCGTGATGTAGGCGTTGCGCAGCGCCTCACCCTCCACGGCGCGGAGGTCCGGTGGCAGGTCGTCGCGCGCGAAGAAGTCTTCCATCAGTCGGCAGTACTCGTGCGCCCGAGCCAGCCCGCGCTCCGAAGTAGTGATCGACTCCTCGTGCTGGCGCCACTGCGCCAGCGTTTGCGGCAGATGCAGGAAGGCGCCGTGCAGGCCGGCGCGGACGAACCACTCGTAGTCGGGGCAGTGGTGATACGAGGTGTCCCACCCGCCGGCGTCGGCGACGAGCTTGCGGCGGAACATCGTGCCCGGTCCGGGGACGCACAAGAACCACCGGACCATGTCGACGTAGGAGTAGTCGGGCAGCGAGATGTGGTGGAGGAACTCGCCCTCTTCATCCACCATGTCCCAGTCAGGGTAGACGAGCGCCACATCGGGATCGGCGGAGAGCGCCGCCGCGAGTTCGCGTAGCGCGCCTTGCGGTAAAGGGTCGTCCGAGTTGACAAGGCAGATGAACTCGCCGCTCGCCTGCGCAAAGCCCCGGTTTACCGTCCAGGCTTGCCCGTGATTCTCGTGGCGCAGCGCGACCAGGCGGTTGCGATACCGCTCCAGCATCTTCCCGGTCGCATCAGTGGATCCGTCGTCGAGCACGATGTACTCGACGCATGGGTAATCCTGACCGAGGACGCTCTCGATCGTCTCCTCGAGGTATCGCGCGCGGTTGAACGTCGGGGTGATGACCGACACCAGGGGAAGCGCCGCTTGACAGCGCACCGGGTCCGCCACGAGCACTCCGTCTATCGCTCTGCGCCGGCGTTGCCGGCGGATCAGTTCGCGATCGGATTTTAGCGCAAACGGCCACGCCGTCAAGTCGACGCTCTGGGGGCCGCCATAGGCGTCGAAGCTCTCGGCGGGAGGGGTGACACAGGGAAGATCCACCAGGCCCGCCTCGTCGCCGTCCCCGGCTCGTTGTGTTACCTTACCGGCCGGTGAACAGCACAACCGGCGGCGCCGAGACGGATCGCGGAGCACAGGAGGCGAGACGCTGTGATGCGAGCGAGCGCCGATCCCCTCACGATCACGCGGGCCCAACTCCCGGCCGCCGAAGCCCGGCCCCGGGCCCAGAAACTGGGGGCGCTCACCTCATTGCGCTTCTTCGCCGCCTCCATGATCGTGATCCTCCACACGCGCGGCTTCTTCGGCGTGCCCGAGACCCTGCTCTCCGCCTTCACGCTCGGGCAGGGCGTCACATTTTTCTTCGTCCTCTCCGGGTTTATCCTCGCCTATGTCTATCCGTCGCTCGACGGGCCCGGGACGCGGCGCTTCTTCGTGGCCCGCGTCGCACGGATCTGGCCGCTGCACGCCGCGGCATTCCTCCTCTTCTTCGTCGCCGTGCCCGTCGGGGCTGCTCCCGTGCCGGGGAGCAGAACCGCGGGCATCGCCGTGCTGAACCTCGCGCTGCTCCACGCGTGGATCCCCACCAACCGGTACAACTTCTCCTTCAACGCACCCTCGTGGAGCATCTCGGTCGAGCTCTTCTTCTACGCCTGCTTTCCCCTGCTCATCGCGCGCTGGCGGCGGACCTGGGCCGTAAAGCTCGGCCTGGCGCTCGGTCTCGCGCTGACCGCGGTCCTCGTCGCGAACTACGGGCTGCATCGCCTGCCCACCGGCGTGACGGTGACGGGGCTGGTCTACAACTTTCCGCTCGCGCGCCTTTGGGAGTTCACCCTTGGCATCGCCACGGCGCGCCTGTGGCGCCACCTGCGGCCGCGGCTGTCGCTTTCCCGGTTCCGCGGGACGCTACTCGAACTCGTGGCCATCGGCGTCGTCCTGCTCGCCATGTACCAGTCCCTCGCCTGGACGTTGGCGATCAGACAGCGCTGGAACATCGGCGATGGTGGTTTCCTCTGGGTGTTGGAGACCGGCTTCGTCTCGGTCCCGTTCGCTGTCCTGATTGGCGTACTCGCATTCGAGCGGGGGTGGGCTTCTCGCGTCCTGGCCTGGCCGCCGCTCGTCCTCCTTGGCGAGATCAGTTTCTCGATCTACCTCCTCCACACTCTGATCCTGCTCGGGATCCTCTTCCGCCCGGAGCGCTTCGCGCGCGTCTCTCCTCGGGACATGTATGCGCTCTACTGGCTGGTCGTCCTGCTGGCCGCATATCTGTCCTGGTCGGTGATCGAGCAACCGGCGCGGCGCGCGGCGGTCGCATGGTGGGACCGCCGCTCCGCGCCCGGCACCCGGCCCGCGCGGGCGAGCGCGCCGGCGCTGCCGCGGGCACGGACGGTGTTGGGACTCACGACGCCGACCTGGCCGCGCAGCCTCGCCGCGGCGTGCGTGCTCCTCTGCATCGGCGCAGCGCTGCTCACATGACGCCCGCTCAATGCGCCGCCGCGACGTGGACCACGGCGGTGACGTTCAGCGCCCGGCTGAACTCGCCCAGGACCATGCCACTTGCCGGGTCGAGGCGATAGAGGGCGTAGCCGCCGCCGTCGCCGACCACGGCGAAGAGTTGCGCGCCGTCGGGGCTCGCCAGCAGGCTCGTCGCGGGCCTGATGACGCTCACCTGGCCGCCCCCCTGCCGGCCGCGCGGCTGGAGCGTGGCGGTGTCGATCGCCAGGAGGCCGTCCGGCCGCGCCACGTAGAGCGTCCGGCCGTCGGGGGAGACGGCCGCCACGCCCGGCTGGGCTTCCTTCGCCGACGCCGCCGGGGCCAGCCAGTCGCCCAGGCGGGCGAGCGGGCCACCGCGCGACGAGGCGGGCGCGGCCGGGATGGTGGCGGTGCGGACGATGCGCGGGCCGGTCGCGTCGACCTCGGCGACCAGCCCCAGCGCGGCGTTGACCGCGTAGAGGATGGTGTCGTGCGGCCCGGCGGCCAGCGTCCAGGCGAGCGCGGCCTCCGCGTTCTCCTTGCCCGCGGTCGGGAGGTCGAGGCAGACGGCGAAGCCGTCGGCGGCGCCGAGCGCGTGGATGAACGGCCCGGTCTTCTCGTTGCGATAGAGCTGAAGACCCAGGAGCCGCCCGGCCCGCTGACCTGCGTCAGCGCGAAGCCCTCCATGATGGCGTCCGCGTTCGACTTGTCGACCACGAAGCCGGGCCGCAGCGCGCCCGCGGCGAGGTCGTAGGCGCGGACGCCGTAGAGCGCCGGGTTGTCCGCCGACTGCGCCTCGATCAGATAGAGCACGCGCCCATCCGGCGCCATCGTGTCGTAGTGATAGTTCCCCTGCAACTCGACGATCCTCGGCGGCGCGGTGAGTGCCGTGTCGAGGACGGCGAAGCGGCTGACCCACTTGCCGCTGTTGCTGTACGCCTGCGCCTGGTCCGGGCTCGGCATCTCTTGGAGGACGAGCGTGCGGCCGTCGTAGGAGAGGCCGCTATCGAGCCAGCCGGGGTAGGCCGCCGGCAGGCGGTAGTCGCCGTCGAAGGTGGTCGAGCGGAGGGCTTGGCCGGTCGCCAGGCCGTAGGCCGTGACGGTCGTGCCCGCGCCCGCCCTGGCGGCCGCGTAGAGCACCTTCCAATCCTGGGAGGGCACGCCGACCGGCACCGCGACCAACTCCTTCTCGGTCGCGGCGTCGAGCGCGACCACTTTCGCCGCCGGCCCGGAGCCCGCGACGACCCAGAGCGTGGCGCCGTGGCGGGCGACCGGCGTCGCGGTGGCGGTCGCGGCCGGCGCCGCCGCGACGGGCGGGGCGGTGGGGGCGGCCGTCGCGGGCGGCGGCGCGGCAGTCGGCGGCGCGGTGGCCGTCGGCGCCACGGTCGGGGCCGGCGTGCCCGCGGCGGCGCCGCAGGCGACGAGGAGCAGGGCCAGCACGAGGCTGAGGGGCAGACGGCGGATCATCGCGGCACCTCCCACGGCATCCGGCGCGACCGGGCGGTTCCCCGCCTTCCGCCCCCTATACAACGCTCGGGGCGATTCGGTTCCCGATTCGCAGAGATGCCGGAGAGGGCGGCCCCAAAGGCAGGCGCGCCCCGGCCGCGATATCGCGGCCGGGGCGCGGACGGGTGATTCCTGACTCGCGCGTATTGCGGGAGCGCGCGGGCTACGCGCGCAGGCCGCGCAGCACGCGCTTCGCCACCTTGCAGACCATCGTGTAGGCCGGGTCGAAGACGTTGCCGACCTCGTAGACGACGCTCTGGCCGAGGAGGATGCTCGCGCCGCGCGCGTCGAGGCCGTAGTCGGCTGTGAGCCAGCGGACCATCTCGGTCGTCGCGTGCTGGAGCGCCTGGTCGAGCGGGCGGGCGTTGCCCGCGGTGAAGATGTACTCCTCGTCCTCGCCGCGCGGCCAGCCGATCTGTTTGCCCTTCTGGAGGTCCACGGTGAACTGGACCTCGCCGGAGATCTCGATCCCGGTGCCGACGATCTCGCCGTCGCCCTGGACCGCGTGCATGTCGCCGACGTGCAGGAGCGCGCCGGGCACGAAGACCGGGAAGTAGACCGTCACGCCGGCGCGGAAGCCGCGGTAGTCCATGTTGCCGCCGTGCTCGGCCGAGGTGGCGGTCGAGATCGCCTGGCCGCGCGGCGGCGCGACGCCGAAGCAGCCGAGCATCGGGGCCAGCGGCAGCGCGAGGCCGCCCAGCCCCGCCTCCGGCGCGGCGGGCGAGGCGACCCCGGCCGCGCGGTCGACGCGCCACAGCATCGTCTCCCCCTCCGGCAACTCGCGCACGAACTCGGGGTCCACCACGTTGGTGGCCAGCACCGTCGCGGTGAAGCCGGTGTCGCGGTTCGGGTCGAGCCGGTCGAGATGCAGGACCAGCGTGTCGCCCGGCTCGGCGCCCGCGACGTAGAAGGGCCCCGTCTGCGGGTTGCCCGGCGACGCCACCTGCGCACCGCTGGCGTCGCCGCCGCGCGCGTCCACCGTCGTCGTGACCACCGTGTCGCCGGGCGCGATGCGCAGCACCGGCTCGTGCGCGCCGATCGCGTTGTGGTAGTGCGTGGGCTGGAAGTGGTGCGTCGCCATCCGCTCCTCGCTTTCTCCGTGATGACAGATTGCAGATTACAGATTGCAGACGTGTTCTGCCGCGCTCATTCGCCGCTCGTCGCCCGTCGTTCCTCGCTCGTCGCGCGCGGCGCCCAGACGCGCATCGGGGCCGGGCCGCGGTTGCCGCGCGCGTAGTAAGGGATCGCGGTGAGGCGCGCGGGGCGGCGGGCGGCGTCGGCCTCGGCGAGCGGTCGGTAGAGCCGGTCCCGCCAGGGGGCCGGGTCCGTGGCGTAGCCGCCGGCGCTGAGTGCCGTCACGCCGCCGAGCAGGTCCTCGCGCCAGTCGGCGGCGAGCGGCGCGGCGGTATCGAGTTCCGCCATGCGCACGTCCACGTCATGCCCCTGGTCGTGCTGCTCCAGGCAGTAGACGACCGGGCCGCGCTCCAGCGCGACGCAGCCGCGCGCCGCCTCGATCAGCGGGTGGGCGGCGACCGCGCGGGGCGTCAGCGGCAACTCCAGTTCGACCACGTCGCCGCGCTGCCAGACCTTGTCGATCAGCGCGTAGCCGTCGCGCGTCCAGAGCGTCGCCGGCCGGCCGTTGAGCCGCAGCGCCACGCCGGGGTCGCCCGCGCACCAGCCGGGGACGCGCAGCGCGAGTTGCCAGGGCCGTCGGTGCGACTCCGCGACGGTGACGCGCACGAGGCCGCGCCAGGGGTACGCGGTCTCGACCCAGAGGTGGACCGGCCGGTCGGGCGCCGGGGCGGCCTCCAGGCGCGACGGCGCGTACTGGTGCAGTTGCACGCCGCCGGCGCTGGTCGTCGCCAGATAATGGCCGAGCGAGGCGAGCAGGCGCATCACGTTCGGCGGGCAGCAGGCGGTCGTGAACCAGGGCGCGCGCCAATCCGGCCCGTCGCTCGCCAGCGGGTTGACGTAGGCGAAGCGGCAGCCGTCGAGCGCCACGCCGCCGAGGAAGCCGTTGTAGAGCGTCCGCTCGATCAGGTCGGCGAAGCGGCCCTCGCCGGTCGCCAGCAGCAGGCGCCAGTTCCAGAAGATGCTGGCGATCGCCGCGCAGGTCTCGCAGTAAGCGCTCTCGTGCGGCAGCTCGTAGTCCGCGCCGAACGCCTCGCCCTCGTGCCGCGCGCCGACCCCGCCGGTGACGTAGAGTTTGTGGGCGACGAGGTCGGCCCACTGGCGCAGCGTCGCGTCGAGCAGCGCGCGCTCGCCGGTCTCCAGGTAGAGGTCGGTCACGCCGGCGACGAGGTAGAGCGCGCGGACGGCGTGGCCCTCGATGGTTGCCGCCTCGCGCACCGGCTGGCGGTCGGCGAAGTAGGCCGCCTCGGCCGGCTGATCGCGCAGGAGGCCGCGGCCGTGTTGGTCGAGGAAGAAGGCCACCAGGTCGAGATAGCGCCGCTCGCGCGTCTCGCGGTAGAGCTCGACCAGCGCCATCTCGATCTCGGGGTGGCCCGGCGTGCCGAGCCGCTGCCGGATGCCCGGCCCGAAGACCGTCGCGATGTCGTCGGCGCAGCGGCGCGCGATCTCCAGCAGGCGGTCGTCGCCGGTCGCGCGGCGGTGCGCGACCGCCGCCTGGATCAGGTGGCCGGCGCAGTAGAGTTCGTGCGCGTGCGCGAGGTCGGCCCAGCGCCGGTCGGGCGCGACGACCTGGGTGTAGGTGTGCAGGTAGCCCTCGGGCGTCTGCGCGGCGGCGACCGTCGCGATCGCGCCGTCCACCATGCGCTGGAGGTCGGCGTCGGGCCGGCGGCCGAGCTCCCAGCCGGCCGCTTCGAGCCACTTGTAGACGTCCGAGTCCATGTAGCGCGGCCCGCGGTACTCGCCGCTCGCCTGCCCCGCCGCCAGCCGGAAGTCGTGGAAGTTCCCGGCCTCCTCCAGTTGGCGATAGCCGTGCGCCAGGCTCGCCCCGCCGCTGACCGCCTGCCGGTCGCACCACAGCCCGCCGGTCAGCGACACCGCGCCGGCCGGCAGCGGGCGCCAGTGGGCGTGCGGACTCCGCGCGGCGTCCACCGGCCCCGCGCCCCGCTCGAATACCGCCGCCACCGCCGCCCTCCCGCTCCAAAGCCCCCGCCCGCGCGCCGGCCGCGCCGGCGGCGCCCATGGTAGCACGGTTCCGGCCGGCAGGCGGCGGCCCGTCGCCCCCACCACGCGCGCGATCCGGCCGTCATCCGCCCGCGCCACCTTGCCAAAACGCCCAGCGGCCGCTATAGTTAGGGAACGCCAACGGGTGTCCGTACACCGCCACGGCGGACCCCGCGACACCGGCGCGACGGGGCGTCGCGCCACGACAGCGACGAGACAGGAGAGGGGTTTCCCGTGAAGGTGATCCTGACGCAGGATGTCGAGCAGCTCGGCACCGCCGGCACCCTGCACGAGGTCAAGCCGGGTTATGCGCGCAACTACCTGATTCCGAAGGGGCTGGCCCAGGCCGCCACGCCCGGCGCGATCAAGCAGGTCGAGATCCGCCAGGCGGCCGAGCAGCGCCGCATCGCCAAGCTGGAGGCCGAGCAGCAGTCGCTGGCCGACCGCCTCGACGGGATGCGGCTGGAGTTCGTCGCCCGCGCCGGCGCGCAGGGCCGCCTCTTCGGCTCGGTCACCGGCGCCGACATCGCCGAGCGGCTGACCCAGGAGGTCGGGCAAGAGATCGACCGCCGCAAGGTGGACCTGCCGCACGGCATCCACGAGACCGGCGAGTTCGCGGTGCCGGTCCGCCTGGTCGGCCGTCTCGCCCCGGTCGTCACCGTGCTGGTGCGCGCCGAGGGCGGGGGCGATGTGACCGAGCCGGCCGCCACCGAGGCCAACGAGGAAGCGCCGGGCGCCGAGATCGAGGAGGAGGAGCACGGGATGGCGGCCGAGGAGCCGATCGTCCCCGGCCTCGGCTGAGCCCGCGCCGCCGTGGGGGCGGCGACGCGGGGTTCGTGCGGGCAGCTGGGGCTAGGGCCCGGCCGGCGGCCGGGTGGGGGCTGAACGCGAGACGTGCAGACGCTTGAGAAACTGCCACCGCACAACCTCGAGGCCGAGGAATCGGTCCTGGGGTCGCTCCTGCTGGACCGCGACGCGATCATCCGCGTCGCCGCCACGCTCAAGCCCGACGACTTCTACCGGCCGGCCCACGCGGCGGTCTACCGGGTCGTCCTCGACCTGTACAACCGCCGCGAGCCGGCCGACCTGCTGACCGTCGCCGCCGAGCTGGAGCGGCGCGGCGAGCTGGACGAGGTCGGCGGCGTCCCAGCGCTCTCGAACCTCTTCAGCGCCGTCCCCACCGCCGTCCACGTCGAGTACTACGGCCAGATCGTCGAGCGGACCGCGCTGTTGCGGCGGATCATCGCCGCCGGCACGCGGATCGTGAACATCGGCTACAACGAGCGGCTGGAGATCGACGAGGCGCTCGACGAGGCCCAGCGCGCGATCTACGAGGTCACCCAGCAGCGCGGCGCGCGCGACTTCGTCTCGCTCGCCCAGGTGCTCGAGGAGTACTTCGACAAGCTCGACTACATCCAGCAGCACCGCGGCGAGGTCCTCGGCGTCCCGACCGGCTTCCAGGATCTCGACCAGCTTACCGGCGGCTTCCAGAAGTCCGACCTCATCATCATGGCCGCGAGACCCGGCGTCGGTAAAACGTCGATGGGCCTGGGCCTGGCCCACAACGCCGCACTACACGGCAAGACAATCGCCATCTTCAACCTGGAGATGCCGGCCGAGCAGCTCGTCCAGCGCCTGCTGGCGATGGAGACCGGTATCGATTCTCACCGCCTGCGCCTCGGCCACATCAACGACGACGAGTGGGAGCGCATCTCCCACGCCTTCGGCAAACTCTCCGAGGCGCAGATCTACATCGACGACACGCCCGGTATCGGCATCATGGAGCTGCGCGCGAAGGCGCGGCGCCTGCAGGCCGAGCGCGGGCTGGACTTCGTGCAGGTCGACTACCTGCAACTGATGCAGGGCTCGCGCCGCAACGACAACCGCGTGCAGGAGGTCTCCGAGATCTCGCGCGGACTGAAGGGGCTGGCGCGCGAGCTGAACGTGCCGGTCCTGGCGATGGCCCAACTCTCCCGCAGCGTCGAGAGCCGCACCAACCACGTCCCGATGCTCTCGGACCTGCGCGAGAGCGGCTGCCTGGCCGGCGAGACGCCGGTCTACTTGCCGGACGAGGGCGTCTACCGGCCGATCGCGGAGCTGGTCGGGCGGCGCGGCTTCAACGTGCTCGCGCTCAACACGGAGACGTGGCGGCTCGAACCCCGGCCGGTGCTCAACGCCTTCGCGACCGGGCGCAAGCCGGTCTACCGCCTGACGACGCGGCTCGGGCGGAGCATCCGGGCGACCGCCAACCACAAGTTCCTCACGGTCGGCGGCTGGCGGCGTCTGGACGAGTTGGCCGTCGGCGCGCGGATCGCGCTGCCGCGCGCACTGCCCGGCCCGGCCGCCGCGACGATGCGCGACGAGGAACTGGCGCTCCTGGGCCACCTGATCGGCGACGGCTGCACCCTGCCCCGCCACGCCATCCAGTACACGACCGTCGATCCGGCGCTGGCCGAAACCGTCGCCGACCTGGCGCGGCAGGTCTTCGGCGACACGGTCGCGCCGCGCGTCGCGCGCGAGCGGGGCTGGTACCAGGTCTACCTGCCGGCGGCCTATCGCCTCACGCACGGCCGCCGCAACCCGGTCGCCGCCTGGCTCGACGAGCTCGGCGTCTTCGGCCTGCGCTCGCACGAGAAGTTCGTGCCCGAGGGCGTCTTCGCCCAGCCCGCGCCGGGTATCGCCCGCTTCCTGCGCCACCTGTGGGCGACCGACGGCTGCGTGCATCTCAGTGCGGGCGCGAAGCACTATGCGGGCATCTACTTCGCTTCGAGCAGCGGGCCCCTCGCCCGTGACGTGCAATCGCTCCTCTTGCGGCTCGGCATCAACGCGACGCGGACGCGGTACGCGCAGACGGGCAAGGGGCGAGACCAGCACCATGTGACGGTGAGCGGCCGCGCCGATGTTGACCGATTCTTCGCGCAGATCGGTGGCCTGGGCGAGCAGCGGGAGCGCCACCAAGAGGCGATCGTCGCGCACCTGGATGGCCGAGCGGCGAATACGAATCGCGACGTCCTGCCGCGCGAACTCTGGCGTACGCTGGTCGTGCCGGCGATGCAGACCACCGGGCTGACGACGCGGCAGATGCAGACCGCGCTAGGCGGTAGTTACTGCGGTAGCACGCTCTACAAGGCAAACCTCAGCCGCGACCGCGCAGCCCGGGTCGCCGCGGTCGTCGCCTCGCCGGAACTCGCGCTCTTGGCCGAGAGCGACGTCTACTGGGACACCATCGTCGCGATCGAACCCGACGGCGAGGAGGACGTCTACGATCTGACCATCGAAGGGTTGTCGAATTTCATTTCCGGTGACATCGTAGTTCATAACTCGATAGAGCAGGACGCCGACATGGTGATGTTCATCTACCGCGAGGAGATGTACGACCCGGAGACGGAGAAGAAGGGCATCGCGGAGTTGCACATCGCCAAGCACCGCAACGGCCCGCTCGGCGTGGTCAACCTGCGCTTCTTCGAGAAGACCACCCGCTTCGCCGACCTCGAGCTCTATCGGGAACCGGAGTAGCGATGGCCGGCGGGCACGGGGCGGCGGGATCGCGGGGGATGGCGTGACCAGGCGTTTCGGGGGCTTCCTGGCGGCCGAGGAGCCGTCGCTGGCGGTGCCGCGCGCCTTCGTCGCGGAGGTGCTGCCGCAGATCGCCGACCTGGCCGAGTTGAAGGTGACCCTCTGCACGTTCGACCTGCTGGCCGAGGCCGGCGGCTACGACGCGCCGCTGGCGGAGGAGGTCGTCTATCGGCACCCGCCGCTCCGCGCGAGCCTGAAGCGGCTCGGCTCGCCCCGCGAGCCCGACGAGAGCATCGGGCGGGGGTTAGACCTGGCGGCCGGGCGGGGCACGCTGCTCCGCTTCGTCGCGGACCACGCCGACGGCCGGCGCGCGGCCTGGTACCTGCTGAACACGCCGCGCAACCGCGACGCGCTGGCGAAGATGGCGCGCGGCGTCCTGGCCGCGCCGGCAGCCCTCCACGGTGCCGGCGAGCCGGCGCCGCTGATCGAGCCGGACCGGCCGAATATCTTCCGCCTCTACGAGCAGAACATCGGCCTGTTGACGCCGCTGATCGCCGACCAACTCATCGAGGCGGCCGAGCGCTACCCGCTCGACTGGATCGAAGACGCCTTCGGCGAGGCGGTCAGCTACAACAAGCGCAACTGGCGCTACATCCGCGCGATCCTGGAGAAGTGGGCGACCGAAGGACGGGGCGGCACAGATGCGGAGCATCGGGGACATCATCAAGGAGCTGGAACGTTCGATCCCGCGAAATACCGGGGTCGGCGGGCCGCCAGCGGCTGAGCCGGACGAGGAGGTCTGCCCGATCTGCAAGGGCGCGGGCTACGTCCGCTTCGAGGTGCCGATCACCGACCCGAACTTCGGGCGCCTGATTCCCTGCGAGTGCCGCATCCGCGAGCGCGAGCGGCGCAAGCACGAAGAACTGCTGCGCATCGGCAACCTCGGCCCCTTCGAGCACAAGACCTTCGAGAGCTTCGACCCCGGTGTCAACCGCGATGTCGCCGCCGCGCGCGACATCGCTGTCGCCTACGCGCGCGACCCCAAGGGCACCGGCACGCCCTGGATCTTCTTCCACGGCAACTGCGGCACCGGCAAGACCCACCTGGCCGCGGCGATCGCCAACTACTACATCACGCACCAGGGGGGACGCGCGCTCTTCACCATCGTGCCCGACCTCCTCGACCACCTGCGCGCCACCTTCAACCCGAGCGACACCGGCGGCGTGACCTACGACCAGCTCTTCCAGGACGTGCGCAGCGTGCCGCTCCTGATCCTCGACGACCTGGGCACCGAGAACGCGACACCCTGGGCCAAGGAAAAACTCTTCCAGATCTTCAACCACCGCTACAACGAGGGGCTGGCCACCGTCGTGACCAGCAACCACGACTTCGAGCAGATCGACGCGCGGATCGTCTCGCGCCTGAGCGACACGCACCTGTGCCGCTACGTCCTGATCGACGCGCCCGACTACCGCCGCCACGACAACCCCGCCTTCGGCGGCCTGCGCCGGCCGTCGACGCGTGGCGGGCGGCGGGGGCCGTAGGGCGTGGGCCGTGAGGCGTAGGCCGTAAGCCGGGGGGGCGGCCGCGTGGTTGGGTGCTTCCCCCGGCGCTACGCGATCCCCTGACCTCACCCGCGCCGGTCTGATCGTCCGTCCCCACGTCAAATGCGCGGCCCACACCCGACAGCCCACGCCCCACGGCCCACGGCCCACATGCCCCTGCCCCCCAGTGACGAACGACTCGGCATTCCCAGAGCAAAAGTACTATGCCGCCGGCATTGTCCCTGCCCCGGCCGGTCCCTATACTCGACAGTGACGGTGCGTGGCGAGCCGGGCACGGGCGCGACGGCGTCGCGGAGTCGTGCCCGGCCGGAGGCCGCGCCGCCCCGCCAGGGCGCGATCCGCGGCACAAGGACCAGGCGACACGAGAACGGGAGCGCAGGATGACGGCCAGTGTGCAGGCGAGCGGCCCGGCGGGGGGGGAGGCGCAGCTCCGACGCCTCGTCGAGCGCGCCGTGACCCTGGAGAGCGAAGGCGACCTCGACGGCGCGGTCAGCACCTACGAGGAGGCGCTGCTCGCCGGCTACGCCACCGACGAGGTCTGCTACAACCTCGCCCTGCTCTACAAGCAGCAGTTGCTCTACGAGGACGCGGTGACGCTGCTCAAGCGCTGCCTCGACTCGCCCGAGTACGGCGCCTCGGCGCACTACGCCAGCGGCGAGTGCCAGCTCGCCCTCGGCGAGCTGGCCGCGGCGGGCGAGCATTTCTACACCGCGGTCTCGCGCATCGCGCTCGACCAGATCGCCGACGACCAGATCCCCGAGGTCAGCCACATCTTCCGCGTGGCGATCGACACCTTCACCTCGCTCGACCAGCGCCACCGCGCGGCCGAACTCGCCTCGACCCTGGCCGACTTCCTGGCCGCCCGCGCGCAGGGCACGCGCGACATCGCGCAACTGCGCGGCGTCGCCGCGGCGCTCGACACCGCCGCCCCGCCCGGCGCCTCGCTGCCCGCGCTGGACCTGCAGCCGCCCGCCCGCGACGCCGCCCCGCCCGCCCACGACGGCGCGCAGGAGGACGACGCGGCCGCGTTCGAGGCGTTCGACGAGCAGCCGGGCTTCCTCGAGGACAGCATCGGCCTCAGCCGGGCGCGCGGCAGCGACCGCCTCCAGGGCACCGGCCGGCTGCGCACGGCCTACCGCCGGCTCACCGGCCCGCTCGACCCCGAGCAGGCCGCCGCGCGCGTCACCAGGACGGGCCTCCTGGGCCGCCTCGGCGTGACGCCGACCGCCGTGTTGCCCGACGAGCGGGACGCCGCGCCGCTGGCGCCGTACCAGTTCGCGCCGACGATCCTGCCGGCGCCCGTCGCGCTGCCGCCGACCGTGCCGCTGCCGGGCGAACTGGCGCAGCCTGGCGCCGTGCGCGCCCTCCTCTCGCGCGCGCTCGACGACTACCGCCAGGGGCACTTCAACGCCGTCGTCGACGACTGCGAGCAGGTCATCGTCCTGGCGCCCGAGTACCTGCCGGCCCACCTGCGGCTGGCCGAGGCGCTCGCCGGCCTCGGCTATCTGAACGAGGCCGCCGCGAAGTGCCGCGAGTTGATCGGCGTCTACACCGCGCTGGAGGAGCCGGCGTCCACCATCCCGGTCTACCGCGTCCTCGGCGCGCTCGTCGCGGACGACCTCGGCCCGTGGACCACCATGGCCGATCTCTATTTCACCCACGGCGGCGACCCGGCCGTCCGGGTGGACATCCGCGCCCTGGTCGAGCGCGCCGCGGCCCTCGGCCAGCTCCCGGTCGCGCTCGACTACGCCGACCGCCTCGCCGGCGGCGGCGCGGGGGACAGCGCCTCGCTGCATCTGGCCGCGCGCCTGCACCTGGAGGGAGGCGACCCCTCGCGCGCGCTCGGTTATTACCAGGCGCTGCTGCGCCGCGACCGCAACGACGCGCCGGCCACGGCGGGCGCCAACATCGCGCTCACCTTCAGCGAGGGCGCGATCCACTGGGCCTCGCTGGAGCGCCTAGTCGCCCTCCTCGGCGACGCGGGCGGCGACGCTCGCCGGCGCGCCATCGAACTCTACGCGCGGGTCATCCCGACCGCCGAGGGGCTGGCCGGCAACCTCCAGGTCGCGGCCGGCATCCTCGCGCTCGCCCTGGGGGAGCCCGCCCGCGCGCGCGACTTCTTCCTGGCGGCCCAGCGGGTCGGCAGCGGCCCGCTGCGCGCGACGGTCCGCTTCGTCCTGGCCTACGGCTGCAAGCAGGCCGCGGCGGCGCTCGGCGACAGCGCGGCGGAGCGGCAATGGCTCCAGCGCGCGGCCGAACTCCTGCGCGAGCGCGAGGTCGCCGCGTTCGCCGCGCGGACGGCGCTCTTCGGCGAGACCCTCTCGGTCGGCGCGCTCCACGTCGCGCTGGCGGAGAACCTGATCGCCAGCGGGAAGCACGACAACGCGGTGATCGTGCTGGAGAGCGCGAAGGTCGACCTGCCGGCCGACCCGACGGTGCGGCAGCGGCTCGCCGCGCTCTACCAGGCGCAGGGCCGGCTGGGGCAGGCGCTCGACGAGCTCGACGATCTGGCCACGCAGCAGCTTAACGCCGGCCGGCTGATCGAGATGGTCGACACGCTCAAGCAGATGTCGGCACTGGCGGGGGACAATCTGGCCGTCAAGTCGCGCCTGGCCGACCTCTACCTCAAGCGCGGCTTCCCGGCCGAGGCGCTGCGCGAACTCGACGCGGTCGCCGCGATCCACCAGCGCGCCGGCCGGCAGGTCGAGGCCGCGGAGGCGCTGCGCCGCGGGGCCGACACCGCTTGGATGATCGGCGAGCGGGAGCGGGCCTACGCGCTCTACGACCAGGTGCTCGCGCTCGCGCCGGAGAACGTGACGCTGCGCCAGGCGTACATCAACTGCCTGCTGCAGGGCGGGCGGCAGGCCGAGGCGGCGGAGCAGCAGCGGACGATCGCGCGGACCTTCTGGGAGCAGCGGCGCCCGCAGGACACCATCGCGGCGCTGCACCAGGTCATCGTGCTCGACCCGCGCGACGCCGACTCCTACAACCGGCTCGGCGAGGCGCTCGCCTCGGTCGGCGAGTACGCCCAGGCCGAGCGCGTCTACCGCCGCCTCGTCCGCCTCACCCCCGACGACCCGCAGGCCAGGGCGCGCCAGACGGCGATGGCGATGCTCGCCAAGGAGCAGCGCCCGGCGTGACGAGGGAGGCGGCAGACGGCAGACGGCAGTAGGAGTTGGTAGTTCACAGTTGACAGTTGATAGTGTCGCGGAGGCGCGCCCCACTATCAACCATGAACTATCAACTCGCAACTCTTCTGCGTCTGCCATCTGCCGTCTGCGCTATAATACAAACACGGTGGCCGGCGCGGAGCACGCCGCCCTCGCGGGGCGCGCCCCGAGCCATGCTGTGTTTGGGCGCCGGCCGCGGGGGTGAGCGCCCCGCGTCCCGCGCGCGCGAGAGTCCTGATGCCCGAATTCTTCTGGCTGATCTACCGCGTCACCCCGTTCGCGGTACTCGATATCCTCGTCGTGGCGGCGATCTTCTTCTGGCTGCTCACGATCGCCCAGGGCACGCGCGCGCTGCCGCTCCTGCGCGGCATCCTGATCCTGATCGTCGCGCTGGTCTTCCTCAGCACCGTCTTGCCGCTGCGGACGCTGAGCTGGCTGCTCGGCACCTCCCTCCCCGCGCTCGTCCTGGCCATCCCGATCATCTTCCAGCCCGAACTCCGCCGCGCGCTGGAGCAACTCGGCCACACCGGCTCCTGGCTCAACCTGCCCTTCCTCTCTACCGACCACGCCCACCCCGGCAGCACCACGACCGAGGAGCTGGTGCGCGCCGCCACCTCGCTGGCGCGCCAGCAGATCGGCGCGCTGATCGTGATCGAGCGCGATACCGGGCTGCAGGACTACGCCGACAAGGGCGTGCTGCTCGACGCGCAGTTGACCAGCCAGCTCCTCATCAACATCTTCTTCAAGAACTCGCCCCTCCACGACGGCGCCGTGATCGTCCGTGGCGACCGCATCGTCGCCGCGCGCTGCATCATGCCGCTGGCCGAGGGGCCACTGCCCGGCCAGTTCGGCACGCGCCACCGCGCCGCGCTCGGCATCAGCGAGGAGTCCGACGCCATCGCCCTGATCATCTCCGAGCAGACCGGCGGCATCGCCCTGGCCCACAACGGCGAGATCGACCACGACCTGACCGGCGACCGGTTGCGCGACGAGCTGCGCACGCTCCTCGGCATGGGCGGCGACCGCGACGAGCGCAGCGGCCGGCAGCGCGACAAGGGCTGAGGGGGCGGGCATCGTGGGCGCCAAACGCCACCTCCCCCACTGGCTCGACGGCGCGGTCCTCTGGCGCGCCTTCTTCGCCCTCGTCCTGGCCATCCTCCTCTGGGCCTGGGTCACCAACCAGCAGGACCCCGACACCGCCGCGCGCTTCACCGGCGTCACCGTGGCGATCGTCAACCGGCCGGCCGGCCTGGTCGTGCTCGACCAGGACAAGCTGCCGGCCGTCGCCGTCGACGTGCGCGGCCCGAACTCGGCGATCCAGCGCGTCGGCGCGAGCGACCTGCACGCCGAGCTCGACCTGTCCGGCGTGAAGGGCCCCGGCACCGTCAACCTGCCGGTCAAGGTCCACACGCCCGCGCAGGTGCGCGTCGTCGGCGTCACGCCGCGGACGATCGCGGTGACGGTGGACCGCCAGGCCAGCAAGACCTTCCCGCTGGACCCCGAGACGCAGCCCTCGCCGGCGTCCTACAGCATCACCGGCGTCGACGTCGCGACCAAGCAGGTCGCCGTCAGCGGGCCGGCCACGGCGGTCGGGCGCGTCGCGCGCGTCGTGCTGCCGATCGCGCTGGGCGACCACCGCGACACCTTCGAGGCGCAGTTCACGCCCGAGGCGCGCGACGCCGCCGGCAACCGCGTCGCCGGCGTGACGATCGACCCGGCCAGCGTCGACGCCACCATCACCGTCACGCGGGTCGGGCGGACGGTCAGCGTCGTGCCGGACCTCACCGGATCGCCGCCGGAGGGCTACCGCGTGGCGAGCTGGACGGTCAGCCCGCCGACCGTGGTGGTCGACGGGCCGGCGGACACGCTCAACCAGCTCATCCAGATCTCGACCGCGCCGATCGACGTCGGCGGACAGACCAAGTCCTTCTCGGTCTACAACGTCCAGTTGCAGTTGCCGCAGGGCATCCGGCTGGTGGACCCGGTGACGATCAACGTGCAGGTGCAGATCGAGCTGCAGCAGGTGCGGCAGCAGTTCACCGGGCTGCGCGTCACGGCGGTGAACGTCGGGGCGGGCCTCCGCACGACGATCACCCCGGAGGACATCACCATCACCGTCAGCGGGCCGCTGGACCGCCTGCGCCAGCTCAACGGCAGCGACCTCAAGGTCGAGGCGGACCTGCAGGGCCTCGGCCCGGGCGTCTACACTATCACGCCGCACGTCACCCTGCCACCCGACCTGCAACTGGTGGACCAGCCGCCGACCGTGCGCGTGGAGATCAGCCGCCCGCCGACCCCGACGCCGGTCCCGACGGCGACGCCGGTGCCGACCGTGACCCCCATCCCGACGCCGCACCCGACCCCCGCGCCGACCAAGCCGGCCGGCCTGGCGCCCGCCAGGATCGCGCGGCCCCGCCTCTGACCGCGCGCGGAGACGACGCGGCCGCCCGCGCCCAGCGCGGGCGGCCGCCGTAGAGCCCGGGCGGAATACGCCGTTTCAGGGCGAGGACGACTTCTCGAGCTGGTGGGCCAGGAGGATCGCCTCGGCGATCTCGCGCATGGACTTGCGGGTGTCCATGCTGGCCTTGCGGATGCGGTGGAACGCCTCGGCCTCCTTCAGCCCGTGCGTCTCCATCAGCACACCCTTGGCCTGCTCGACGACCTTGCGCGTCTCCAGCGCGTCCTTCAGCGAGCCGACCTCCTTCTCGACCGCCTGGAACTCGGCGAAGCGGCTGAGCGCGACCTCGATCGAGGGCATCAGCTCGGCCTCGCGGAAGGGCTTGACCAGGTAGGCGACGACGCCGGCCTCCTTCGCGCGCTCGACCAGGTTCTGCTCGCTGTAGGCGGTCAGCAGGAGCACCGGGGCGACGCGCTCGCGCGTCAGTTCCCGCGCCGCGGCGATGCCGTCCACGCCGGGCATCTTGATGTCCATGATGACCAGGTCGGGGCAGAGTTTCTTCGCCAGTTCCACCGCCGCGGCCCCGTCGCCGACCTCGCCGATCACCTCGTAGCCGAGGTTGGTCAGCATCTCCCCGAGGTCCATGCGGATGATCGACTCGTCGTCGGCGATGAGCACGCGCCGTTTGCGTGGCCAGCGGTCGACCGGTGCTGCGGCCATAAGGCACTCCCCCAGCGATGGTACGACTCCCCGACGCGGCGGTGGCCGCGCGCCGGGCTCGACGAGTTGCACGCGCGAGAGGCGAAACGCCAGCGCGGGCTGGCGGCGGACTCTGTCCCCCAACAGAGTGGCCCGATTCTAGCACCGGCGCGGCGGGGCGTCAAACGAGGGGGCCGTGAGCCGTGGGGCGTGGGCCGAAGGGCGTAAAGCGTGGCGGCGTGGAATCGGGCGACCGCCTTCCCCCTCGTCGGGGCCGCCCCCTCGCGTAACGGACCAGAGCGACGCTTGGGATGGGATGGGCCATCACAACCCTCTACGCACCACGGCCCACGCCCCGCGTCACTTCCACGGGATGTCGAGCGCGAGCGGCAGGTCGAGCACGGCGGGGCGGCCGGCGGCCAGGGCCTCGCGCAGCGCCGGGCCGAGGTCGGCGGGGGAGTCCAGCGCGAGACCGAGCGCGCCGAAACTGCGGGCGAGCGCCGCGAAGTCGGGCGTGGCGAGGTCGCTGGCGATGACCCGGTCGTCGCCGTAACGCAGGCGCTGGTGGCGGCGCATCGCGTTGTAGCCGCGGTCGTTGCAGACGACGCAGACGACGTTCGCCCCCGCCTGCACCGCGGTCGCCAGTTCGGCGCAGGTGAACATGAACGCGCCGTCGCCGCCGATGGCGACGACCTGCCGCCCCGGCGCGGCGACGGCGGCGCCGATGGCGAAGGGGAGCGCCGAGCCGAGCGTGCCGTAGATCCAGGGGATGTGGTACGAGCGCGGGGTGTAGACCGGCAGGTGCCGCGCCGTCCAGTACTGGATCAGGCTGTCGTTGGTGACGATGGCGTCGCGGTCGAGCGCGCCGCGCAGGTCGTCGAGTACGCCCATCGGGACGGGGTGGGCGGCGCGCATCTCGGCGTCCAGCGCATCGCAGAGCGCCCGCACGGCGCGCGCCGGCCCCGCGTCCGCCCGCGCGCCCAGCCGCGCGACCTCCTCGTTGAGCGCCGCGAGCGTGGCGCGGGCGTCGCCTTCCAGCGCCAGCGCGACCGGGTAGTTCTTGCCGATCATCGCCGGGTCGGCGTCGAGCTGGATCGGCGGCGGCAGCGGGACCTTCCAGTTCGACGTGCTGCCCCCGCCGAGGCGCGTGCCGACCGCCAGCAGCGCGTCCGACTCGGCCAGGACCCGCCACAGCCGCGGCTCGTCGGTCCAGCGACCGCCGACGGCGAGCGGGTGGTCGCCGGGGATGGCGCCGCGGCCGGGCGCGGTCTCGAAGACCGGCGCCTGCAGCGCCTCGGCCAGCCGCAGCAACTCGTCCGACGCCCCCGAGCGGTGGACGCCGACCCCGGCGATGATGGCGGGTCGGCGGGCGCCGGCCAGCCGCTCGGCCGCGCGGCGCACGGCGTCGGGGTCGGCCGCGGGGCGCGCGGGCGGCAGCGGCGCCGCGACCGTCACCTCGCCGCTGGCGTTGAGGACGTCCTCGGGGAAGTCGAGGTAGGCCGCGCGGGGGCGCCCGCTCTGGATCGCCGTCAGGCACTCGGCGACGGCGGGGGCGATGCACGCGTGGTCGCGGACGCTCTCGTGGTGGCGCGTGATGTGGCGGAAGGTGCCGGCCTGGTCGACGATCTCGTGGTTGACGCCGCGCTCGCGGTCGATCAGCGGCGTGGCGAGCTGCGAGGCGAGGTGGAGCACCGGCGAGGAGTCGGACCACGCCTCGCCGAGCGCGGTGAAGGCGTTGGTCGCGCCGGGGCCGGTGGTAGTGACGAAGACGCCCGGCCGGCCGGAGGTGCGGGCGTAGCCGTCGGCGCAGAAGCCCGCGCCCTGCTCATGCCGGCAGACGACGTGCCGGACGTCGGGCGCGTCGCGCAGGGCGTCGTAGATGGCGAGGTTGTGGACGCCGGGGATGCCGAAGACGGTGTCGACGCCCCCCGCGCGCAGCGCCTCCACGACCGCCTGCCCGCCGGTCAGCCGCCGCGTCGGGGCGGCCTCTCGCGCCGGCGCACGCCGCTCCGTTACCTCCATGGGCGACCCTCCCCCGTCGAACACGCGCCGCGGCACCGTCCCCGTTGTGGCTCTGGCGGCAAGTCGTACCACGCGCCGGCCGGGGTGTCAAACGGCAGCGAGACGTCAGAAGTGCTGACCCGGGCCGCCCCGGGCATCGCGGTCGGGGCTGCGCACCACCCTCCTGACCGTCCCTCTTCAGCCGCCGGCTTCCGCTGTCGCCCGCCAAACCGCGCTATACTGCCCCTGCCATCCGCCGTCCGCCACCTTTCGTCTATCGTCTACCGTCTGTCGTCTCCGAAGGAGCACGCCGCCATGCGCACCGACGCCGACTACGCCGCCGAACTGGACCGCGCCGACGCCCTCGCGCCCTTCCGCGAGCGCTTCTACCTGCGGCCCGAGATCCTCTACTTCGACGGGAACTCGCTGGGCCTGCTGTCGCGCGACGCCGAGGCGGCCGTGCTGCGCGTCCTCGGCGAGTGGAAGGACCTCGGCATCGACGGCTGGCTCGGCGCGCCGACGCCCTGGTACTACCTCGGCGAGGAACTCGGCAAACGCACCGCCCCGCTCGTCGGAGCCGCGGCCGACGAGGTCGTCGTCACCGGCACGACGACCGTCAACCTGCACAGCCTCGTCGCCACCTTCTACCGGCCGGCTGGGCGGCGCCGGAAGATCGTCGCCACCGCGCTCGACTTCCCCTCCGACCTCTACGCGCTGCGCAGCCAGCTCGCGCTGCGCGGCGCCGACCCGGAGGGCGACCTCGTCCTCGTCGGCAGCCGCGACGGGCGCACGATCGCCGAGGAGGACATCGTCGCCGCGCTGACCGACGAGGTCGCGCTGCTCGTCCTCCCCTCGGTCCTCTACCGCAGCGGGCAACTCTTCGACATCGCCGGGCTGACCGCGGCGGCGCACGCGCGCGGCGTCCCGGCCGGCTTCGACTGCTGCCACTCGGTCGGCGCCGTGCCGCACCGCTTCGACGAGTGGGACGTCGACTTCGCCTGCTGGTGCAACTACAAGTACCTCAACAACGGGCCGGGCGGCACCGCCGGGCTCTATGTCAACCGCCGGCACTTCGGCGCGGCGCCGGGGCTCGCCGGCTGGTGGGGCAGCGACAAGGCGCGGCAGTTCGACATGACGCCCGGCTTCATCCCCGCGCAGGATGCCGGAGCCTGGCAGATCAGCACCGTCCAGGCCCTCAGCAGCGCGCCGCTCCTGGGCTCGCTGGCGATCTTCGGCGAGGCCGGCATCGCGCGCGTGCGCGCCAAGTCGCTCGCCCTGACCCGCTACCTGATGGACCTGCTCGACGCGACCGGCCTGACCGCCGCGCCGTATCACTATGCCATCGGCACGCCCCAGGAGGACGACCGGCGCGGCGGGCACGTCGCGGTCGAGCACGCCGACGGCGCGCGGATCGCCAAGGCGCTCAAGGCGCGCGGCGTCGTGCCCGACTTCCGCCCGCCGAACGTCGTGCGCCTCGCGCCGATCGCGCTCTACACCTCGTTCGCGGACGTCTGGCAGGTCGCCCGCCATCTGCGCGAGATCATCGACCACGGCGAGCACGAGCGCTTCGCGGCCGGGCGCGAACTGGTGGCGTGAGGACGCTGGCACGACGCATCGCGGCCCTTCCTGGCGCCAACCACGCGATGCGGCGTGCTCCTGGTCACTCACGGCATCACTCACCGGCAAGGCGAAGGGCGGGAGCCAGATTGCCCCCGCCCTTGCTTTTCGGCTCTGCCATTGGGGATTCGGTGGTACGCCTGGCAGGACTCGAACCTGCGACCTCTTACTCCGGAGGCAAGCGGACACTACCCAACGGGAAGTCTTTGCTGTGGCGCCAAAAACCGGCCTAACGCCCCCTCTATTCTCCACCGAACTAAAGGGCCTCTGTGCAAGCCGCGAGCGACGAACTGGCGGTCGGCCTCGTCGCTCGCGGCCCATCTCTCATCGCTCGTCGCCGCTCAACAGGGGAGGGACGCGACCAAGCCCAGCGCCCGCTCGGCCCAGTTCAGCCCGTCCACCAGGTTGATGAGCGCCGCGATCCCCGCCGCGGCCAGCCCCGCCGCCGCGGGACCCGATGGCGCCTCCACCAGCCGCAGCAGGCGCTCCCACAGCGCCAGCCGCCCGGTGCAGGCCAGCTCCAGGTCCATGAGACAGCCCGCGAAGGCGTCCTCCCGCGCCCACGCCTCGAGCCCGGCCGGCAGCACCGCGCACGGCGGCGCCTCCCGGCACCTGAGCAGATAACGCCGATCCAGCCCGTCGACCTCGAACCACGGCAACCCCTGTGTTCGCCACGACTCCTCTGCCGGGCCCACGGCGTCTCTACCTCCATCGTGCCCACGTCGGCACGCTGCCGGCGACCGCCCCCTCACGGCCTCCGGCCCCGTCGCCGCCCTCCTCCTCACGCCCGACGTCCCGCGGCGTCCTCGCCGCCGGCCGCGAACGCCCCCATCGCCAGGCGGAAACTCGCCTCCCACGCCCGCGCCAGTCCCGCCAGCACCTGCTGGTAGATCTCGGGCGAGTTGTTCCGCCTGAGCGTCTCCAGCTCCTCCACCAGGTCCGGCCGCGACTCGATCCAGGCGATCAGGTCCCGGCCCGCCGCCAGCGGTCCCGACCCGACGCGCCGCTCCTGATCGTCCAGCCGGCCGGCCGCCTCCAGCAGCGGGTCGGGCGCGACGCCCAGCGTGCCTGCCAGCGCCAGCAGCGAGTCGCGCGACGGCCGCGTCACCCGCCCCGTCTCGATGTGGCTGACCAGCTCCTGCGACACCCCCGCGCGCGCGGCGAGCGCCTTCTGCGTGTACCCCCTGCTCTCGCGCATGCGCTTCAGCAGGACCCCGAGGTCCCCGCGGCCCTCACCCGGCATGCCACACCCCTTCCACGGCCCCGCTCTCCCACGGCCCCTCCTCCATGTCGTCGCGCCGCACGACACCCCGCCCCTCCGGTGTGGCGCGCCCCGCGCGGGTACAACCGCCGCGCCGGCGCCGTCCCGCGTCGGCCGCCCCCCCGCCCGTGGCTCGCTACTAGTCGGAGTATACCATAGACAAGCACTATACTACTTGACTTGATTTACTAGTCCTAGTATACTACAACTAGAAGCGAATGGGCGGAGGAGGATGCCCCCATGGGCGAGGCGATCGCATCCCAGCAGCGCACGAGGCCGCGCGGGCCGCGGCGGCAGCGGCACGGCGTCGGCTACCGCTCGCTGACCGTCTGCCTGCCCGAGCCCGTCGCCGACGAGGTCCGGCAGGAGGCGGCCGCGCGCCACGTGACGCGCTCAACGGTCGTCGCCGAGGCCCTGGCCGTGCGCTACCCCGGCGCCGGCGCCGCCGGCGAGCAGCCGGCCGGTTCGCGGGCGCTGGCGTGAGCGCCGCCTCGCCCGCCGCCCGCCTCCGCCGCGAGCTGCGCTGGACGCAGCGCCAGGCGGCCACGCGGCTCGGCTACTGCCTGCGCACGCTCCAGCGCATCGAGGCCGGCGCCCCGGCCTGGCCGGAGGCCGAGGTTCTCGCGCGCGTCTACGGCGCGGCGCTCGGCCGCCCCGTGGACCCCCAGTTCGAGCTCTACGGCGTGCCGCGCCCCTCCGTCTCGCAAGCGGGGGCGTCGGGCCGGTCTGTCCAGGCGCGTCGCGCCCAATGAGCGATGAGTGCTGAGCGATGAGCGATGAGTGGAACGAGCGGTCAGCGGTCAGCGGTCAGCCGTCAGCCATGCCTCCCGAACGCCGATCGCCGACTGCCGGCAGCCTGCTCATCGCTCATCGCTCGTCGCTCGGCACTCAGGAAAGGAGTCGGTCGTGCGCATCCGCCCCAACAGCCGCGCCCTCGTCGAGCAGGTCGTCGCCTACCTCGACCTCACGGCGGAGATGCGCCGCCTGACCGCGCTCTGCGAGGCCCGGGGCGTCGCCTACGACCCCGACACCATCGCCGCCGAGGCGATGGCGCGGCTCGCGGCCGACCGCGGGCTCGACACGCCGTACTCGGTGGCGTTCCAGCTCGCCCTCGCGCCGGCCGGCCGGGGCGCGCCCCCGAGTGCTGCTGCTGAGTAGCGATTCCGCGAAACAACCCTAACCGCGGAGGGTCGCATGCCGCGCAACGGGATGGAGCACCGCCTCCAACCGATCCTGAAGTACCCCGGCGCGAAGTGGCTCCTGGCGCCCTGGATCGTGGCGCAGTTCCCGCCGCACCGCGTCTACCTGGAGCCCTACTTCGGCAGCGGCGCGGTCCTCTTCGCCAAGCCGCCCGCGCCGATCGAGCTGGTCAACGACCTGGACTCGCAGGTCGTCAACCTCTTCCGCGTCATCCGCGAACGCCCGGCCGAGCTGGCGCAGGCCCTCGCGCTGACGCCGTGGGCGCGCGAGGAGTTCACCCGCGCCAACGCGGAGCCCGAGACGACCGACGACGTCGAGCGCGCCCGCCTCTTCCTGGTGCAGT
>DASSSV010000460.1:0-8511 GCA_035708265.1 Thermomicrobiales bacterium | reverse complement strand
GCGACGGCGCGCGCGGCGTGCGGGTGGCTGCCGGTCGAGCCGCCCCACGGGCCGGTGGAGAGCGGGTGGACCGTCGGGAAGGCGGCCTGGCCGTCCCAGGTGTGCGCGACCGGCGCGCCGAGCCGCTCGGCCAGGCGCACCAGCCCGGCGCTCGCGACCGGCCACCAGGCGCCCTTGCCCGCGACGATCGCGACCCGCCGCGCGCCGGCGAGCCGCGCGACCAGCGGCGCGAAGTCCGGCGCCGCCGGCGCGCCATCCGGCTCGACCAGGTCGTCCGGCGCGACCTCGATCGGGTCGGCCTGGAAGGCGCTCAGCGCGATCTCGACGTGGACCGGCCCCGGCCGGCCGCTCATCGCCAGGGCGAAGGCGCGGCGGAGCGCGCCGGGGATCTCGCGGGCGGCCTCGACGCGCGTGGACCACTTGGTCACGGCGGCGAAGGCGCGCTCGAGGAAGTCGGGCTCGTCGATGCCGTGGAACGCCTCCTTCGCCGCGCCGGCCGGCACGCCGCCGGAGATGTGGACCAGCGGCACGCCGGCCGCGTAGGCGCCCGCGACGCCGGCGAGGGAGTTGGTCGCGCCCGGCCCGGCCGTGACGATCACGACGCCGGGGCGGCCGGTCAGCCGGCCGTAGACCTCGGCGGCGATCGCGGCGGTGTTCTCGTGGCGCACGGTGACGGGCCGGATGTCGGGCGCGTCGGCCAGCGCGTCGAAGAGCGGGATCACGTGGTCGCCGTCGAGCCCGAAGAAGAGGTCGACGCCGTGCGCGCGCAGCGCGGCGACGACGGCCTCGGGCGGGGTGTAGCGCCCCGGCGTTGCCTGCATGGTTGCCTCCCTGTGTCCGTGAGAGCGTGGAGCGTGAGAGCGTGAGAGCGTCGCCGGCCGGGGGGTAAGCCCACGTCGCGAGGTCAGCCCTACGCCCCGATTTCCCTCTACCTACCGGCTCGCGCCACGCTCCCACGCTCCCACGCCCTCACGCTCTCACGTTCGCCACGACCTCATCCGCCAACCGCGCGACGATGCCGTCGGGATAGGGGGCGCGCAGCGTGTAGACGATGTGCGTCGCGCCCGCGGCGACGTAGTCCTGCGTCGCCTTCGTCGTGGCCGCGAGGTCATCGTTGTTGACCGGCACCTGCACCGAGAGGGCGATCTCGGCGGGGTCGCGCCCGACGGCCGCGCAATGCTGGTGGAGCACCTCGACCTTGTGCTTGAACGTGTCGACCGAGCCGCCGACGTGGTTCCAGACGTCGGCGTAGCGAGCGACCACCCGGAGCGTCAGTTGCTCGCCGCCGCCGCCGATGACGAACGGCGGGTAGGGCTTCTGCACCGGCTTCGGCTCGCAGCGGGCCTCTTTGATGTGGTAGTAACGCCCGTCGAAGTCGGTGAGGTGCTGCGTGAAGAGCCGCTTGATGATCTCGCAGGCTTCGCCGAGGCGGCGGATGCGCTCGGCCGGCGTGTAGAAGGGGATGTCCATGCTGTGGTGTTCGTACTCGTTCCAGCCGGCGCCGAGGCCGAGGTCGAGCCGGCCGTTGGAGACGATGTCCACCGTCGCCGCCATGTGCGCCAGTACGGCCGGGTTGCGGTAGGTGATGCCGGCGACCATCAGGCCGACGCGCAGGCGCTTCGTCAGCGCAGCGTAGGCGGCGAGGAGGGTCCAGCCCTCCAGGCAGGGGCCGTTGATGTCGAGCCCGCCGATCGGGGCGAAGTGGTCGAAGAGCCAGGCGTGCTCGAAGGCGGGGTTGTCGTCGGCCTCCTGCCAGATCTTCAGCATCGCGTCGTAGGTCGTGAACTGCGGCGCCGTCTTGATCCCGAACGAGAGTTTCGCCATCGTTCACCTCGTCGTCGCTAGCGCGCCAATCCGCGCCCCTATCTTGCGGGCGGCGGGGGCCGCTGTCAAAGGCCGCGCTCGTGTGCGCATTGTGGTACTGTCGCAATAGCGGAGATCGAGCGGGGCGGCGCGCCGTCGGGCCGGCGCCGCCCGCGCGGAAGGAGGGGGCTAGCCATGGCCGGCGACGCGATCCCGACGCCCGTCTTGCACCACGTCAACCTCAAGACGACCCGCCTCGCGGAGATGGTCGCCTGGTACGGCCAGGTGCTCGGCATGGACGTGGTGTTCCAGTTCCCGGGCGGCGCCTGGCTGACCAACGACGCGGCGAACCACCGCCTGGCCTTGCTCGCGCCCCCCGGCTGCGCGGACGACCCGGACAAGCTCGCCCACAGCGGCCTGCACCACAGCGCCTACGAGTACCCCTCGCTGGACGACCTGCTCGCGACCTACGAGCGGCTGAAGGCGGCCGAGATCGTGCCGCACGCCTGCCTGGACCACGGCATGACGACCTCCCTCTACTACGTCGACCCCGACGGCAACAGCGTCGAGCTGCAGTACGACAACTTCGGCGACTGGGCGCGGTCCACCGCGTTCATGCGCACCACGGCGGAGTTCGCCGCCAACCCGATCGGCGCCCCCTTCGACCCCGATCAGTTCGTCGCCGCCCGGCGCGCCGGCGCCTCGGCGGAGGAGTTGCATCGCCGCGCCTACGCCGGCGAGTTCGCGCCCGCCACGCCGCTCGACCTGCGCGTCGCGCTCTGATCCCGCCCCGCTCCCCGCCGTCCCGCGGGAATATCCCTGCCCGCCGCACGGTTCTCGTGGACGGTGGGGTGGGCGCGCGGCCCGCTCCGGGAGAGATGGAGTACGGGAGAGCGACACGCATGGTACTGGAACGGAAGCCGACACTCTTGATCGTGATCGCCAGCACGCGCCCGGGGCGCGTCGGCCTGCCGGTCGCCGAGTGGTTCAAGGAGCGAGCCGCGGCGCACGGCGGCTTCGCGGTCGAAGTCGCGGATCTCGCCGCGATCAATCTGCCCTTCATGGACGAGCCGCAGCACCCGCGCCTGCGGCAATACACGCATCAGCACACGAAGGATTGGAGCGCGCGCGTCGACGCGGCCGACGCCATCGTCTTCGTGATGCCCGAGTACAACTACGGGTTCAACGCGCCGCTGAAGAACGCGCTCGATTATCTCAACCAGGAATGGCGCTACAAGCCGGTCGGCTTCGTCAGTTACGGCGGCGTGTCGGCCGGGACGCGCGCGGTGCAGATGGCCAAGCAGGTCGTCACGGCGCTGGCGATGATGCCCGTGCCGACGGCGGTGTCGATCCCCTTCGTCCGGCAGTTCCTCGACGAGGAGGGCCGGCTCCGGGCGAACGAGGTCATGGAGACGGCCGCGACGGGCATGCTCGACGACCTGGCGCGCCTGGCCGCGGCCCTGCGCCCGTTGCGCGAGGGCGTCGGCCAGCCGGCGTAGCGCCCTGACGCCCGCCGCCCGGCGTGGTATTATGCTCCTATCGAGAAGCGACCTGTCGAGGTGACACCCCGCGCGGTGAGCGGCGCCCGGCCGCGACGCGGGGCGGGACGGGCGGGGGCTCCCATGGCTGGGGGGCAGCGACGCCTGGGCCAGTCCGACCACGCCGGCCCGGCCGGGGCCGGCCCTGACGCCGCGGCCTGCCCCGCGCCCGAGTGGGCGACGCAGCCCACGTCGCTCCTCGGGCGCGAGCAGGACCTCGCCGCCGCGCGCCGGCAACTGTTGCGCCCCGACGTGCGCCTGCTGACCCTCACCGGCCCGCCGGGCGTCGGCAAGACGCGCCTGGCGCTCGCGCTCGCGACCGACCTGCGCGAAGAGTTCCCGGATGGCGTCGCCGTCGTCGAGCTGGCCCCGGTGCTCGACGCCGCGCTCGTCGTCCCGACGGTCGCCGCCGCGCTCGGCCTGCAAGAAGTCGCCGCGCAGCCGACCCTCATGGCCCTCCGGCACTACCTCGCCGCCAAGCAGGCGCTGCTCGTCCTCGACAACTTCGAGCAGGTGCTCGCGGCGGGCGTCCAGGTGGCCGACCTGCTGGCGGGCTGCCCCGACCTGAAGGTGCTGGTGACGAGCCGCGCCCCGCTCCGGGTGCGTTGGGAATACGAGTTCCCGGTGCCGCCGCTGGCGCTGCCGCCCCCCGGCGCCGCGCCCGATCCCGCCGAACTCGCGCGCTTCCCGGCGGTCGCCCTCTTCGTGGAGCGCGCTCGGGCGCTCCGGCCCGAGTTCGCCCTGACCCCGGCCGACGCGCCGGTCGTCGCCGCGATCTGCGCGCGCCTCGACGGCCTGCCCCTCGCGATCGAGCTGGCCGCCGCGCGCGCCCGCGCCTGGTCGCCGGGTGAGATCCTCGCGCACCTCCCCCGGCGGCTCGACCTCCTCGGCGACGGCCCGCGCGATCTCCCATCGCGCCAGCGGACCTTGCGCGCGGCGATCGCCTGGAGCGTCCGCCTCCTGTCCGCCGCCGACCGGGCGGCGTTGCGCCGGCTGGCGGTCTTCGCGGGCGGGTTCACCGCCGAGGCGGCCGACGCCGTCTGCCGCGACTCGGCAGCGGCGGACGGCGCGCACGCGGACTTCGCGGTGACGGCGGCGCTGGCCCGCCTCGTCGACGCCTCGCTGGTCGCGGTCGAGCGGCCGGCCGGCGGCCCGCCGCGCTATCGCCTGCTGGAGACGATCCGCGACTTCGCGGCGGACGAGTTGCAGCGATCGGGCGAGCTCGCCGCGACCCGGCGCCGCCACGCCCGGCACTTCCTGGCCCTCGGGCGGGCGGCCGAACCGCACCTGGCCGGCGGGTCACGCGGGCCGTGGCTCGGGCGGCTCTCCGCGGAGCTCGACAATCTGCGGGCGGTCTTCGCCGCGAGCGAGGGGGATCCGGGGCTGGTCGAAACCGCGCTGGCGTTGGCGGGGGCGATCTGGTGGTTCTGGGTCTTCCGCGGCCAGGTCACCGAGGGGCGGCGGTGGTGCGAGGCGCTCCTGGCGCGCGATCGCGCCGCGGCCCACACGCGGGGGCGGGCGCAGACACTCCTCGCCGCCGGCACGCTGACCTGGTTGCAGGGCGACTACGCCGCGGCGCGGCCCTACCTGGAGGAGAGCGCCGCGATCTGCGATGCGCTCGGGGAACGGGCCGGCCTGGGCTACGCCGTCGGCGTGCTCGGCCGCACCTGGGGGTACCAGGGCGATGCGGCCACCGCCCGCGCCCTGCTCGCGCGCAGCGTGGCCATCTTCCGCGAAGTGGACGAGCCTTGGGGCCTCGCGCTCTGCCTCTTCGATTTCGGCGACGCGACGCTGCCCGTCGACCCCGAGGCGGCGGGCCGGCTGCTCGAGGAGAGCCTGGGCCTGTTCCGCCGCCTCGGCGACGGCTGGGGCATCGCCCTGGCCCTGACCAGCCTGGGGCGCCTGGCCCTGCTGCGCCGCGACTACCCGGCGGCGCGGGCGCACGTCGAGGAGGCGCTGGCGCTCCGGCGGACGCTGGAGCATCCCTATTATGTCGCCATCTCCCTGGCGAGCCTCGGCGACATCGCCCGGTGCGAGCGGGACGTCGCGCGGGCGTGGGACCGCTACACGGAGAGCCTGGCGCTGTTCCTGAACCTGGGCAACCGGCGGGGCATCGCCTGGGCGAAGCGCGGCCTCGGCGGCGCGGCCCTGGCGCGGGGACGCCTGCGCTCGGCCGTCGAGTTGCTGCAGGCGAGCCTGGACCTGGAGCGCGAGCTCGGCGCGAAGCCGGGGATCGCCGAATCACTCGCGGCGCTCGGCGGCGTCCTGGCGGGCTTGGGCCGGCCCGAGCCGGCCGCCGAACTCCTCGGCGCGGTCGACGCGCTGGTCGACGAGTCCCGCGCCGCCCTCGGGCCGGCCGACCAGGCCGGCTACGACGAGCAGGTCGCCGCCGTCAGGGCCCGGATCGGCGCCGCGGCGCTCGCCGCCGCCCGCGCGCGGGGGCGCGCCCTGACGCTCGACCAGGCGATCTCGCGCGGCATGGCCATCTACGTCCCGCCGGGCGCCGCCGGCCTGGACCGGCCGGCGGCGGGCCCGCTCAGCCGGCGCGAGCGCGACGTGGCGGCGCTCGTCGCCCGCGGGCTGAGCAACCGCGAGATCGCCGCGACGCTCTTCATCACCGAGGGCACGGCCAACCTCCACGTCAAGCACATCCTGACCAAGTTGGGGCTCGACCGGCGCACCCAGGTGGCGATCTGGGCGCTGCACGCGGGACTGCCGCCGGACGAAGACGATCCCCCCCGCCGCTGAAACCGCCCTGGGTAAAGTATCCCTTTCGGGCGATGCGCGCGCCGCCCGCCCGGGCTACTATCGTTGCAGATCGATGGACACCCCGGTGCGAGGGACGCGATGCGGCAGATCCTCTACGCGCTGCAGTTCCTGGGCCGCGCGACGGCGGAGCGCCACCGGCCGGGCGTCCTCGTGACGACGGCCTTCGCCCCGAGTTGCCGTGTCACCACCACGATCGGCCCGGACGGCGTCGCCGGCGCGGTCGAGCCCGTCGCGGGCGAGCGCGCGACCTGCGAGGCGGCGGTGGGCGTCGACGCCGCGGGCCGGGCGTGGGGGGCCGCGACCGTCACCTTCGGGGCCGCCGGCCACCGCCTGCACCTGCGCCTCCTCGGCCACACCGGCCTCGACGGCGGCGCGCCGGCGCGCTCCTCCCTCGTGTGGGAAGTCGAGCGCGGCGAAGGGCAGTTCGCCGGCGCCGCCGGCCTGATCGCCTCGCACCTCGTCGTCGGCGACGCGGGCGAGGTCGTCGATACCCAGATCGGCGTCATCGCGCTGGCGTCGCCCCGCGGGCGGCGGGGTCCGGGCGGCGCGGCGTGACGGGGGACGACCGCCGCGGGAAGCGGCAGCGGCCGCGGGAGGGATGAGGAGACATGGCACCGCCGTTGCTCGCCGCGCGGGGTATCGCGAAAGCCTACGGTCGCGTCCGCCGGCGCCCGGTGCTGCGGGACGTGACCTTCGCCGTCGCGCCCGGCACGCTCGTCGGCGTCGTCGGGGAGAACGGCGCCGGCAAATCGACGCTCCTGCGCATCCTCGCCGGCGACCTCGCCCCCGACCGCGGCGCCCTGCGCCTGCGGGGCGCGCTGGGCTATTGCCCCCAGACCGCGATCCTCAACGATGCGCTCACGGTCGCCCAGCACCTCGCGTACTTCGCCGCCGCCTACGGCCTCCGGGACCCGGGCCGCGCCGACGCGCTGGTGGAGCGGCTGGCCTACGGCCAGTATCGCGACGCCCCCGTGGCCGCGCTCAGCGGCGGCACCAAGCAGAAGCTCAACCTCACGCTCGCGCTGATGCACGAGCCGCGGGTGCTGCTGCTCGACGAGCCCTATCAGGGCTTCGACTGGGAGACCTACCTGCGCTTCTGGGATCTGGCGGCGGAGCTGCGCGCCGGCGGCTGCGCCGTGCTCGTCATCTCGCATCTCTTCTTCGACCGCGAGCGCTTCGATGCGCTCTACGAGTTGCGGCACGGTCGGCTGGCGGCGCCGCTCGCCCCGGCGACGGCGCGGGATGCGGCACAGGAGGTCCGGTGATGTTCCGGGCGTGGGTCACCAGCGCGCGCTTCGCGCTGATTGAGCAGGCGCGCAACCGCTTCGCCCTCGGGCTGCTGATCGTCTTCGTGCCGCTGTGGGACTGGCTCTTCGGCGTCCTCATCCCCCACGACCCGGTGGCGTTCCGGCTGCAGAGCACCGGCGCCTTCTTGCAGGTCGACGGCCATGACCTGACCGTGCTCACCGCGGGCTTCAACGCCATCACCCTGATCGTCGCCTTCATGCTCTTCACCGCCGCCCGCCGCACCGCCGCCTTCGACCGGCGGCTGGTGCTGGCCGGGCTGCCCCAGCCGGCCGCCGTGGCCGCCAAGGTGACGGCGCTCGTCGTTGTGGCGGCGCTCGTCTCGCTGTACGCGGCCGCCGTGCTGGCCGCCTTCTGGCGGCCCGCCGCGCCCGCCGCGGTCTGGCTGGGCTACCTGCTGGACGCCCTGGTCTACGGGGCGCTGGGTCTGCTGCTCGGGGTGCTGGTCACCAGCGAGCTGGCCGGGTTCTTCCTCATCATCATGGTCAGCCTGCTGGACACCACGCTGCAGGCGCCCGTCGAGAACCCGCTGGCGAACAAGCCGTTCCTGGCGGCCTTCCCGAGCTACGGGCCGATGCAGGTGGCCGTGGGCGGCGGGTTCGGTCATGGCCTGCCCGGCGGGGGCGTCCTGCTGGCCCTGGCCTGGTTCGTCGGCTTCGCGCTGGCGGGCCTGGCGATCTTCTGGTGGCGCACCCGCGCGCGCGCCGGCCGCGCCCTGCCGGCCGCGGACGGGCCGGCGCGCGCGGCGCCCGCCGGCGACGTGGCCGAGATCGCGAGGCGCTGATGGACGGCTGGCGGGGTCGCCCCGCGCGGCCTCATCCCGACGCGGCAGCGGCGCCGGAGGCGTGGCTGGGCAGCGGGAGGATGAGGCTGCGTGGGCGCGCGGGCGGCGCGTCGTGGGGGTGGCGATGGACGTGCTGGTCGTCGGCGGGGGATCGCCGGGCTGACGACGGCCTTCTGGCTGGAGCGGCGGGGTGCTGACCATCGCCGGGGTGACGCTGGCGAGGGTCGGGGGCCTGCCGGTCACGATCGCGGTGCCCGCGGCCGACGGCCACTACGGCTACGCCGGCGACCCCTTCGGCACGATCTTCGGGCT
>DASSSV010000459.1:0-2203 GCA_035708265.1 Thermomicrobiales bacterium | reverse complement strand
TACGTGCCCTGATTACGCATCGCTTCACGCTGGAGCAGGCTCCTCAGGCCGTCGCCTTCGCCCTGGAACATCCCGCCGAGGCGGAAAAAGTCATAATCCGGGTGGGAGGCGCCGCATGAGAGCAACGGGACGCGTGCGGCGCCTGGGAGGTGCGACATGGGCATGAAGGTCGTCATCGTCGGGGCCGGCGCCATGGGCGGGCTGTTCGCCGCGCGCCTGGCACGGGGAGACGGAGAGGTGGACGTGGCCGTGCTGGACGCGGCGCCGGAGGTCGTGGCGGCCATCAACGCGCAGGGCCTAACCCTTCAGGATAAGGACGGGACGGAGACGGCGCGCGTCCCGGCGACGACCGGCCCCGCGGACCTCGGCCCGGCCGACCTGGCCATCTTCTTCGTCAAGGCGCAGCACACGGCCGCCGCCGCGCAGCTGGCCCGGCCGCTCGTCACCCCCGCGACGACGGTAGTCAGCCTGCAGAACGGCTGGGGCAACTCGGATACACTGGCCGCGACGTTCCCGCCCGAGCAACTGGTGATGGGCGTGACTTACCACAGCGCCACGGTGCTCGGGCCGGGACGCGTCGCGCACACGGGCCAGGGCGCCACCGTCATCGGCCCCTACCTCGACGATGCGCCGCTCGACCGCGCCGAGGGCGTGCGCGACGTGCTGGCGCGCGGTGGCCTGGAGGCCACGGTGACGCCGCGGGTCAAGACGGAGATCTGGAAGAAGCTGATCCTGAACGCCGCCACGCTGCCCACGGCGGCGCTGACGCGCCTGTGCGCCGGCGACCTGGGGCAGCCCGGCCCCATGCTGGATCTCGTCGACGCCCTCGCCGCGGAGGCGGTGGCGGTGGCGCGCGCCCAGGGCTACGCGATCGACCGCGACGAGCGTATCGCGCGCATCCACGCCGTGCTCGCGGGCGCCGGCAGGGGCAAAGCCTCGATGCTGCAAGACGTCGAGGCGCGGCGCAAGACGGAGATCGAGGTCATCAACGGCGCGGTGGTGCGCGCCGCCGAGCGCAGCAGCCTCGACGCGCCGCTCAACCGGGCCATGGTCGCGCTGATCGGCGGCCTGGAGCGGGGGTGGCGTCAAGAGCACGAGGGGGCGGGTGCGGGAGGAGCGCGGAGCCGATGAGTACGTCCCTCACCTTCCTGGGCGTAGCCGGCTACGACATTGCGGGGCCGCGCCACCGCCTCCTGATCGACCCCTGCCTGAGCGGGAATCCCGCCGCGCCATGCGGCCCCGACGACCTGGCGACGCCCGACGTGATCCTGGTCTCGCACGCCGCCTTCGACCACCTCGGCGACACCGCTGCCATCGCGCGGCGCACCGGGGCGCCGGTGGTCTGCGGCGGCGAGGTGCGCGCGCTGCTGCTGGAGCAGGGCCTCCCCTCCGACCAGGTGCGCGCGACGACGTGGGGCATCGTGGTCGAGGTCGGTGGGGTGCTGGTGCGCCCGGTCGAGTGCCACCACTGGTCGCAGGCGCGGCTGGCCGACGGCAGCTACGTCAGCGGCGTGCCGATGGGCTTCATCGTGGAGACCGAACGCGGCGTCGTCATCTACCACTACGGCGACACGGCGATCTTCAGCGACCTGCGGCTGATCGGCGAGCTGTACCGGCCCACGGTGGGGCTGCTGGGGTGCAGCCAACCCCGCGCGCTGGCCGACGCCACGCCGGGGCCGGGGCGGCTGGTGACGGGCGAGTTGTCGCCGCGCGAGGCGGCACTGGCCGCCGAAATGCTGGGTGTGCGGCTGGCCGTGGCCTGCCACTACCTGGACGCGGACGACCCCGAGGTCGCGGAATTCATGGCCCTGGTCCCCGCGTACGACACGAGCGGCGCGCGGGCGGTCGTGGCGCCCGCGCCGGGCGAGACGCTGGTGGTCGACGGGGCGACGCATCGCATCGTCCCGCCATCGCTCGTCGCGCAGTAAGGAAGGGAGGAGACGAGACACCGATGCGGCTGGTCACATACACGCGCGATGGGCACACGGGGGTCGGGATACGGCTACCCGACGGGATCGCCCCGATCGGGGGGTACGCCACCATGCTCGACCTCATCGCGGCCGGGCAGCCGGGGCTCGACGCTGCCGCGCGGGCGGCCGACGCATCCGAGCGTCTCGCCGACGCGAGTATCGCGGCGCCGCTGCGCGGGTCGAGCAAACTGCTGTTCTCCGGGGTCAACTTCATCACCCACATCCTCGAACAC
>DASSSV010000458.1:0-4422 GCA_035708265.1 Thermomicrobiales bacterium | reverse complement strand
GCGAGCGTCGCCACGGCGCGGTGCATCCCGGAGATCAGCCGGCGGCCGAACTCCGGCACGACGATCCCTGTCCCGGCCGCGCCGTCGCCCTCGGTCGGCAGGAAGAGCACGGCCTCCGGCGCGTCGAGCCGGGGAGCCTCGTCCGGCCCGAGCATGCGGAAGAGGTACTTCGGCGGGCAGACCTGCTCGTAGAAGACGTCCATCCCCAGGTGCAGGTACGGCTCGACCAGGAGGGCCTGCAACTCCCTGGCGATGCTCGACTTCCCCGCGCTGCCCGTGCCGTTCAGCAGGATGATCGTGCTGTCGGTGGCCTCTTCACGATTCGACATAATCGCCTTCGGCTTGCCCCGCTGCTGTATTATCGCCTACAGGCGCATCAGGATAGCGGGTCTTCGCGGCCTAACTGCGTACGCTGTGGAGAAACGATGTCGAGCATACCCGAACTGCTTGAACGGGTTACTGACCGCCAGTCATTCCTCGCCTTCGATCGTGCCCTGATCGCGGATCGTGAGGACGAGGTCGCGAGTGAACAGGCACAGCCAAGCAGCCCGTATGGCCCCGGAGCCAATGGCTGGGAGAACGGCACCATCGAGCAATATATGGAGGCGGCACTCGCCTGGGCAAAGGACTCAGGGCAATTGCCTGAGGAGCCCTCATGGCGCGCCTTTGCCACCTTCCTCTATGCTGGCAAGATCTACGAATAGCGCGCCCTCACTGTCGTCTGCCGTCTGCCGTCTCGTCATTGGTCTACCACCGAGCCGTCCTCGTGCAGGCGGGTGACGACCTCGCGCGGGCGGTAGGGGTAGCGCGCGGCGGCGTCGGGCGAGAGCGCTAGGCCGAGGCCCGGCGCGTCGGGGATCAGCAGGTAGCCGCCCTCCCGCCGCAAGACGTTCGTGACGATCTCGCTCTTGGGCGGCTCGTCCTCGCCGAGCGGATACTCCTGCAGCGCGAAGTTGGGGATCGAGGCCGCCAGGTGCAGGCAGGCCGCCGTGCTGACCGGCCCGAGCGGGTTGTGCGGCACCACCCCGGCGTAGTGCGCCTCGGCCAGCGCGGCGACCTTCTTCGCCCCGGTCAGCCCGCCGCACAGGCAGACGTCCGGCCGCACGTACTGCACCGCCCCGCGCGCCAGGAGCATCGCGAACTCGTGGATCGTGTGCAGGCGCTCGCCGGTGGCGATCGGGATGGCGACGTGCTGGGCGACCAGGCCCATCGCGTCGAAGTTGTCCGGCAGGATCGGGTCCTCGTAGAAGAAGGGGCGGTAGGGCGCGATGCCCGCGGCCAGCGCCACCGCCTCGGCCGGCGTCAGCCGGCGATGGATCTCGATGCACAGGTCCACCTCGTCGCCGACCGCCTCGCGGTACTGCCGCACGCTCTCGATCGCCTCGCCGATCTTCGCCGCGTGCGTCTGGAAGTAGGGCGCCTCGCGCGGCTCGTCGGCGAAGGGCGTCAGGTGCCCGACCGCGGTGAAGCCCTTCGCCTTCGCGTCCACACAGCCGCGCACCAGCTCCTCGCGCGTTTGCCCGAAGACGTGGTAGTAGACGCGCGCTTTGTGCCGCGTGGGGCCGCCCAGCAGCCGGTGGCAGGGGACGCCGAAGTGCTGGCCGGCGACGTCCCAGAGGGCGATGTCGAGCGCCGAGAGCGCGCCCATGATCGCCGCGCCGCGGAAATGGGTCCAGCGGTAGAGGTACTGCCAGTGGTGCTCGATCCGGAGCGGGTCCTGGCCGACGAGGTAGCGCGCGAAGGTCCCCAGCGCCTGGGCCGACGCCTCGAGGAAGCCCCAGGCGCCCGACTCGCCCAGCCCGACGAGCCCCGCGTCGGTGTGGACCCGGACGAAGAGGTAGCGGTCCACGAAGACCGGCTCAACCGCGGTGATCCGCATCGCCACCCTCCCCCGCGCGCCCGGCCAGCGCCGCGCGCACGTCGGCCACCAGCGGCGCCCGCCCCGCCCCCCGCGCGCGCAGCAGCCGCCCGTTCAGGTACAGCGCGAGGTCGTCCCCGGCGACCGGGATCAGCGCCAGGGAGTCGATCGCCTCGTCGAACGCCGCGAAGAGTCGCCGCGCGAGCGCGAGGGCCGCGTCCTCGTCGGCCGCGCCGTACTCGATCACGAAGTCCAACTGTGCCATCGTTCACCGGCGTCACCGCCCGGACGTCCGCCGCCCTACGGGATCGTCACCGTGACCTCGCCGTCGACGACCTCGACCGGGTAGGTGACGATCTTGACGTTCGGGTCGAATATCGCCCGGCCGGTGGTGATGTCGTACTCCCACTCGTGCCAGGGGCAACGCAGGATGCGGCCCTCCAGGCCGTAGCGATACTCGTAGACGTCGGAGGGCAGCGCCGTCCCGACGATCTTGCCGAGGCAGACGCGCGCGCCCTGGTGGGCGCAGACGTTCTTCAAGGCGTAGAGCGCACCGTCGAGATTGAAGATGCCGACCTCGCCCCGCCCGCGGATGCGGACGATCTTCCGCCCACCCGGCGGGATCTCCCCCTCCCGCGCGACGACATACCGCGTCATGCTCCGGTCTCCGCCGTTCTCACGCTCTACGCTCTACGCTCCACGCTCTCACGCATGCGGCGCCAGCAGCCGCTCGCCATAAAGGGCGAGCGCGTTGTCGACCAGCACGCGCTGCCGCATCGCCTCGGGCACGTCCGCGAGCATCGCCCAGGGGTCGCCGAGCGCCCAGTCGGGGTAGTTGCCGGCGAAGAGGAGCCGCTGGTCGCCGTCGATCATCGCGAGAACCTCTTCGAGGTGGCGCGGGTCGTGTACCGCCTCCAGCGGGTAGGTCGTCGCGAAGAAGTGCTCGTGGATGTAGGCGCTCGGCGGGCGCTTCACCCAGGGCGTCTCGGAGCGCTGCGCCTTCCAGTTCTTGTCGAAGCGCCACATCAGGTGCGGCAGCCACAGCACGCCGCCCTCGCAGAGGACGACCCGGAGCGCCGGGTAGCGCTCGAAGACGCCCTCGGTGACCATGCTGGTGATGTGGGCCATGTAGACCTGCGGGAGCGCGCCGTACCACTCGAAGTAGGTGCTCGGGTGGCCGACGGCGGTCGCGGGCGGCGCCATGCCGGCCCCCTCGCCGCCGAGGTGCAGGGCCAGCGGCAGGCCGTGGCGCACGCACGCCTCGTAGATCGGGTGGAACTGGCGGCGGCCCAGCGGCGCCTCGGTCGCGCTGCCGAGCAGCACCTGGACCACGCCGGGGTCGGCGGCGAGGCGATCAATCTCGGCGACCGCCTGCGCCGGATCCTGCGGCGCGACCAGGATCGAGCCCTTGAAGCAGGGATAAGGGCGCACCCAGGTGTCGAGCGTCCAGTCGTTGATCGCCCGCGCGAGCGCCGCGGCCATGTCCGCGTTCGGCTGCACGCCGAGGCTGAGGACCGCGCCGGTCAGGATCGCGACGTCCACGCCGCGCGGGTCGAGGTACTGTTCTTTGACCCAGCGCGGGTCGGCGGCCGGGTGCGCCGCGCCCTCGCCGGCCGGCGGCAGCGGCGCCTCGCCGAAGCGCGCGCCGACCGGCGTGAAGCCGTGCCGGGCCAGCGGCGGCCCGCCGCGCCGCCCGACGCGGTGGCGCAGCCCGGCCGGCGCGTAGGCCGCGATGGCCTGCCAGTCGGCGATGTGCGGGTGGAGGTCCACATCGATCGCGCGGAGCCGAGCGGAGTCCTGGCTGATACTCTGTTGCGCGGTCGCCGTCATCAGCCCCTCCCGTTCGCCGCGAGCAGGCGCGAGCCGTAGAGGTCGAGGACGTTGTCGACGAAGATGCGCCGCTTGAGGTCGGGCGGGAAGAAGGTGAAGGCCAGCAATGGGTTGTCGAAGTCCCAGTGGGGGTAGTCGCTGGCGAAGACGACCGTCCGCTCGGCCCGCAGCATCGCCAGGAGTTGCAGGAGGTGGCGGTGGTCGTCCGGCTCCTCGATCGGCTGGGTGCTGAAGTAGCAGTGGCCGAGGATGTACTCGCTGGGGCGGCGCTTCAGGTACGGCACCTCCGCCTTGAACGCCGGGTAGAGGCGGTCGAGCCGCCCCATGACGTAGGGCGCCCAGCAGACACCGCCCTCGATGAAGGCGAACTTCAGCGCGGGGAACTCCTCGAAGACCCCCTCGGCGACGAGGCTGACGCAATGGCCCATCATCGTCAGCGAGTGGTCGGTGTGGAACTCCAGGTAGGTCGCGGGGTAGCCGACCGGCGTCGGCGCGTTGGCGATGCCGGTCCCCTCCGCGCCGACGTGGATCGCGACCGGCAGGCCGTGTTCGACCGCCGCGGCGTAGATCGGCCAGTAGTGGCGGTTGCCGTAGGGCAGCGGCGCGGCGCTCGCCATCAGCACCTGCACCATGCCGGGGTCGTCGCCGAGGCGGCGGATCTCGCGCGCCGCGGCCGGCGGGTCCTGCGCGGGCACGAGGATCGAGCCCTTGAAGCAGGGGTAGGGCCGGACCCA
>DASSSV010000457.1:0-9931 GCA_035708265.1 Thermomicrobiales bacterium | reverse complement strand
TCGCGGCCGCCGTCGGGGCCGCAGAGCGCCGGGGCGAGGTCGAAGACGCGTAGCCGCTTCTCCGGGACGCCGCGCAGGACGGCGACGATGTCGGGATCGCCGCGGCGTCCCCGGCGCCGGGCGCGCGGGCGGGCGGGGGCGGCGCCAGCCGCCCCCTTCGTCCCGATGCGCTTCACGAAGGCGATGTACGTGTCCTCGCCCCCGGGCTCCTCGCGGGTCTCCGCGTTGACCAGCTCGGGGAAGAACTCGGCGAACTGCGCCCGGACCTCCTGCACGCTGAGCGTGGGGTCCGGGTCGGGGAACTGCCGGCCGTCGACGATGAAGACGCGCGCCATGGACGCACCTCCGTATTCGTGAATGGGGCGGCGACCGCCGCGGCGGCCGTCGCGGACGATCAGCCGAACAGGCTGATCTGCTGCTTCGCCGCGGGCTTCGCGGGCGCGGGCGGCGCCGCGGCGGTGCCCGACGCGCCCGCAGTCGCCTCGCCCGCCCGTTCGCCGGTCTTCCCGGCCACCGGTCTCGCGGCGGCCCTGGCTGCCGTCTGCACGCTCGCCGTCGGCGCGGGAAGGGATGGCCGGGAGGCGCGCGGGTAGCGCGGCGCGGTCAGCCAGCGCGCCTCGGCGGCGGCGACGACCGCGGGCACCGCGCCCAGGACCGCGGCGAGCGGGAGAGGCGCACCGGTCGCCCCGAAATGGGGGTCGCAGCCGTCCGCGCCGACCCCGACCAGGGCGCGGAAGCTGTCGGGGCCGTCCGGCCGGAGCGTCAGGACCACGGTCAGCGTGCGGCGGGGCACCGCGGGAGGCGGCGCGGGCACGTCCCCCGGCGCCGCGACCAGCTCGCCGCCTCCCGCGGCCCCCCCGGCCGGGGGAGTGGGGAACGGGGCGATGCCGGCCGCGGCGGTCACGCCGCCCGCCGCATCGCCGGCCGGGTGCTGCGCCGGCTCTGCCGCCGCGTCGCCCTCGGCGGCGACGGCGGACCACGCCCGGTCGGCCAGCCGCACGATGCCCTCGCGCTCGGCCTCGCCGAGCGGCGCGGCCGGCGGGAGGGTGCAGGCGCGCAGTTGCGCGTCGAAGCCCGCGCCGAAGCGCCCCGCCGCCAGCGCCCGCAATTCCTCGCGCGGGAGCGGGCGGGTGAAGCCGAAACGCGGGCGGGAGAACGTCACGGTCGGCTCGTCGCCGAGGGTGATCTCGACCTCGCCGTACGCGCCGTCGAGGTCGGCGTGGAACGATCGGGGCTGCGTGGGATCGCTGCTCATCGCTGTCGCTCCCGGGTACGATCCGCTCGTCCGTGTGGCGCGCCGCCCGCGGCGCGGCGGTGGGCGGGCGGGGGGCGCGAGCCGGCGCCACCGGCCGCGCCGTCCCGCGGCGGCCCCCGGCGGGCTCACGCCGCCTCCGCCGCCGTGTCCGCGTCGGCCTGGCGGCGCAGCAGGTCCGGCTCGCGCAGCGGCATCACCAGCCACAGGTCGTCCGCGGCCGGGTCGTCCGCGGGACGGGCGGCGCCCACCTCGCGCACGACCACGGCGTCCGCCTGCCCGGCCCAGCTCAGCGCCAGCCGCTCCGCCCGCGCCGCCGCCAGCAGATCGACCAGCAGCCGCGTGTCGAGCGCGACCAGCCCCGGCGCGCCCTCCAGTTCCGCCGCCAGCTCGCTCTGGGTCTCCCCCAGGGTCTCGTCCCGGGCGCCCAGCCGCAACCGCCCGGCGGCGGCCGACAGGACCACCGGCCGGGCGCCCGCCCCCTCGCGGCCGAAGAGGTCGGCCCGGCGGAGCGCGCCGCGCAGGGCCGCGCCCGCCACCGTCACCCGCGTGCGCCACGTCGCGGGCACCAGCCCGGCGAGGTCCGGGTAGCGGCCGTCGACCAGCCGGGTGCAGAGCCCGACCGCCCCCGCCACCAACCAGAGCCCCCGGTCGCCGGGCGGCGCGACCAGGCGCGCCGTCGCCGCCTCGCCCGCGAGGCGGGCCATCTCGGCGGCGGCGCGGGCGGGGACGAGGAGGTCGCGCGGGGCCACGGACGGCCCGGGCACCCGCGCCCGCGCCAGGCGGACGCCGTCGGTCGCGGCCAGCGTCAGCCCGGCGGCGTCGAGGGCGAAGCGGACCGCGGCGAGGATCGGGCGGGTCTCGTCGCGCGCCGCGGCGGGGACGACCCGCGCCAGCGCGGACCCCAGGGCCGCCGCGTCGAGGGCGACCGCCGTCGCCATGTCCGGCGCGGCGAAGCCGGCCGCGGCGCGCCCGTCCTGGACGCGGATCCGCCCCCGCCCCGGCTCGCCGGTCAGGCGCACCGGGCCGGCCGGCAGGTGCGCGGCGTAGTCGCCCAGCAGCCCGGCGGGCAGCGTCGCCCGGCCCGGCCGGGCCACGTCGGCGGCGATGGCCGCCAACAGGCCGAGGGCGAGGTCGGTCGCGGTCAGGGTCAGCCGCCCCGGCGTCGCGTCCAGCAGGACGTGCCCGAGGGCGGGCGTCGCCGGGCGGGCCGGGACGGCGCGGGCGACCAGGCGCAGGGCGCGCGCCAGGTCGGCCTGCGCGACGCAGAGATCCATGGGGCACCTCCTATCATCGGTGGCGCCGGGCCGCGGCACAGACGCCGGGCCTTCCCGCAAGGGTCGCCCGGCGGCGCGGCGCCTGGTTCATCGATCGGCGCCCGCCCACCCGTACCAGCGCCGACACCACCCGCTGTCTACCCGGTGTCGGCGCGGCGGGCGGCGAGGTCGATCACCTGCTGGTTGCGCGAGCCGCGCCACTCGCCCGCGCCGTCCGCCAGCGCGGCGACGTAGCGGCCGTCCACGAGCAGGTCGGTCAGCGCGAGGACCGCGGCGATCGCCGGCTCCCGCCGTCGCCGCAGCGCCGCGAGCGTGTAGCCGGTGTAGAGGGTGACGTGCTGCCCCGCGGCCTTGAGCGCGCCCAGGAGGGCCGCCAGCCCGGCCGGCTGGAGCAGCGGCTCACCCCCGAGCACCGTGACCCCGTCGCGCGGCGCCCCGGCCGGGTCGAGCAGGGCCGCGACCACGGCGGAGACGGGCAGCGGAACGCCGGCGCCGAGCGGATGGGTCTCGGGCGCGTAGCAGCCGGGGCAGGCGTGGACGCACCCGCCCAGTTGCGCTACGCTGCGCCGCCCCGGCCCCTCGACGACCGAGCCGTGGTAGAGGTGCACGACCCGCAAGGTCGGCGCGCCGTCGCCCGGCGCCGCGCCGGGCGCGGGCAGCGGCGGCGGGGCGAGGGGCCGGGCACAGTTGACCGCGCGGGGCTGTGGCAGGAGGTCGCCGGCCAGCGCCGCCGCCTCGCCCGCACCCAGGCCCTCGACCGTGAGCTGGCCGGTGTGGCGGTCGAGGATCCAGGTCAGCGTCCGGGCGCTCACGGCCGCTCCCCGCGCCGCGGCCGGACCTGCGGCCGCGTCTGTGGCCGCAGGCGGTACTCGGCGGTCTCCTCCTCCCGCGCGGGCGGGCCCAGCAGGTCCCGCGCCAGCCTGGCGATGTCGTCGCAGGCGGGGCCGGCGACGCCCCGGACACGCACCCGGAGTTCGCCGGTGGCCTGGTCGATGGTGAACTCGAGCTCCGGCATGACCCACCCCCTCAGTAGTGCACGCGGATCTTGACGAGCTGGCCCTCGACCACCCGCCGGGCCGTGCCGCGCACGCGCCGCAGGATCTCGGCGACGACCCCCTCGCCGTAGGCGACGCGCAGCTCGGGGAGGAAGCGCCCCCCGCGCAGCGTCTGCTGGTCGTACTCCGACAGGATCGGCACGTAGCCGGCCGGCGTGCGGGCGTCGGGTAGCAGGACGACATTACTGCCGTCCCGCCCCCTAAGAACTGGCCGTGCGAGTTTCCCCGCAGCCAGCTCAAGCCTTTCAGGACGCCCCAGGTGTGGGACGCGGTTCCACTCCGGAGTCCCTGGCATAATGGACCTGCATGTGGCAGTTGGGGTGGAGCAGTTGCCGGTTGCTGGCCTTGGCCGAGCCGCCGCGCGATTTCCAGATCACATGGTGGCTGTGCCACCCGGTGATGCTGGTGATCGCCTGGCCGCACCGGGGGCAGCGCCCGTCTTGCCGCTTCCAGAGGCGCAGCAGCGCCTTCCGCCCGGCGAGGGTCCCCTCCATCCGCACGCCGAGGCGGCGCTCGAAGTAGGCTTCCCAGGCTGGGTCGTAGGGATTGGCTGCGCCCTGGACTTTCGTGTGCCGTTTGATCGGCACGCTGGACGAGCGGAACAGGTCGCGGCGCGTCGCCCGCCCGTTCCGCTCGATCGTGCCGCCGACGAAGACCCAGCTACGGGTGCCGACGGTGTGGAAGTACTTGGCCTTCACCCACCGTTTCCCTTTGCCCGGGTGTCGCCGGCGCGCCCACCGCCACAGTGCCTGGAAGATGGCGTGGTCCACGGAACCGAAGACTTCCTTGCTGACGACGTGCCGATGATAGAGCGCCCAGCCGCGGATGACCGGGTTGAGGCGCGCGATCAGGTCGTCGGCCGTGGTCGTGGGGTTGTCTTTGATGATCCCCCGGACGTGCGCGAGGTGCGCGCTCACGCTGCCTTTTGACGGCTTGATGAGCAGCTTCCCCCGGTACTTGCGCACGTTCTGCCCGAGGAAATCGAAGCCTTCCTCGATATGCGTGACGACGGTCTTCTCCGCGGAGAGTTCCAGCCCGCGCGCGTGCAGGAACGCGCGCACCACGGGCAGGACACCCTGTTCCAGCACCTCCTTACTCCGGCCGGTGATGACGAAGTCGTCCGCATAGCGGATGAGGTTGACCTGGTCGCTCGTGCCGTCTTTGCGTTTCGGGAAGTGCTCCCGCAAGAGGCGTTCGAGGCCGTCGAGCGCCAGGTTGGCCAGCACCGGCGAGATGATGCCGCCCTGCGGCGTCCCCTCGTCGGTGCGGTGGAAGGCCCCGCGTTCCATGAACCCGGCCTTCAGCCATGCGCGCAGGATGGCCCGGTCCAGCGGGACATGGGCCAGCAGCCACGCATGGCTGATCCGGTCGAAGCACGATTTGATGTCGCCTTCGAGCACCCACTGCGGCCGGTCCCGCTTGCTCAGCGCGGTGAAGCACTGGGCGATGGCGTCCGCCGTGGCGCGCTCTTGCCTGAACCCGTAGGAGTTCGGGTCCCCGGTCGTCTCGGCGATGGGGTCGAGCGCCAGCAGGTAGAGCGCCTGCATGGCGCGGTCGCGCATCGTCGGGATGCCCAGGGGGCGCCGCTTGCCGTTCTTCTTCGGGATGTAGATGCGCCGCAGCGGGCGCGGTTTGTACCCGCGCTGCCGGAGCGCGCCTACGGCCTGCGCCTTCTTCGCCGGGGTGTCCCAGGTCACCCCGTCCACGCCCGGTGTCCGCTTGCCCTGGTTCTCCGTCACCCGTCGCACGGCAAGGGCCTTGCCGCTGAACGAGTGGGTCAGCAGCCGTTGCAGGGCCTTGACCCTGCCCCAGCGGCCTTCCTGTGTCGCCTTCACGATACGCGCCTGGAGCCGACGCACGTTCCGGTGGGCCTGCCCCCAGTCGATCTGGTGCCAGTCCACCCCCCCGTGGGAGGCCGCACCAGCACGCCGCGTCGCCCCGCGCGGGGCGGTGGATTGTGCCGTCATCTGCCCTGCCTCCTCGATCGGTTGGCCATGCTCTCTCGTGATGAAAGACCAGGCGGAAGTCTGCCCGCTTTCGCGTGGGGTGATGTCGGCCCGCCGGCCTCAACCCCTATCCGCCCCGTTGCAGGGCGGCCTTTGCTTGCTCCGCCTTCCTCTACCCGCACCGCCATCGGCTCCCCTCGCGGGTCGCTTTCCCTCGCGGGGACGGTACGGGCTTACCAAGTTCCGTTAGCACAACCGGATGGGTTAGGTCCGCTCTGTTCGCCGGTGGCGTTGTTTGCCCATGACACGGGAGGTTTCAGCCCGTGTGCCCGCCACAGCAAGAGCCTCTCAGCATCGTTGGCTCCCTCGACCTAACGGCGTTTAGCGAGCGTTCGCGTGTGCTGACCATACCATCCACCCTAGCCCCTCATCGCCTGATGCTGGCGACTGCACCCGGACCTCGCGGCGTGGGTGCCGGTCTCGCGACCGTGGGATACGTTGTCCGAGGGCTGTTGGACGGGTCGTTGCCTCCCCGCCGGACCTCGTAGGGTACCGCTGATGGGACAGCGGGTGCCGTCAGGCGGTGTACCTGCGACACAATTGTGCTAGCAGCTTTCTTGTCGCACGAAGCCGACGTCGTTGGAGAGCCGCCCGACGTGGCGGCGCCGCACGACGAGCTCGGCCGTCTCCGGCCGGCGGTCGCCCCGGTAGCCGTAGAGGGGGAGCGCCTCGCCCTCCTCGACCTCGCGGTAGCCCAGCGCGGCGAGCGCCGCCAGCAGCAGGCCCCGGTCCTTGAAGACGACATCGGTGAAGGTCAGGTACTTCGACACGATCGCCTCCTCGACTGATGGGAACGACACGCGCCTCCCGGTGGCGTGGTACGATCGCCCTGGAGGGGGAGGGCCGGCAGGCCGCGGCGCGAGCGATCGGCGCCGCGGCCGCGTTCGCGCGGACAGCGAGGGGCCATGACCGACGAACTCGGGGCCTGGTCGCCCCTCTCGCTGCCCGAGGTAGCCGGGCTCTTTCGGGGTCTGCGCGCCCCCTGGTGGATCGCCGGCGGCTGGGCCATCGATCTCTTCGTCGGCAGGCCCACCCGCCCCCACCACGACGTCGACGTGCAGATCCTCCGCGACGATCAACGCGCCATCCGGGCCGCGCTGGCCGGCTGGGATCTGCACGCGGCGGATCCGCCCGGGGCCCTCCGCCCCTGGCTCCCGGGCGAGACCCTCCCGGCGCACGTCCACGACATCTGGTGCCGGCCGACCCCGGCAGCGCCGTGGGCGCTGCAACTGCAGGTGGCCGACACCGTGGGGGACCGCTGGGTCTTCCGGCGCGACCGGCGCATCAGTCGGCCGCTGGCTACGCTGACGTGTCGGTCGCCCGAGGGCTGGCCTTACATGGCGCCCGAGATCCAACTGCTCTTCAAGGCGCGCGCGACGCCGCGTTCCGAGGACGAGCACGACTTCGCCGTCGCCCGCCCCCGGCTGGGGGCCGACGCCCGCGCCTGGCTCGCCGCCGCGCTCGCGACGTGCAACCCGCGGCACCCCTGGCTCCGGCGCCTCTGAGCGCGCGCGGCGCCGGCCGGTCAGAACTCCATCAGGCGCTCGCCCGCGGCCGGCCGGCCGGCCACGGCGTCGAGCGCCAGGTGCTCCCGCGCCCAGCGGCGCAGCTCCTCAATCTCCTCGCGCTTGACGACGCTCGTCGGCCGGATGGCCCGCACACGTCCCAGCACGTCGTCCGTCGTCAGCGGGCGCGCCCCGCCCAGGTAGGCGTCGAGGAGGCCCGCCTTGACCGCCGCCTCGATCTCGGCGCCCGAGAAGCCCGCGGCCGCCTCGGCCAGCGCCCCCAGGTCGAACCCCACCGGGTCGCGCCCCCGCTTCGCCAGATGGACGCGGAAGATCTCGGCCCGGTCCGCCAGGTTCGGCAGATCGACGAAGACGACCTGGGCGAAGCGGCCCTGCCGGAGTTGCTCGGGGGCGAGCTGGCGCACGTCGTTGGCGGTCGCCAACACGAAGACCTCCTGCTGCTCGGCCATCCAGTTGAGGAGGGTGGCGATCGTGCGCGCGGTCTCGCCGCCGTCGCTGCGGTTGGACGATTGCAGGCCGCCGACCGCCTTCTCGAACTCGCTGATCCCCAGGATGCCCTTGACGGTCGTGGCGATGGCCAGCGCCCGCCGGATGCTGACGGCGGCCGACCCCAGCACGCCGCCGCCCTCGCCCATGATGCTGCCGAAGTCGAGGTCGAGCAGGGGCCGGCCGAGGATGCCGGCGGCGATGCGCTTGAGGAGGTCCTTGCCGGTGCCCGGCAGCCCGACCAGCAGCGCCCCCTTGACCGGCTCCACGCCGAAGGCCCGCGCGGCCGGGGTGAAGGTGACCGCGGCCTCCTCGAGGAGGCGGCGCACGCTGGCGTAGCCGCCGAGGTGGTCGACCGGGGCGGGGTGACTGTAGGTCAGCGCGGCGCTGCCGCGGATGACGCCGCGCTTCTCCTCGAGGATCAGCGGGATGGCGGCGGGGCCGATGCCGCGGTGGGCGATCGCCGCCTTGGCCAGCGCGTTCTCGATCTCGCCCTCGGTCAGCCCCAGGAGGGCGCCGAGCAGGTGCTCGCGGGTCTGGGCGTCGACCGCCAGCGCGAGGTCGGGGTTCTCCGCCAGCCGCGCCAGTTGCAGGTCCACCAGCGCGGCGACCTCGCGCTCGTCGGGCAGCGGCAGCTCGAGCCGCGTGACCTCCTTCTCGAGCGCGGGCAGGGTCGGGAAGGCCGGGTCGACGCAGAGGACGGTCACCGGCCGCGCCTTGATCGCCCAGGCCAGCTCGCGCAGCCGCCGCACCAGCAGCGGCTCCTCCTGGCCGTAGGGCGCCAGGTAGGCGCCGAAGTCGCAGAGGACGTAGAGGCCGCGCTCGGCGGCGGCGATGTAGTCGAGGACGGAGAGCGGGTCGGCGGTGTCGGGGAGCTCGCGCCCCGCGTCGCCCGCCCCGGGCCCGGCGACCTGCCGGAGCCCCGCCGTGCGGCTCCAGACGAACAGCCCCTTCGCCGCGTGGCGCTCGCTGCGCGCCACCGCGGCCATCACCTGCCGGAAGCGGCCCTCCTCGTGGGTGGCCACGCTGAGGACGGGGTAGCGGGCGCGGATCAGGATGTCCAGCTCCGCGGCGAAGGCCGCCAGGGACGTCCTCGCGTCGGTCGTCGCCATCGTTGCCTCCTTGCGCGTCTGCATCCGCGGGTCGTGCGCGGGGTCGGCGCCGCCGGAACGCGCCGGGCGGCCCGCCCCGCGCCCCCCGCTCACACTTCGAGCGCGTCCAGGCGGTGGGGCTCGGCCACCGCCCGCGCGCCGGCGTGGGTCAGCGCGATGATGTCCGCGAGGACGTCGGCGAGCGGGCCGGGGTCGCGCGGGCGCGCGCCGACCGGCCGGCTGGCCAGCCGCTCCAGCTCGTCGAGCAGCGCGGCGAGCTGCCGGTCGTCCTGCCAGTTCATCAGCCGCACCCAGCGGGCCAGCTCCCGCGCCCGCCTGGCCGACGCGCCCCGGAGCGTCCCGTGCTTCTCCAGCGAGTCGCGGATGGCGACGACCGCCTCGTAGACCCGCGCGTGCAACTGCCGCCAGCCCTCCTCCAGCGGGCTCAGCTCGTCCTTCAGCCGCTCGCGCGCCGCCTCCAGCTTGAGCCGGCGCAGCCGCTCCTTGACGGCCGCCTCCCGGCGCCGCTCCTCCTCCTCGGCGGCGAGCTGCCGGCGCAGGCGCTCCTCCGCCGCCCACAACTCCCGCTGCACCAGCCGCTCGCGCGCCGCCTCGCGCCGCCGGGCCAGCCGGGTCGCCGCCTCGGCCTCCTCCAGCGCCCGGCGGGCCGCGCGCGCCCGGCGCTGCTCCTCGACCATCTCGCTGCCGAGGAGGACCACGCCGACGCGGTAGCGCAGGGTCAGCCGCCCAGCGATGTCCGCCTCGGTCGGGAAGTGGTCGAGCACGCCGGCCACGACCCGCTCCGCGAAGCCCTCCGGCGCGGCGTGCCCGGTCGCGGCCAGGCGGCGCGCCGACGCGGCGGCCAGGTCGCCGAAGAGGGCGACCACCTCGGCGCGCACGGCGGGGTAGTCGGCCAGGAGCGCCGCCTGCGCCGCCGCGAGCGCCGCCCCGGCGGCCTGGAACTCGCGCTCGAAGGCGTCGAACGCCCGCCAGGGCACCCAGCGGTAGCTCGGCGTCTCGAAGAGCGTCTCGGTGAGCTGGAAGCGGTAGGAGTAGCGGTGCAGCGCGGCGTGGGCGCGGGCGGCGGGGCGCAGCAGCGGCAGCCGGTAGCGGTCCGGCAGGAGCCCGCAGCGCGGCGGGCGGAAGGCGAGCGCGGCGCCGCGCGGCAGGGTGACGCCGAGCGCCTGCCAGTCGAGGCGGCGGTCGAGGAGGCCGAAGCCGCGCGCGTCGACGTTGAT
>DASSSV010000456.1:0-2225 GCA_035708265.1 Thermomicrobiales bacterium | reverse complement strand
CTGCAGCGCGTGCTCAACCGACTTCCGATAATCTCGAAGGTCGACACGATTGGAATCTGGGAAGAATACGTTGAGTTGCGAGGATGTGTATTCCTCCAATTCTCCCGGAGAAAGAGATAACTTCATTGTGTTACCTCACTGGAGATGCACAGTATGATCCACTTGTCGTTCGCCGCAGGATCCGGCCACGGTTGGCGAAACAAGGCGACAATCCCAGCGGCGGAACACATATCGCCTTTTGCTGGTGGGCGGCCGGAAGGTTCTTCTGCAGGGGAACATTGTCCTCCGTCAGACCAGGACTCGGTGAGAGCTCGCGGCATATATCGCGATGAGAACGTATGTTCATGCGCTCTCCCGCTCAATCCGGTTCTGCCACCATGCGAGGGTCTGTGCCAGACCGCGTTCGCGATCATATCGCGGGTGCCACCCCGCTTCGTCGCGCAAGCGCCCAACGTTCGCGACCAGCAGGCGTGGCTCGTCTGGCGCGGTGGCGACCGCGCCGAGTTGCACCAGATCACGCCGGCCGAGCAGATCGGCGAGCCCGAAAATTAGCTCCTGAAGCCGTACCGGGTCGCCTGAAGCAATATTAACCGCGCCGGCCACGTCGCTCTCCAGCAGGGCAACGAACGCGCCAGCCACGTCCTCAACATGGAGAAAGTCACGGATCTGATTACCGTGGGAACAGAGCGCCGGCTGGCCTCGCACCAGCGACGCGGCCACGGACGACACGAGCCGTCCCGGCTGCTCGTATGGGCCGTAGAGGAAGAAGACGCGGCCCCACGCGACGCTCATCCCCGTCTGCGCGGCGAGGGCCTCGAGCAGCGCGCGCAGCGCGTCTTTGCAGCGCCCGTAGGTCGTCGCCGGCGCGAGTGGCGTGACGGCCTCGGAGCAGTAGCCATAGCGCCAATCGTACTCGGCGCAGGTGCCGGCCGCGACGAGGCGCCGGCCGCCCGCCGCGGCGAAGGACTCGGCGAGGGCGAGGCTGGCCCGGACCCAGCGGAAATTCTCGGGCGCGGACCAATACTTGCCGGGCTCGGTGTACCAGGCCAGGTGGAGCAGGTGCGTCGGCCTAACCGCCTCGACCAGCGCCTCGCGCTGGCGATCGTCGAGCAAGTCGGCGCAGTGCCAGGTGATACCGTTCGGTCCCTGGGGCCTCGCGCGGGTCGATACCGCGTGGACGTCGTAGCCGCCGCCCGCGAGGAGCGGCAGGCAATGGCGGCCGATGAAGCCGCCCGCGCCGGTGACGAGCACACGTTTCACGGGGCGTAGTCCGGGTACGAGCGGTCCCGCTCGGACATGGCCCGGGGAGGCTCGGGCCACCGGATCCCGAACGCGGGATCGTCCCACCGGACGCCGCGCGCGGCTTCGGGCGCGTAATAAGCGCTGATCTGGTAGAAGACCTCGCTGTCGTCTGCTAGCGTCTGGAAGCCGTGCGCGCAGCCGGCCGGGACGTAGAGCGCGTCGCGGTTGTGCTCGGTCAACTCCGCCCCGATCCAGCGGCGATACGTCGGCGACTCCGGGCGCAGGTCGACGACGACATCGTAAATGGCCCCGCGGATGCAGGACACGACCTTCGTCTCCTCGTGCGGCGGCGCCTGGTAGTGCATCCCGCGCAACGTCCCGCGCGCGCGATTGTAGGAGACATTGCACTGGACGAAGTCGGCCACGAGGCCGCGCTGGCCGAACTCGCGCCGACACCAGGTCCGCGCGAAGAAGCCCCGCTCGTCCTCGATCGGCTCGACGCCGATGAGATAAACGCCCTCGAGCGCGGTCTGCGTAAATCGCACCCACCCCTCCGCCGCGGCGCGTGCCATCGCGCCGCCGTCACACGACCCGAATCTCCGGGATCGGGATGATGAAGCGCCCGCCGCGCCGGCGGTACTCCGCCTGCTGGGCCAGGATCTCGTCCGCGAAGTTCCAGGTGAGGAGTAGGACATAGTCCGGCTGCTCCTCCAGCAGCTTCTCGGGGGCGCAAATCGGTAGATGCGTGCCGGGGGTGAAGTGCCCCTGCTTGACGGTGCTGCGATCGACCACGAAATCGAGCCACTCGCGCCCGATGCCGAAGTAGTTCAGCAGCGTGCTACCCTTGGCCGATGCGCCGTAGACGGCGATACGCTTGCCCTGGCCCACCAAGTCGGACAAGAACGCCCGCAACTCGTCCCGCAAGCGGGCAACGCCCTCCCCGAAGCCGGCGTAGAAGGCGAGGTCGCGCGCGCCCCAGGCCG
>DASSSV010000455.1:0-2386 GCA_035708265.1 Thermomicrobiales bacterium | reverse complement strand
CGCCGCTCCAGGCCCCGGCGGAGATTGGTTTCGATCGCGGGGAGGAGGTCGGGCGGGAGCGCGCCGCCGGCGGCCGACCCCGCCTCGCTCGCCGCCCAGACGGCGGCCGGCTCGACCGCCCGGACGAGCGTGACGCCGTCGCCCAGCTGCCGCGCCAGCCGCTGGACGACCGGGTAGACGCCGCGGCCGAGCTCGGAGCCGTCGATGGGCACGACCAGGCGGCGGCCCAGCCGCTCCGGCGCGCCCGCGGCGAGCGCCCGGGGCGTGAGCAGGAGGACCGGCGCCGGGCTCGCGCGCAGCACCTGCTCGCAGACGCCGCCGAGCGCCCAGCGCGACGGCCCCGACCGGCCGTGCGTCGCCAACACCAGCAGGGCCGGCGCGCGCGCGCGGAGCAGGCGCGCGAGGGACCGCGCCGGCGGGCCGCGCCCGATCGCCGTCGTCGCCGCCAGCCCCGCCGCGCGGAGCCGGCGGGCCGCGGCGGCGAGCTGGGCGCGCGCCGCCGCCTCGTCCGCCGTCGGGCGCTCGCGATCGCCGACGACGAGGGCGAGGAGCAGCCCGGCGCGGCAGCGCCGGGCCAGATACGCGGCGTAGGGGAGCGCCTGCATGGCGAGCGCCGACCCGTCGAGCGGCGCCAGGATGCCGCCGGCCATCGGCGCCTCCTCCCCGCTAGCCCGCGTCCGGCGCGGGCGGCGCGGGCGGCGGGCGCAGGCGCGCGACGCCGATGCGCAGGTCGGCCATGCCGTAGTACACGTCCACGCGGCCGTCGCCCCGGTCGTCCAGCCCGGTCGGGAAGACGACGTTGGGCACGACGCCTTCCAGCTCGTCCGCCGTCTCCGGCCGCAGGATCGGCTCCGGCGAGCGGTAGCGGACGCGGCGCACGTCGGCGCGGTCGAGCACCGCGACGCCCGCGGCGTACTCGACGGGCTGCAGCTCCTTGGCGACGCGGGCGATGCGGCCGCTGACGCCGTGGTAGAGGAGCGCCCAGCCCCACGGCGTCGCGAGCGGCGGCGGCCCCGCCCCGACGCGCAGCGCCTCCCAGGCGGCGCGCGGCGTGAGCAGCGGGTGGTGCTGGCGCGCCGTCGCGAGCGTCCGCAGGTCGCGCTGCGCCTCGGCCAGGTCGCAGTAGGAGAGCCAGACGCTCGGCCGCGGGTCGGCGACGCCCGCGGGCATGTCGTAGGGGCCGTACACCGGGCGGTGGAGGAGGCCCAGCGCGGCGCTGCCGTCCGGCGCCGTCACCGGCTCGGGGAAGAAGGCCCCGTCCTTGTTGTGGAGGTCGCGGAAGTCCACGCCGTAGACCGGGTCCGGATCGGGGGCGAAATTGAGCAGACCCAGGCGGCGCCAGGTCCGGAGCGCCGGCGAGACGGCGATCGCGACCCGCGGCCCGGCGTCGCCCCAGGCGGTGTAGGCCATGGCGTAGCAGCCGAGCGCGGCGATGCGCACCACGCGCGGGTCCTCGCAGCCGCCGGTGGCCTCGGACGGGCGCCGCTCGTAGGGCGCCGCCGGCTCCAGCGCGTCGCCCAGGCGCTCGAGGGCGGCGGGGCGGCCGGCGGCGTCGAAGCGCACGCGGGCGAGGCCGATCCGCGAGTAGTTCCGCTCGCCCACGATCCGCGGCAGCAGGTAGAGCGCGCCGTCGGGGCCGCGCGCCGCGGCCGGGTTGAGGAGGCCGCCGCTCTCCGCGGCGACGGTGGGGTCGGCCTGCCAGACCACGCCCAGCCGCTCCACCGCGAACGGCCCCGCCGCCGGCCGCACGGCCGTAGCCAGCCCGCGCCCCGTATCGCCCACCGGCGCCGCGCCGATCGCGCGATGCCCCAGGCGAGCTACGCCCCGATCGCGCTCGCCAGCGCGAAGCCCGCCGTGCTCAAGACGCCCACCCACGCGCCCGGGCCGGCCTCCGCCGCCCCGAGCCGCCATACCGTCGAGTCCGTACCGCCATGGTACGCGCGCGATGTGCCGCATGTGCGCGTGGCGGCGCTGTCGATCGGATGGAGGAGGGGGGCGCGGGGTCGCCGTTCCGCTCGCCGCCGTCTCGAGCGCCACGCGCGATCTCCTCTCCTCGGCGCGTCCTCGCGCGAGGGGCGGTCACGCCCCCGCGGCGACCGGCGACGGCGTGGCAAGTGCCGCAGGGGCGTCCGGCGGCTGCGCGAGGCCGGCGGCGCGGCGCAGCGCGACCTCGTCGAGCGACTCCGCGCGCACCAGCGCCTCCGCCAGCCGGTCCAGGCGCTCCCGGTTGGCGACGAGCAACGACGCCGCCTGCCCGTAGCACTCGTCGAGGATGCGCCGCGTCGCCGCGTCCACGGCGCGGAAGAGCTGGTCGCCGTGCGGCTGCGTCGGAGTTGCGCCGGCTATGCCGGGGTCGAGGTAGTTGCCCGCCTCGATCCCTTCGACG
>DASSSV010000454.1:0-2300 GCA_035708265.1 Thermomicrobiales bacterium | reverse complement strand
CGACGGGTGCTACGGGGTCTTCGCCTTGGAGGAGGTCCTGGCCTTGCTGGGCGCGCCGGCCCGGGAGAGCCTGCGCCCTGCCCCGCGGCCGCCCCGAGCAGCGCCGCGCGCGCCTTGACCCTTTATCTCCACCTATCTGCGGCCCTCCCTCGCCACTCGCCACTCGTCACTCGCGTGTGGTATACTCCGGGTGGGTGAACGTACTACCGTCCGGCCGGCACAGCAACACGAGGGAGCGCGCAGCGTGTCTACAGTCCTCTTCATCGTTCAGGGCTTGCTCGCCATCGTCCTCACCGTCGCCATCCTCCTCCAGGCCAAGGGCGAGGGCTTCAGCGGCTTCGGCGGGGACTCGTCGATCTACCACACCCGCCGGGGCGTCGAGAAGACGCTCTTCCAGTTCACCATCGCGCTGGCGGTGGTCTTCTGCCTGATCGCGATCGCCACCAGCGCCTACGTCAGCCACTCGTAGGCGCGACCGGCCATGCCCGTGAACGCTTCTTCCGCCGCCGCCCGCCTCGCTGACGGCCGGCGCGCCCGATGAGACGCTTCACGCCCGCGGGCGCCTTCGCCCTGGTCGGCGGCGCGCTCGTGCTCCTGCTGATCGGCCTCGGCGTCGCCGTCGCCTTCCAGCGCGGCGCGCTCTCGGCGCCGACCCCACTCTTGCCGTCGCCCGGCCGCGGCACGCCGAGCCCGACCCTCGCGGACGGCGTCTACCGCGAGGCGCTCGTCGGCACGCCGACGATGCTCGACCCCCTCCTCGCCAGCAGCCAGCCCGACCGCGACCTCAGCGCGCTGATCTTCAGCGGCCTGACCAAGACCGACGGCCACGGCGGCAACCAGCCGGACCTCGCGGCGTCGTGGAAGATCGAGGACGGCGGCAAGCGCTACGTCTTCACGCTACGCCAGGGCGTGACCTGGCAGGATGGCCAGCCCTTCACGTCGCGCGACGTCCTCTTCACCATCCGGCTCCTCCAGGACCCCGCCTTCCCCGGCGACGGCGCGCTGGCCGACCTCTGGCGCACGGTCGACGTGCAGACACCCGACGACCACACCGTCGTCTGCACGCTGCCGAGCGTCTACGCCCCCTTCCTCGCCTACACCACGATCGGCATCCTGCCCGCCCACCTGCTCGCCGACGTGAAGGCGGGCGATCTGCCGAACGAGGCGTTCAACCTCAAGCCGGTCGGCACCGGCCCCTTCGCCTTCGCCGGCCTCGACACCGACAAAGTCGAGATTACGCTGCGCCGCAACGACCACTACTATGGCCAGCGACCGCACTTGCGCGAACTGCACTTCCGGTTCTACCCCTCCACGCCGGACGCCCTGCGCGGCGTGCAGTCGGGCACGGTCGACGGGATCGGCTACATCCCGCAGGAGTACCTGCCCGACGCCGCCTCGATCGCCGACACGGCCAACATCTACGGCCCCTCGATCGCCGGCTACACCGCGCTCTTCTTCAACCTGAAGGCGCCGGTTTTCGCGCCGCGCGAGGTGCGGCAGGCGCTCGCGCTGGCGGTCAACCGCGACGAACTGGTCAAGCAGGCGCTCGGCGGCTGGGCCACGGCCGGCAGCAGTCCGATCCTGCCGACTTCCTGGGCCTACACGACGCAGGGGGTGACGCAGTACCCGTTCGACCCGGAGCGGGCGAAGCAGACGCTCGACCAGGCCGGCTGGAAGCCGGGCCCCGACGGCGTGCGCGCGAAGGGCGGGCAGGCGCTCGCCTTCACGCTGGTGACGAGCAACGACCCGGCGCGCGTGGCGGTCGCCAACCTGCTGGCGCAGCAGTTCGGCGCGATCGGCTGCACGGTCACGGTGCAGGCGGTCGCGCCCGACCAGGCCGCGCAGCAGCTCGCGCAGCGCCGCTTCGAGGCCGCGCTCTTCGGCTGGGAGGGGTTAGCCAGCGACCCCGACCCCTACCAGATGTGGCACTCCAGCCAGGCCGACAGCGGCTACAACTTCTCCGGCTACAGCAACCCGACCGCCGACGACGCGCTGGCGCAGGCGCGGCAGACGACCGACCAGGCCAAGCGGGCGCAGGACTACGCGACCTTCCTCAAGACCTTCTCCGAGGACGTGCCGAGCCTGATCCTCTACTACCCGCAGTACCACTTCGCCGTCTCGAAGCGCGTCAGCGGCGTCAGCCTCGACCCGCTCGACGAGCCGAGCGACCGCTTCCGCACCATCGCCGACTGGACGATCCAGAAGTAGCGTGGGCCGTTGGGCGTGAGCCGTTGGGCGTAAGCCGCGGGTCGCGTTCGCGGTGCGGGTGCGGGGAATCGCCATGTATCGTGGGGCTGGCG
>DASSSV010000453.1:0-12938 GCA_035708265.1 Thermomicrobiales bacterium | reverse complement strand
GGTCTCGTCCGCCAGGGCGATCAGGCGGTCGGTGTCGGCGAGCGAAGTCGCCAGCGGGATCTCGCAGAGGACGTGCTTGCCGGCGCGCAGCGCCCGCTCGGTCTGCGCGGCGTGGAGGTCGGTCGGCGAGCAGACGACCACTGCGTCGAGCGCCGGGTCGGCCAGCAGCGCGTCGAGGTCGGTCGTCGCCGTCGCCATGCCGTACTCGCGCGCGAAGTCGGCGGTCGGTTCCGGCAGCCGCCCCATCACGCTGTACAATTGCAGATCATGGTGCTCCGGCGTGGCGCGGAGCGCGGCGATGGCTCGCGCGTGGGCGTGCGCGATCGAGCCGTAACCGAGGAAGCCGATATTCACCCTTGCCGTCCTTTCACGCGAAGCCCGTCGGACGCGAGTATACCGCGAGTGAGTGACGAGTGATGAGTGACGAGTGACGAGGGGACGGAGAGACGGAGGACGGAGGACGGGAGAGTGCCGAAGAGGCCGTTTCTCCTCCGTCTCCGACCCGCTCATCACTCGTCACTCATCACTCGACACTGGGAGGGAGTGATGCCCGTCGTCGACAGTCATTGCCACGCCTCGCCGGTCTGGTACGAGCCGGTCGAGAGTCTGCTCTCCGAGATGGAGCGCAACGGCGTGGACCACGCCATCCTGATCCAGATGCAGGGGCAGTTCGACAACGACTACCAGTTCGAGTGCGTCCGCCGCTATCCCGGCCGCTTCGCCTCGGTGGTCGTCGTGGACGTGGCGCGGCCGGACGCGCCGGAGACGCTGGCGCGGCTGGCGGAGCGGGGGGCCAGCGGCCTGCGTCTCAAGCCCACCGACCGCTCGCCGGGCGCCGACCCGCTGGCGATCTGGCGCGCGGCGCAGCGGCTCGGCCTGGCCGTCAGTTGCCTCGGGTCGAGCGCCGACTTCGCGGCGGACGAGTTCGCCCGGCTGGTCGAGGCGCTGCCGGACCTGCGCGTCGTGATCGAGCACCTCGGCTCCTCCAATCGCCCCGACGCCGACGATGCCCAGCGCGCGCTGCGGCGGCGCGTCTTCGGGCTGGCGCGCTACCCCAATGTCTTCATCAAGGTGCCCGGCCTGGGCGAGTTCTGCGAGCGCGCGATGCCGGTGCGGCAGCCCTTCCCCTTCCAGGAGCCGGTGCCGCCGCTGCTGGCCGAGGCGTACGCGGCGTTCGGCCCGCGCCGGATGATGTGGGGCAGCGACTTCCCGCCGGTCAGTTCGCGCGAGGGCTACCGGAATGCGCTCCGCCTGCCGCGCGAACACCTCGCGGGGCTGCCGGGCGTCGCCGCGGACGACCTCGACCAGATCTTCGGCGGCACCGCGCTGTCGGTCTTCCCGCTGCGCGGCTGAGCTTCGCAACGCCGCCCGCTTCCACCGCCAGTTCAGTCGCGCCCTGCCCCACCGGGCAGGGCGCCGCTGTACCGCGGCCCCGCGCCGTACGGTCCACCTCGCCGCCATGCATTCCCGCATCCGGCCGATGTGTCCGCATCTCGCCGCCGCTACAGTGGAGACTGAGGACGCCGGCACCGCCGGCAGAGAGGAGCGGGGCCATGATGACGGACCCATTCGCGGCGCAGCGCCTCTACGAGCTCGAGCGCGAGGAGCGCGAGCTGCGCGACGCGCGCGAGCGCGGCCGCGGGTACGAGGTCGAGGCCGACCGCCGGCTGCGGGCCGCCGCGGCGGCCGAACGCCTCCGGCGCCTGGCCGCGCTGGACGACCGCGAGCCGCGGACCGACGCCGCCGATACCCCGCGGCGGGAGCGTGGCCTGCTGGCCGGGCTGCGCGGGGCGCTCCCGCGGCCGTCGCGCCAGGGCCGGGCGGCGGGGCGGCCGTAGCCGCGCCGGGACCGGCTCAGCGGCGCTCGCGCGGGGCCGGGCGGGCGTCGGGAACCTTGCCGTCGGGGGACGGCGCGGCGCCGTCCCCCGCGATGGCGGGTGTAGTGTCAGGCAGGAGCTCGGGCGCGCGGGGGGCGCGCAGCGTGCCGACGTAGAAGATCAGCAGGGTGCCGGCCGCGATGAAGAGGTCGCCGACGCTGATGACGCTGCGCAGCCCCGGCAGCGGCGAGAGGGGGATCAGGTCGGCCAGTGCGCGCAGGTGCGTGTCGGGCCGCAGGAGCTTGACGTGGCCGACCGTGCCGGCGTCGCGCAGGCGCAGGACGAATTCGTAGTGGCCGACCTGCTGCAGGGCGTCGGGCGAGACCGGCATCGCGCCGCCGTTGACGAGGATCACCGCCGCGTTGAGGACGAGGCCGACCAGGATGAACTCGATCCCGACGACGCGGCGGTTGACGGCCAGGCCGGCGCAGAGGCAGACCAGCGCGAGGGCGTAGAGGGCGAGCGCCATCCCCCCCGACGGCACGAGCGGCGAGAAGGCAACCAGGCGGAGCGCCAGCCCCGCCAGGAAGAGGAGCGGCCAGCGGAAGGGCAGGCGCGCGAAGTTGCGCAAAGCGCCGCCATGCCAGAGCCCCCCGAGGACGCCGAGGATCGCCGCGATCAGCAGCAGCACGAGCACCGCACCCCCGCCGCGCCGCGCGCCCCGTCGCGCGCCGCGCGGACACCCCCATACCATACCAGATGGGGTGCGCGGGAGTCGGCGGTTGCAATCGCGCCTGATTGGCCCGCGAATCAGCAAACCCGCCTCCGCGGGTTGGGACGAAGCCCCGTGCCCAACCCGCGGAGGCGGGTGTCGCGGCGAGCCGCGGCGAGCCTCCAGCCGCGGTTGCAACCCCGGGCGCGCCGTTCAGCCGGGCGGCTCCTCGCCTGGCGCGCCCTCGTCCGCCGCCTCGCGGCGCAGGCGCGCCAGTTCGCGTTCGAGCGCCTTCATCGCGGCGCGGAGCCCGGGCGCCTCGGTCTGGCGCACGGCGGCGATGTCGGGGAGCGCGGCGAGTTGCCGCTGCACGGCCGCCAGCCGCGCCGTCAGCTCGGCGACACGCGCCGCGCGCGCAGCCTCCGGCGTCGGAGCATCATCCCCCGGATTCCGCTCCACGCTCTACGCTCTCATGCTCAGAAGAGTTTGAGCACGGCGACCCAGGCGACCAGTTGCACCATGCAGGTGCCGGCCAGCAGGAGCCGCGCGGCGAAGCGGTCGAAGCGCATCACGCTCCAGGCGAGCGCGACGTTGGCGACGGCGACCAGCGCGGTGATCAGCGGCAGGACGAAGATCTCCCGCGGCGTGCCGATGCGGTCGGGCTGGCCGGTCGCGCTGTAGTGCAGCGGCAGCGCCGACGGCACCGTGCCGAAGCGCAGGACGATGAACCAGAGCATCGCCGCGACGAGCAGCCCCGCCGCGAGGATCAGCGCCACCGCCGGGCGGTCGCGGAAGAGCGCGACCTCGCTCCCGCGCGGCTCGTCCTCGAAGAGGAGCAGCGCCGGCACCGCGCCCGCCATCGCGCCGGGCGCGCCCTCGCCCCGCGGGACTGCCACCGGCGCGGGCGCGAGCGAGGGCGCGAGGAGGGCCGGGCGCTCGGCGCGGAGTTCCTGGTAGCGCTCCAGGAGTTGCCCCGGCCGGTCGGGCGACAGGCCGAACGAGCCGCGCGCCGAGCAGACGAGCAACTGGCGCCGCGGCGGCAGCGTGGCGAAGAGACGGACCCGGCCGAGGCTCGGGTCGTCGAGCGCGCTCAGGTAGTAGCCGGGCCAGGGCCAGAGCCGGGCCGCGCGCGCCGGCCGGAGCACCTGCCGGGCCAGCCCGAGGTATTCGATCTCCGCCAGCGGGATGCGCACCCGCCGCCAGGCCCAGCGCACGACCAGCGCGCCGCCGTCCCGCTCGTCGAGCGCGTAGTCGAGCGTGAAGTAGCCCCACAGGAGCACCGCGAGGAGCGCCGCAACGAGCGCCAGCAACCCCACCGCCGCCCAGAGCAGCGCGACCGCCACGGGCCGGCCCGCCGCGCCCGGGATGCTGCGCGACACCAGCCCGGCGATGCCGCCGGCGCAGAGCAGGAACGCGAGGATGCCGACGAGGCTCCCCGCGGACGGCGCGGGCCGCCAGCGTTGCACCGCACACCTCCCACGCGAACGGACCCGGCGCGGGCGGGCCGCCCCGCCCGCCGCGATGATAGCATGGTACGTACGAGTCGGGTAGTCGGGCAGTCGGGCAGTCGGGCAGTGCCGGCTTCCGTGCCACGACGCGGTTCGTGATGGTACGGCCCATACTGCCGTCTGCCTTCTGCCGACTCGGTCCTACTGCCCGACTACCCGACTGCCCGACTCTCACCGCAGCCAGTGGAGCAGCAGCGAGGCCAGCCAGAGGAAGACGGCGAAGCCGATCACGTCCTGGAAGGCCGTCTCGAAGGGGCCGGCGGTCGTCGCCGGGTCGAAGCCGAGCCGCTTGGAGAGCATCGGGATGATGCTGCCCATCAGCCCGGCCGTGAGCATCGAGCAGGTCAGCGCGACGCCGATCACGGCGCCGAACGGCGGGTGGCCCGACCAAACCGCCCCGACGGCGCCCAGGATGACGCCGCAGGCGAGGGCGAGGAAGAACGAGGTGGAGAGTTCCTTCGCCACCTGGCGGCCCCAGTGCGCCAGGCTGACGTGCCCGGTGTCGAGCCCGCGTACGACGATCGCCGCCGCCTGGAGCCCGACGTTGCCGGAGATCGCCGAGATCACCGGCATGAACGAGGCCAGCAGGATCACCTCGCGCAGCACGTCGTCGAACCGCGCGATCACCAGGCCCGAGAGGAGTTCGATGCCCATCGTCCCCAGCAGCCAGGGCAGCCGCAGGCGGGCGACCTGCGCCGGGGTGCGCCGGTCCATCTCCTCGGCGTCGGTGCCGGCCAGCCGCAGGTAGTCCTCGTTGAACTCCTCGACCAGCACGTCGATCACGTCGTCCACCGTGACGATGCCGAGGAGACCGCCGTCCGGGTCGGTGACCGGCAGCGCGGCGAGGTCGTAGCGCGCGATGGCGCGGGCGACCTCCTCCTGGTCGGTCTCTGGCGCAACCGTCACCGGCCGGGCGACCATGAACTCGCGCACCGGCTGGCCGGCGGGGGCGAGGAGGAGTTGCCGCAGGGAGCAGACGCCGAGCAGCCGGTGGCCGGGCCCGGCGACATAGACGGTGTTGACCGTCTCCAGGTCGGCCGCGCGGGCGCGCAGATAGGCGATGACCTCGGCGGCGGTGGCGTCGGGCGTCACCGCGGCGTAGCGGTCGGTCATCAGCCGCCCGGCCGTGTGCTCGGGGTAGGCGAGCAGCGCCCGCACCGCCGCGGCGTCGGCCGGCGCCTGGGCGGCGAGGTCGGTCAGGAGTTGGGCGGTGCGGTCGGCCGGCGCCTCGGCCACCACCTCCGCCGCGTCGTCGGCCGGCAGGCGGTCGAGGAGCGCGGCGATCCGCCCGGCCGCGAGGTGGTCGAGCAGGTAGCGGGTGAGCTCGGGGTCGAGCTCGTCGAGGACTTCCGCGGCGCGGTCGTCGTCCAGCCCCGCGAAGACGGCCAGCACCTCGGCCGGCGCGAGGTCGCGCAGGGCCGCGGCAAGGTCGGCCGGGTGCTGCCGTCGGACCACCGCCGCCAGCGTCGGCGTGCCGGCCCCGTCGCCCGCGGCCGGGGCCAGCGCCAGGCGCAGGCGCTCGGTGAGCGTCGCCGTCAACTGCTCCATCGCGTCACCTCCTTCCCCCCGCACACCCCGCAGGGCGCGCGCCATCCCGCGCCGGCGTGCTCTACGCCGGCGCGCTCCAACCCGTCACTTGTCGACAGGTGGTGCGTCGAGAGGATGGAATCGGGGGAAAGAAGGGCAAACAAAAACCCCTCGCCGCGGCGAGGGGGCCAACAAACAGCCTGCGGCAACCGCCGCTAGCCGGTCACTCCCACGCCGCGCCCGGACTCCTCCCGGCGCACGCTACGTTCGCCTGAGCCGTCCATCCGTGCAGCGACTCCACTGAAGCCTGGGTACCGGCGCTCGAAAGACACACCAATACATCGCGGGACCGCGCGACCCCACAGACATGGTAGGCGCGGCGGGGGTGTTTGTCAAGCCGCGCCGACCGCCCTTTTGCCGACCGGGCCGCGAGTCGGTACACTCAGCCCGCCGCGCCCCCCGGCCGCGCGGGCGGCGCGCCGGCGGGCGCGGGGGCGGGCAAGGAGCGGGTCCGATGGGCGAAGCGCGCGGCGTCATCACGGTCGAGCAGCTCACCCGGCTGGTGCGGGACGGCGAGATCGACACCGTCGTCAACGCCTTCTGCGACATGCAGGGCCGGCTGCTGGGCAAGCGGGTCACCGGCGAGTTCTTCGTCGAGCACTGCCTGGAGCGCGGCACGCACTTCTGCGTCTACCTCCTCGGCACCGACATGGAGATGACGACGCCGGACGGCTACCGCCTGATGAACTGGGAGAGCGGCTACGGCGACTGGCAGGCCCGGCCCGACTGGCGCACCCTGCGGGTGATCCCCTGGCTCGACAAGACCGCGCTGGTGCTGGCCGACGTCGTCGACGAGGCGACCGGCGCGGCGGTGGAGATCGCGCCGCGCGCGATCCTGCGGCGGCAACTGGACCGCGCGGCGGCCGCCGGCCTGACGATCGAGGCGGCCTCGGAGCTGGAGTTCTACCTCCTCACCGATACCTACGAGCAGGCCCACGCCCGGCACTTCCACGACCTGCAGCGGGCCGGCTGGTACAACGAGGACTACCACCTGCTCCAGTCGACCAAGGCGGAGCCCCTCTACCGCCGGTTCCGCACCCTCCTCTCGGCGGCCGGCGTGCCGATCGAGTGCTCCAAGGGCGAGGCGGCGCCCGGCCAGCACGAGGTCAACATCCACCACGCCGGGGCGCTGGAGGCCGCCGACCGGCACGTCCTCCTCAAGCACGGCGCCAAGGAGATCGCGCTGCAACAGGGCTACTCGATCACCTTCATGGCCAAGCCGGACGCGGCCTGGACCGGGTCGAGCAGCCACATCCACCTGAGCGCCTGGGACCGCACCGGCGCGCGCAACCTCTTCGCGGACGAGGCCGGCGCGCCCGACGGGATGTCGCGCACGATGCGGCACTTCCTCGGCGGCCTGATCGCCTGCGCGCGCGAACTGGCGCTCTTCGTCGCGCCCAACGTCAACTCCTACAAGCGCTATGCCGTGGCGAGTTGGGCGCCGGTCAACGCCGTCTGGGGCCGCGACAACCGCACCTGCGGGTTCCGGGTCGTGGGCCGCGGCCCCTCCCTGCGGATCGAGAACCGCCTGCCGGGCGGCGACACCAACCCCTACCTCGCCTACGCCGCCTGCATCGCGGCCGGACTATACGGCCTGGAGCGGGGCATCGAGCCGCCCTCGGAGTTCAAGGGGAACGCCTACACCGCGACCGACGCGCCGCGGATGCCGCGCGCGCTCTACGAGGCGATCGACGCGCTGGAGCGGAGCGCGATGGCGCGCGCGGCGTTCGGCGACGACGTGGTGGACCACTATCTGACGATGGCGCGGCTGGAGCAGCGGAGCTACGATGCCGCGGTCACCTGCTGGGAGCGCGAGCGGTACTACGAGCGCGGTTGAGCCCGGCGCGGCGCCGCGATGGAGGGGAGGACGCGATGCGGCTGCGGGACAAGGTCTGCGTCATCACCGGCGCGGGGGGCGGCATGGGCCGGGTGGCCGCCGAGACCTTCGCGCGCGAGGGCGCGCGGGTGGCGGTCTGGGAGGTCGCGGCGGAGGCGGGCGAGGAGACGGCGGCGCGGGTGCGCGCGGCGGGCGGCGACGCCGACTTCTTCCCCTGCGACGTCGCCGACGAGGCGAGCGTCCGGGCGGCGGCCGCGGCGACGGTGGCGCGCTACGGCGGCGTGGACGTGCTCTACAACAATGCGGGCATCATGCCGGAGGCGGACCACTCCGTCCTCGACACCTCGGTCGAGGTCTGGGACCGGGTGATGGCGGTCAACGTGCGCGGCACCTTCCTCTGCTGCAAGCACGTCCTGCCGGCGATGCTGGAGCGGGGCCGCGGCTCGATCGTCAACATCGCGTCCTTCGTGGCGTTGCTCGGCTGCAGCGTGCCGCAGGACGCCTACACCGCCTCGAAGGGGGCGATCATCTCGCTGACGAAGTCGCTGGCGATCCAGTTCCGGCCGCGCGGCGTCCGCGCCAACGCGATCTGTCCGGGGCCGATCGAGACGCCGCTGCTGATGGACTGGCTGCTCAAGGACGAGGCGGCCCGGCAACTGCGCCTGGGCCGCCAGCCGAGCGGGCGCTTCGGGCGCCCGGAGGATATCGTCAACTGCGCGCTCTACCTGGCCTCGGACGAGTCCGACTGGACCAACGGCGCCGTGCTGGTGGTCGACGGCGGCATCACCAGCAACTATTTTTGAGCCGTCAGCCGTCAGCCGTCAGCCGTCAGCTTTGCGTCCTCCTGATAGCTGATAGCTGACAGCTACTCGTCACTCGCTCACGCCTCGACGACGAGGGGCAGGACCATCGGGCGGCGGCGGGTCTGCTCCCAGATGTAGGCGCTGGTGATGTCCTTGACCTTGCGGTTGAGGTAGTTCCAGTCGGCGCCGTGGTCGCCGTTGCCGTTGAGCGCGAACGCCTCGCGCACGCGCCCCTTGGCCTCCTCGAAGAGTTCGTCGGCTTGGCTCGCCAGCACGAAGCCGCGCGAGGTGATGTCCGGGCCGGCGAGGAGGTCGCCGGTCTGGCGGTCCACCGTCAGCACGACGAAGAGGACGCCATCGCGCGCCAGCGTCTGCCGGTCGCGCAGGACGACGTCGCTGACGTCGCCGATCGTCACGCCGTCGACGTAGACGTGGCCGGCCGGCGCCTGCCCGACGATCTCGGCGGAGTCGGGGCCGAACTCGAGGATCGCGCCGAGCTGGGTCTTGAAGATGTTCTCGGCCGGGATGCCGACCGCCTCGGCCAGCCGCGCGTAGAGCGTCAGGTGGCGGTACTCGCCGTGGAAGGGGACGACGTAGCGCGGCCGCACCAGGTTGAGCATCAGTTTGTGCTCCTCCTGGGAGGCGTGGCCGGAGACGTGGACGTTGTCGGTCGCGCCGTAGACGACGTCGGCGCCGAGGCGGAAGAGATTGTCGATGATGCGCAGCACCGAGGTCTCGTTGCCGGGGATCGGACTGGCCGAGATGACCACCGTGTCGCCCTCGCCGACGCGCAGCGAGCGGTGGTCGCGGTTGGCGATGCGGCTGAGGACCGCCATCGGCTCGCCCTGGCTGCCGGTGACGACGTAGACGACGCGGTCGTCCGGCAGGCGCGCGGCCTCGTGCTGGTCCACCAGCGTGCCCGCGGGCGGGTCGAGGTAGCCGAGTTCGAGCGCCATGTCGGCGTTCTTCTCGATGCTCCGCCCGACCACCGCGACCTTGCGGTCGTAGAAGGCGGCGATGTCGCAGATCTGCTGGATGCGCGAGATCAGCGACGCGAAGGTGGCGATGATGACCCGCCCCGGCGCCTCGGCGAAGAGGCGCTCGAAGGTCGGCTCCAGCGTGCGCTCGGACGGCGTCACGCCCGGCGTCTCGACGTGGACGCAGTCGGAGATGAGGGCCAGGACGCCGCGCCGGCCGAACTCGACCAGTTTGGCGAAGTCGGTCGGCCGGTGATCCACCGGCGTCTGGTCGAACTTGTAGTCGCCGGTGATGACGATGAGGCCGGCCGGGGTGGTGACGCCGAAGCCGACCGCGTCGGGGATCGAGTGGCAGACGCGGAAGGGCTCGACGGCGAAGCAGCCGGCGCGCACCGGCTCGTCCGCCTCGGGGTCGAGCTCGCGCAGGTCGGCCCCCTCCAGCAGGTGCGCCTCCTTCAGTTTGACCGCGATCAGGCCGCGCGTCAGGCGCGTGGCGTAGACGGGCGGGTTGCCCAGGCCGGGCAGGAGGTAGGGCAGCGCGCCGATGTGGTCCTCGTGGCCGTGGGTGATGAAAATGGCGCGAATGCGGTCGGTCTTGTCTTCGAGATAGGTGATGTCGGGGAGGAGGAGGTCGACGCCGAGCATCTCGTCTTCGGGGAAGCCCAGGCCGACATCGACGACGATGATGTCCTCGCCGCACTCGAGGACCGTCAGGTTCTTCCCCACCTCGCCGATGCCGCCGAGGAATATCACCCTTACGTGGCTTGCATCCAACCTTGCCGCACCTCCCGAGCGGCGGGCGCCGCGCCGGACACGCCGGAGCGGGGCGGCGCCTCACCCGCGCCCGCCCCGTGCCCCGGCCTCCGCCGCGTCCTCGTGCCCCGACTCCGCTCGCTACGTACCGAACTATCCGCCACACCCCCGCGCGGGGGTGCCCATAACCCACCAGGGCGCCGCCGCGGCGCGCCCGCCATTCTTGCGCTAAGTATACGCGATCGAGGGGGGAGGCGTGGGGAGTTAGGAGGTAGACGATAGACGATAGACGATAGGGGGCGTCGCCCCGGAGAAGTGGGGCGGGCGGCGGCGGGGCACCGCGGAGGCGCGTGGCCAACCGCCGCGCAGGCTGGCTCCAGCCACCCCTCGTCCCTCGCCCACCTGTGCTACCATGCGCCCCGCGAAACCGAGCGGCGCGCGGCGTGGCGGAGGACCGGGAGGAAGGCGGTATGCCGAAGCAAGCGGTACCCGAGGAGCGACTGGTGACGGCGCGCGACCTCTTCGCGCTGAAGTTCGTGGGCGACCCGCAGCTGTCGCCGGACGGCGAGCGGGTCGCCTTCGTCGTGACGACGCTCGACGAGGCGGCCGACGAGTACCGCTCGCAGGTCTGGCTGGCCCGCGCCGACGGCGCCGAGGCCCCCCGCCCGCTGACCGGCGGCGAGAAGCGCGACACCGCGCCGCGCTGGTCGCCCGACGGCGAGCGGCTGGCCTTCCTCTCCGACCGCACCGGCAAGGCGCAACTCTACGTCCTCGACCTCGCGGCGGGCGGCGAGGCGCGCCGGCTGACGGATCTCAAGGACGGCGCGGGCGAGCCCACCTGGGCGCCGGACGGCCGCGCCATCGCCTTCGCCGCGCTGACCGGCGGCGCGGAGGAGGAGGACGACAAGGGCAAGAGCAAGGAGGAGCGCGACCGCGCGAAGGCGAACGAGCCGAAGCGCATCGAGCGCTTGAAGTACCGCTTCGACGGCCGCGGCTACTTCGACGAGCGCCGGCGGCACCTCTTCGTCGTCGCCGTCCCGCCGCCCGGCGCGCCGCCCGGGGAGCGGCCCGAGCCCCGGCAGGTGACCGAGGGCGACTGGGACGACGACGCGCCCGCCTGGTCCCCCGATGGCGCGACGCTCGCCTTCGTCGCCGACCGCGAGCCGGACCGCGACCGTCACTTCGGCAGCGACCTCTGGGTCGTGCCGGCGAAGGGCGGGCGCGCGCGCAAACTCACTCGCAGCGAGGGCAATGTCGCCGGCCCGGCCTGGTCGCCGGACGGCGGCACGATCGCCTATTTCGGCGACCGCCGCGACGACCGCCCGTTCAGCACGACGCGCGTCCGGACGATCGCAGCGAAGGGGCGAGGCAAACCGGTCGCGGTCACGGCGACGCTCGATCGCGACGTCAACAGCGGGCCCGGCACCGACCAGACGCTGCCGTCCGGCACCGCGCGGCCGGCCTGGTCGCCGGACGGGCAGGCGCTGTGGTTCCTCGTCGGGGATCGGGGCAGCCAGCACCTCTATCGCGCGCCGGCCGCGGGCGGTGAGGCGACGCGCGTCCTCGGCGGGGAGCGCGCGCTCGCCGCTTTCAGCCTCGACGCGGCCGGCGGGCGCGTCGCCTTCGTCGCGAGCGACGGCGCGCACCCGGCCGAGCTCTTCGTCGCCGGGACCGACGGCGCGGGCGAGCGGCGGCTGACCGACCTGAACCGGCCCTGGCTGGAGTCGAAGGCGATCGGCGTGCCGGAGCGCCTGCGCTTCACCGGCAACGACGGCGACGAGATCGACGGCTGGCTGCTGGCGCCGACGAGCGACCGGCTGACGCGCCGCGGTAAGTACCCGCTCGTCCTGATGATCCACGGCGGGCCGCACGGCCAGTACGGCGACAACTTCTTCCACGAGTTCCAGGTCCTCGCGGCGCGTGGCTTCGGCGTCCTCGCCCTCAACCCGCACGGCAGCAGCGGGCGCGGCGCGGCCTTCGCCAAGTCGCTGCGCGCCCGCTGGGGCGAGCAGGACCTGCCCGACCTCATGGCCGGCGTCGATCACGTCCTGGCGCGCGGCCAGGCCGACCCCGACCGCCTCGGCGTCGGCGGCGGCTCCTACGGCGGCTTCATGACCAACTGGGTGATCGGCCACACCGACCGCTTCAAGGCGGCGGTGACGATGCGCTCGATCAGCAACCTGCTCAACTTCTTCGGCACCAGCGACATCTTCCACCTGGCGAACGGGCCGGAGTTCGGCGGCGCGCCCTGGGAGGCGACCGAGCAGTACCTGAAGTTCTCGCCGCTGATGTACGCCGCGAACTTCGTCACGCCGACGCTGATCCTGCACTCCGAGCAAGACTACCGCTGCCCGATCGAGCAGGGCGAGCAACTCTACGCGGCGCTCCGGTTGCGCGGCGTCCCGACCCGCATGGTCCGCTTCCCCAACGAGAGCCACGGCCTCTCGCGCAACGGCAAGCCCAAGCACCGCCTCCAGCGCCTCGACGAGATCGTCGGCTGGTACGAGCGCTACCTGGGCTGCGAAGCAGGCGAAGAGGCCGGGGCGGGGCGAGCGAAAGCGGCGGCGCGGTAGGGGGGGCGCGATGGCGGAGCGGGTGCTGGTCAACGGGAACGCGCTGACGATGGACCCGGCGCGGCCGCACGCCGAGGCGGTGGTGGTGAGCGACGACCGGATCGCCTTCGTCGGGAGCACCACCGAGGCGCGCACCGTCGCGGGGGTGGGCGCGCGCGAGACCGACCTGGGCGGCCAGACGGTCGTCCCCGGCTTCAACGAGGCGCACAACCACATGCTCGGCTTCGGCCTCGCGCTGGCGCAGATCGACGCCGGCTACCCGGCGATCGGCTCGATCGCCGACCTCGGGCGCGGGGTGGCAGGGCGCGCCGCGACGGCGCCGGCCGGCCGCTGGGTGCGCGGGCGCGGCTACGACGACAACAAGCTCGCCG
>DASSSV010000452.1:0-2250 GCA_035708265.1 Thermomicrobiales bacterium | reverse complement strand
GAGCTGGCGCGTCCACGACCAGACGTAATCGTCGGCCGTGACCGGGTCGCCGTTGCTCCAGGTCGCCTTCGGGTTGATGTGGAAGGTGTAGACCTGGCCGCCGTTCTTGATCTCGTAGCTCGTGGCGGAGGCCGGGCAGAGGTTGAAGTCGGGGTCGTAGCGGAGCAGCCCCTCCCACATGTAGGTGGCGCCGCCGGCGTAGAGGTCCTTGTTGAAGTCGAAGCTACTCGGCTCGTCGTTCTGGTAGCTGCGCCAGGTCTGGTCGGCGGCCAGGTCGCTCGGCTGCGGCAGGTCGTTCGGCCAGTTCGACAGCTTGGTGCTGCCCGTCGCGGCGGCGGGGCTGGCGCCGGCGGCCGGGCTGGCCGTCGTCGCGGCGCTGGTGGCGCTACCGGTGGCGCTGGTCGCCGCGGCGGTCGGCGCGGTCGTGGCCGCGGCGGCGCCGGTGGTCGGCGCGGCGGTCGCCGCGGGGGCGCTGGTCGGCGTCTCCGCGCCGCTGCCGCAAGCGGCGAGCGCCGCGGCCCCGCCGAGGGCGCCCATCAGCGCGAGGAACTGGCGGCGCGGCATGCGCCCGGCGCGCATGCGTCGCTCGAAGAGGCGGACCTGCTCGGGATCCTTCAACCAGTCGGTCGGCGTCGGCAACTTCACGGTGCGTGACTCCTTTTACCTGCGTCCATTGGCATCGCTGCCCGCTGTCCCGCATGGGACCGCTCGACGGAAGTGAGAAATGAGAAGTGAGAAAGCCGCCGCTCCTTCGCGGCAGTCCCTCCACCTTCCGCACTCCTAACTTCCAGCTTCTAACTGCTCATCCTCCTCCTTACCGTGGCCCCATCTCATCACTCACACGCGCGCGTTGTCCGGGCGGCGCCCCCACGCCGCCCGGCAGGGTGAGGCCGCGGGCACCGGGGTACCCGCGGCGGGAACTGGCGCTGGCTGGTTGGGGAGTTCCGGCCGGCGACGCCGCTCGGGCGTCGCCGGCGCCATCCGCTCGCGGCATGCGCGGGCGCTAATCCTTCATGCTCGGGTCGAGCGCGTCGCGCAGGCCGTCACCCAGGAAGGTGAAGGAGAGCAGGGTGATACTGATGGCCGCGGCGGGCGGGAGCAGCATCCACGGGTAGGTCCGCAGGTACTGCTGATTCTCGCCGAGCAGCACGCCCCAGCTCGTGTTCGGCGGGCCGATGCCGACGCCGATGAAACTGAGGAAGGCTTCGGTGAAGATCGCGGCCGGGATGCCGAAGGTGACCGCGACGATGATCGGCGTCATCGCGTTGGGCAGCATGTGCTTGACGATCACGCGGGTGTCGTCGGCGCCGATCGCCCGCGCGGCGATGACGTAGTCGCGCTCGCGCAGGGTCAGGAACTGGGCACGGACGAGGCGGGCCAGCGTGACCCAGCCGGTCAGGCCGATCGCCAGGAAGATGTTGAACAGGCCGCGGCCCCACCACGACATCAGCAGGATGACGAAGAGGAGCTGCGGGAAGGCATACATCACATCGACGATGCGCATGATGATCAGGTCGGTCTTGCCGCCGAAGTGGCCGGAGATCGCGCCGACCGGCACGCCGATCGCCACGACGATCACCTGCGACAGCAGGCCGACCAGCATCGAGACGCGCGCGCCCCAGATCACGCGGCTGAGGATGCTGCGGCCGAGCTGGTCGGCGCCGAAGAGGTAGGCGCGGCTCAGTTCCGGCCGGTGGTAGAGGGCGTTGTAATTCTGGTAGTCGAGCGACTCCCCGGCCAGCAGCGGGGCGAAGATCGCGACGATGCAGAGGATCACGACGATCACGAGGCCGACCACGGCCATGCGGTTGCGTCGCAGGCGCTTCCAGGCATCGCCCCATAGGCTCGCCTGCTTGCGCCCCCTGAGCGGTGAGGCGGCCAGCGCGGTGGGACGGGCCTCGGCGATGTCGCCCGACGGGGTGGACGACGGGATGCTCTTCGCCATGGCTACTGCCCTCCCAGGCGAATGCGCGGATCCAGAACGCCGTAGAGGAGATCGACGACGAGGTTCATGACGGCGAGGAAGACCCCGTAGAGGAGGATCACCGCCATGATCATCGGGTAGTCGCGCCCCTGCATGCTGGTGACGAAGAACTTGCCCATGCCGGGGATCGCGAAGATCTGCTCGATCACGAAGGAGCCGGTCGCCAGCGCGGCGAAGAGCGGCCCGACCAGCGTGATCACCGGGATCAGCGCGTTCTTGAGCACGTGGGTGACGACGATGCGCTGCTCGGTCAGGCCCTTGGCGCG
>DASSSV010000451.1:0-15061 GCA_035708265.1 Thermomicrobiales bacterium | reverse complement strand
TCCCGCTCGGCTTCGCCGACGCCGCGGTGATCGCCTGCGCCGAACGGCACGGCGGGCGCGTACTCACGCCCGACCGGCGGCACTTCGGCGTCGTCGCGCGCGAAGGGCGCAGTACGCTCGCGCCCGAATAACTCTGGGGCTCGAACCGACCGGGGGCGTCTACTTGCCGTAACGTCGCCCTCCCCGCTGTGCTATACTTGACGTGAAGGCGCGACCAGACGCGGGTCGCTTTTTGGGTTACCCGCGGCGGGCGCGCCCATGAGATAGTGTGCCGACACGCCAGGGAAAGGAGGCGCGAAAAGACCCCTTTGACCAGGAGACGATCGCGAGGCCGTCCGCAGGACCAGGCCCAGGCTGCCGAGCCGGCCTGGCGGCGGATCGACCTCCACATCCACACGCCCGGCTCCGTCGATTACCAGGAACCGCGCGCGACGTACCTCGACATCTTGCAGAAGGCGGAGGCCCGCGGCCTCGACATCATCGCCTTCACCGACCACAATAGTGTCGCCGGCTACGCCGCGATGCTGCGCGAGATCGAGCACCTCGAATTCCTCGAAGCGAGCGACCGGCTCCAGCCCGACGAGGCCCGCCGCCTGGGCGAGTATCGACGCCTCCGCGAGCGCGTGCTGGTGCTCCCCGGCTTCGAGTTCACCGCCACCTTCGGCTTCCACATCCTCGGCATCTTCCCCGAACAGACTTCCGTGCGGAAGCTGGAGCATGTCCTGCTGGCGCTGAACATCCCCGAGGAGAAGCTCGACCGCGGCACCAGCGAGGTCGGCGCGACCGCCGACGTGCTGCGCGCATACCAGGTCATCGCCGACGCCGGCGGTCTGGTGATCGCCGCGCACGTCAATTCCACCCACGGCGTCGCGATGATCGGCCTCGGCTTCGGCGGCCAGACGAAGATCGCCTACACCCAGGACCCCAACCTCCACGCGCTCGAGGTCACCGACCTGGAGAGCACCAGCCGCCGCGCCACCGCGCGCTTCTTCAACGGCTCGAAGCCGGAATACGCGCGGCGGATGCACTGCATCCAGGGCTCCGACGCCCACCGCGTCACCCGCGATCCCGAGCGGCCGGAGAAGAACCTCGGCGTCGGCGACCGCTGCACCGAGGTCCTGCTGCCCGAGGTCGGCTTCGCCGCGCTGAAGGCGCTCTTCGCCTCGACCGACTTCGGCCGCACCCGCCCCTACCGGCCCTCCGAGGACCCGTTCGACCCGCTGACGGCCGCGCGCGAGGAGGGCAACACGATCGTCCAGGCGTTCCACGAGACGCCCGGCGTCCCCCGCGCCCCGGTCAAGGGGCTGCTCAAGGACATCGTCGCCTTCGCTAACACCAACGGCGGCGTCCTCTACGTCGGCGCGAGCGCCGGCCCCGGCGCGAAGATCGCCGGCGTCGACAACGCGACCGAGCTGGCGCACCTGATCCGCGCCGAGGCCGCGCGCCAGGTCGTCCCGCCGCTCCAGCCCGACGTCGAGCTGCTGACCAGCGACGGCAAGACGGTCCTCGTCGTGACCGTGCCGCGCGGCACCGACACGCCCTACGCGCTCGACCCCGGCTACATCTACGTGCGACAGGAGGGCGAGACGGCGCTGGCGCTGCGCGACGAGATCGTCCAGCTCGTCCGCGCGTCGCTGGAGCAGGCGCCGGCCGGGATCGAGGCGACGACGCCGGCCGCCCCCGCGCCGCGCCCGGCGACCGAGCCGCCCGCGCGGCCGGACGGCCGGGGCGCCAGGCCGCAGCCGGCCGGCCCGCAAGAGTCGCAGCAGGCCGCGGTGCGGCAGGCGACCGCCGCCGAGCAGGAACGGCAGCAGGAGCGCACGCCGGTCCCGCGCACCGGCGTGGAGATCATCGCCTCGACCGAGCGGGACGGCGTGATCTACCACACCGTCCGCGACCTGCGGAACCGCCGCGCGATCCGCAACGTCACCCGCCAGTCGGCGCGGCGGCTGTGGCGCTACGCGATCGTCGAGTGCGAGGAACACCCGGTCCGCGCCGCCGACGTCCGCTGGGACCCGCGCGACCCCCGCTTCGGCTTCTGGAAGGGCTACCGCCAGCCGGAGGGGATGTGCCGCTACAACCTGGTCTACCGCGAGCCGGCCGCCGATGGCGAGGACGAGCGCCTGCGCGTCTTCTACGGCGTCACCGAGGACGGCATGGACGAGCGCTGGCGCGGCGTCCTGCCGCCCGAGGGCGAGCTGGTCGTGGTGGACTACGACGCGCTCCCGGCCGAGCGCGCGCCCGCGCACCCCGCGCCGGAACCCGCGCCGACCGAGCCGGCCCCGGCCACCGAGGAAGCGGCCGCGGAGCCGGCGGCCGTCGCCGCGCCGTCCGTCGAGCCCGAGCCGACGCCGCCCGCGGCGGAGGCCCCGGTGCAGGCGGAGGCCCCGACGCCGGGCCCCGAGGCAGAAGCCGCGCCGCCCGCCCCGCGCCAGCGGCGCACGCGGCGGCGGACCAAGGCCCAGCCGGCCGCCGAGCAGGCCCCAGCCGAGATCGCCGCGGAAGCCGCCCCGCCGCCGGCCGAGCCAGAGGCCGGAGCCGAGGCGACGCCCGCGGTCGCCGCGGAGGCAGTGCCACCCGAGCCCGCGCCGAACGAGCCGGTCGCCGCGAGCGAGCCGGTCGCGCCGGAAGCGCCGCCGGCCAAGTCGCGCCGCCGGCGCGCACCGCGCAAGGCGGCGCCCGCCGACGAGGCCGCGCCGGCCGAAGTCGCCGCGTCGCAGGAACCGACCGCGACGGAATCGCCGGTGGCGGAGCCGCCGGTCGCCGCGGCGGAGCGCTCCGCCGCGGCCGAACCCGGCACGTCCGAGGCCGCGGCGACGGAAGAGTCGACGCCCACCAGGAAGCCGGCGCGCCGGCGGCGCAGCCCGCGCAAGGCGGCCGCCGAGGCGGGCGGGGCGGCGGTCGCGTCGACCGGGCCGGACTAGCGAACGTTCGCGAGCCGACGGCGCGGCGCGGGGCTCGTCCCCGCGCCGCGCCGCGCCCGGAAGCCGCCCGGCCGGGATTGACCCGGCTCTCCCGAGCGGCTATACTGGCCCCATGATGAGGGGGCAGATGCACGGGCGAGATGGGTGGCGATGAAGACGGATCACCTGGACGCCGGGCCGACGGACTGAGCACCGCACGCTTCCGAGCGTGCGGTGTCCTGTTTTCCGGCCTCGCGACCCTCGCCCATCCTCCACGGCCCCCTGCGACGGCGGTTATGGCCCGCGCCAGGGCGGCGGGCGCCCCGGGCGGCGAGCGCGATCAGGAGGTGGGCATGAATTCGAGCATCATCGGCAAGATCGAGAAGGCCAGGCGGTACGCCGAGGAGCCGGAGCGCGTGCAGATCAACGCGCTCGACGCGAGTTTCCACGGCAGCCACGACGAATACACGATCACCTTGCAGGACGGCCACTGGCATTGCAGTTGCCACTTCTTCGAGTCGCAGGAGTACGGCACCTGCAGCCACGTCATGGCCCTCCAGCGCCTGCTCGGCCAGATGAAGTTCCCCATCGCGACCGAAGCCGAGCACGAGGCGCCCGCGGCCCCGGTGGCCGGCTAGCGGCCCACGCTCTCATAGCGGCAAGACACGCGGGCGGCGCTAGGTGGCGCCGCCCGCGCTCGCGTCGCCGGGCGCTCAGGCGGCGAGCAGGCCCACCCCGAGCGCGACGACCCCGAGGCCGAGCGCCACGACGCCAGCGTAGAGCAGCGCGATGAAGCGGTTGGGCGCGGTGGCGCCCTTCCCGGCCGATGCCAGGAAGAACCCGGCCGGGAAGAGGATGGCCGCGGCCCAGATGCCGTTGCGCGCGAGGAAGGCGAGCGGGCCGGACAGGCGCGCGGCGTCGGCGAGGATCTGGCAGACCAGCGCCAGCGTCACCAGCACGCCGGCGTGCGCGTGCCCGGCGCAGGCGAAGGCGACCTGGAACTCCGTCGCCGGATGGCGCCCGCGCACCATCCGCAGCACGGCCCACCCGCCATACTCGATGCCGACGACCGTCAGCAGGATGACGCCGGCGGTGCCGCGGGTATCGGCCGACAGCGACAGGGGCGTATCCACAGTCCACCTCCCTCCGGGCCGGCCGCGGCGCTTGCGGTCGCGGCGCGGCGCGTGTATCTTGACACTGCCAAGATACCGCGCCGGCCGTATCTTGTCAATGTCAACTTCTCGCCGCCAGGAGGGCGCCATGACCGGACGCGCGCGGGAGGACGCCCCGCGGGACCACCTCTACCACCACGGCGACCTGCGCCGCGCCCTGCTTGCCGAGGCCGTCCGCGCGATCGGCGAGGCCGGGCCGGCGGCGGTCAGCCTGCGCGCCCTGGCGCGGCGCGCCGGGGTGTCGCACGCCGCGCCGGCCCACCACTTCGGGGACAAGGCGGGGCTGCTGGCCGCGGTCGCCGCCGAGGGCTACCGCCTCCTGGCGGCCGACCTCGCGCGCGCCTGGGCGGAGGCGGGCAGTTTCCTCGACGTCGGGGTCGCCTACGTCCGCTTCGCGCTGGAGCGGCGGTCCTACTTCGCGGTCATGTTCCGCCCCGAACTCTACGACCCGGCCGACCCGGAGGTCGCCGCGGCGCGCCGGGCGGCGCGCGCCCTCCTGTACGGCCCGCCCGACGCGGTCGCCGGCCCGCCCGACGTCGCGCGGGAAATCGGCCTCGCCGCGTGGTCGCTGGCGCACGGCTTCGCCACCCTCTGGCTCGACGGCAATCTGGTCGCCGAGTCGGCAGCCGACCCCGAGCACCTCGCCCGCGCCGTCCTCGCCCACCTCGAGCGAGTGACGAGTGACGAGTGACGAGGAGGCTGCAACGCTCTACCCCAATCGCCCCGTATATAAGAGTGGCGGCGGCGCTCGCCGCCATGAGGCGCGTGCGCCACTCATCGCTCGTCACTCGTCACTCACTCGTCACTCGTCACTCGTCACTCGTCACTTGGGAGAGAGATGGACGTGCAGGATACGCCGAACCTTTCGCCGACGTCGAAGTTGCGGCGCGCCACGCCGGACGCGACCACGCAGCAGCAGGTCACGGTGACGCGCGAGTTGGACCGCTGGCGGCTCCTGCGCTTCATTCTCGGGGTCCAGGGGCTCTTCTACCTCCTCAGCGGCGCCTGGCCCTTCGTCCATTTGCGCTCGTTCTCCTGGGTGCTCGGCGGGCTGAGCATCGCGCCGGGGAACGTCTTCCAGTTCGACCTGGCCGCCGGGCTCATCATCACGATCGGGGTCGTGCTCCTGCTGGCCGCGCTGCGCGCCCGGCCGGACTGGCTGCTGGTCCTGCTCGCCGTCGGCGCGAACGGCTGCTTCATCGCGCTGGAGGTGCGCAACCGCGCGACGATCACCGCCGGCTACTGGGCCGATTTCGCGGTCGTCGCGCTCCTCACGCTGGCGCTGCTGGTCGTCTCCCTCGCCACGCTCCTGCACGAGCGGCGGCGCCGGCGGTAGCGCGTAGTGCAGCAGGTGGCGCACGGTCTGGCGCAGCCAGGGATTGTACGGGACGACCGGGCCGGCACCGGCGCGGCGTTCCAGGTCCCCGCGCCCGGTTGACACGCGCCCCGCCCGTCTGCTACCGTCCCCATAGTAGAATAGTCCACGGTGGAGATGCGCGCCGCGGCGTCGCGGGAGCGCATCGAGCAGGGGAAGTCCGGTGCAAGGCCGGCGCTGTCCCGCAACTGTGAGCCGCGCCCGGCGAGTCAGCCGGGGCGGTGAGCCAGGATACCTGCCTCCACCGCCGCGCCGAGACCGTCGAGAGAACGGGACAGGTGCCGCGCGATCGCCGCGCGACCTCCCCCGACCGATCAGGGCGGGGGTTTTCGCATCCCGGGGCCGATCGCGCCTCCGATGTCCTCGTTCGCCCGGCTGTCCTCGGCGGCGGTTCTATGCGGCGCCCACGGCGGATGGGCCGGGGAACGGTCGGACGAGGAGGAGCAGATGGCGAACCGGCACTCGCGAGCCACGGCATTCTGGCTGTCCCTGCTGGTGGCGTTCCTGGTCGCCTGCGGCGGCGGCGCGGCGACCCCGACCACGGCGAACGCGCCCGCCGCGACAGCGGTCGCACCCGCGGCCGCGACGACGGCCGCGCGCGCCGCTAGCCCGGCGGCCTCGCCCGCCGCCGCGTCGCCCACCGTCGCCGCGACGGCCTCCCCGGCGCGCGCGGCGACGCCCGCCTCGCCGGTCGCCAGCCCCGCGGCCGGGACGCCCGCCGCGACGACCTACCCGCTGACGCTCAAAGACGACGCCGGCCGCACCGTCACGCTGAAGGCGTCGCCGCAACGGATCGCCTCGCTCGCGCCGAGCACCACCGAGATCCTCTACGCGCTCGGCCTCGGCGACCGCGTCGTCGGCGTCGAGGAGCACTCGGACTACCCGCCCGCGGCGCAGTCGAAGCCGAAGATCGGCGGCTTCTTCCAGAACAACATCGAGCCGGTGGTCGCGCTCCAGCCCGACCTCGTGCTGGCCGCGGGCATCCAGTCGAAGGAATACCTGGCGGCGCTGGAGGGCCAGGGGCTGACGGTCTTCGTGCTCAACGCGCAGAGCCTGCCCGGCGTCCTCGACGACATCAGCGCGGTCGGCCGCCTCGCCGACGTCAACGGGGCGGCGGCGACGCTGCGCGCGAGCCTCCAGGCGCGGATGGACGCCGTCGCCGCGACGCTCAAGGGCGCGACGAGCGACCCGCGTGTCTACATCGAGATCGACCCGACCTTCTACACGGCGGGGCCGGGCTCGTTCATCAACGACCTGGTCACGCGCGCCGGCGGGGCCAACATCGCGGCCGACGCGAAGTCGCCCTTCCCGCAACTGAGCGCGGAGACGATCATCGCGCGCGACCCGCAGGTGATCGTCCTCGCCGACGACCCGGCCATCACGGCGGCCGCGGTGAAGGCGCGGTCGGGCTGGGCGGGCATCAGCGCGGTGAAGGATAACCGCATCGTGGTGATCGACACGAACCTGGTCTCCCGGCCGGGGCCGCGCGTCTTCGACGCGCTGGAGCAACTGGCGCGGGCGTTCCACCCGGAATCGTTCCACTAGCCAGACGGCAGACGGCAGTCAGCAGTCGGCACTAGCGGGGGCCATGCGACAACAGAGAAACGTCGGCACGCCCGAGCGGAACGCGCACCGCCTGTCCGCGACGGTCGGGCTGACGGAGCCGGATGCTGCCGACTGCCGACTGCCGTGTGCCGTCTCGGACGTCGGGCTGCCCGGCTACCGGCCGCGCGCGCGCCGGCCGCTCGCGGGCGCGCTGGCGCTGGCGGTCATCGCGACCGCGCTCCTGGCGCTGGCCTGGGGCTCGGTGCGCATCCCGGTCGGCACGACCGCGCGCATCGTCGCGGCGCACCTGCCCTTCGTCGGGCCACACCTCGGCATCGCGGCCGACTGGCCGGCATCGACGGCGACGATCGTGCTGATGATCCGGCTGCCGCGCGTGCTGCTGGCCGGGCTGGTCGGCGCGGCGCTGGCGCTGGCGGGCGCGACCTACCAGGGCCTCTTCCGCAATCCGCTGGCCGACCCCTACCTGATCGGCGTCGCCGCGGGCGCGGCGCTCGGCGCGACGGCGTCGCTGATCCTCGGCCTGCCGGCCGGGCTCTACAGCGCCGGCCTGACCCAGTGGTGCGCCTTCGCCGGTGCGCTCCTGGCGGTCGGCGCGGTCTACGGCCTGGCGCGCGTCGGCGGCGCGACGCCGCTGACGACCCTCTTGCTGGCCGGCGTGGCGATCGGCGCGCTCGCCTCGGCCGCGACCTCCTTCCTGATGTTCTGGCGCGGCGACCAGTTACTCGCGATCTATGGCTGGCTGCTCGGCGGCTTCACGCTGGCGTCATGGTCGCGCGTCTGGCTCCTGGCCGGTTATGTCGCGCTCGGCGCGGCGCTGCTGCTGCCGGCCGGGCGGCTGCTCAACGCGCTCCAACTCGGGGAGGAGGGCGCGCAGGCGCTCGGCATCGACGTCGAGCGCCTCAAGGTCGCACTGGTCGTCGCGGCGACTCTCGTCACGGCGGCCGCGGTCTCGGTCAGCGGGCTGATCGGCTTCGTCGGGCTGATCGTCCCGCACGCCGTCCGGCTGCTCTGGGGCGGCGACTACCGGACGCTGCTGCCGCTGTCGGCGCTCGGCGGCGCGCTCTTCCTGATCGTGGCCGACGGGCTCGCGCGCACGATCGTCGCGCCGGGCGAGCTGCCGGTCGGCATCCTGACTGCGCTCTGCGGCGCGCCCTTCTTCCTCTACCTGCTGCGGCGCAGCAAGCGGGCGGTGTTCTGACGAGACGGCAGACGGCAGACGGCAGTAGCAGGAGATAGGGGGCCGGAGAAGAGGGCGATGCAGGAGGGCAATTCGGTCGCGGACGCGGATGGGGCGCGGCCCGGTGATCGGGAAGGGGCATCGCGCGTCTCCCCGCCGTCTGCCGTCTGCCGTCTGCCGTCTGCCGACTCCCGTCCCCCGCTCGTCGAGGCGCGCCGCCTGCGCTTCGGCTACGGCGCGCGGCCGGTGCTGCGCGACCTGTCGCTGCGGGTGGCGCACGGGGAGTTCGTCGGGCTGATCGGGCCGAACGGCGCGGGGAAGAGCACGCTCCTCCGGCTCGTCTGCGGCGCGCTCCGCCCGGCGGCGGGGGAACTCGACTTCGACGGTGCGCCGCTCGCCCGCCTGTCACGGCGCGCGCTGGCCCGGCGCATCGCGGTGCTGCCGCAGTCGCCGATGCTGCCGGACGCCTTCACCGTGGCGGAACTGGTGCTGCTCGGCCGGACGCCGCACCTGGGCCTGTTGCAGCCGGAGGGGCGGGCCGACTTCGCCGCGGCACGCCGCGCGCTCCTCGCGGCCGGGTGCCTGGACCTGGCGGGGCGGCGACTGGGGGAACTCTCGGGCGGGGAGCGGCAGCGGGCGGCGCTGGCGCGGGCGCTGGCGCAGGAGCCGGAGTTGCTGCTGCTGGACGAGCCGACCGCCCACCTCGACCCCGGCCACCAGCAGGAACTCCTGGCGACGCTGGGGCGTCTCAACCGCGAAGCGGGCCTGACCGTGCTGGCCGTCTTCCACGACCTGAACCTGGCCGCGGCCCGCTGCGACCGCCTGGCCCTGCTCCACGACGGCCGCGCGATCGCCGACGGCCCGCCGGCCGCCGTCCTCACGCCGCCGCTCCTCAGGCGCGCGTACGGCTTCGAGGCCCAGGTGATCCCCCACCCGCGGACGGGGCTGCCGGTGGTGATAAGTTGAGCGTTGAGAGTTGGGCGTTGATAGAGCATGCCGGGCACAGCGTTCGCCGCCATGCCCGGCACAACAGCTATCAACTTTCAACCAACAACTCCCAGCCGCTACGCCGCCTCACGGTTGGTCGGGTCGGGAGTGGGCTCGGGCCGGGTCGGCTTGTGGCCGAGGCCGGCGAGGAGCCGGTCGATGATGCCCGGCTGGTTGAAGAGCTGCTCTTCGCGCTCGCGCGCGGCCGTCAGGCGCTCGGCGCGGCGCTGCGCCGAGAGCGCGCCGATCTGGGCCCGCTGCGCCGCGAGCTCGTTCGCCGCCTGCCGTTCCACCTCGTTCATGGTTCTACCCTCGCGTGTGCGTCGAGACGACTGGCCGCCGCTCAGGCCGCCGCCCGATCTTTGCGCCGCCGGCGCGCGATCGGGGTGGCGGGTGCGGCCGGTTCCGGGGGCTTCGCCGCCTGCTCTACCTTAATAACGCGCGCCGGTCGCGCTTGTTCCGCCACGGCCTTGCCGCGCCGCGCGTCCTGCCGGCCGCGCGCCGGGGCCCGGTTCACGGGTGCCGGTGACGGGGTGGCGGGTGCGGCCTTGGGCTTCGGCGCCGCGACCTTCGCCCGCGCCGGTTCGGCGGACTGCGGCGTGGGCGCCGGGTCGGACTTGACCACCGCTGTCGCCTTGGCGCGCCTCGCGGGCGCCGGCGCCGCGGCGACCTTATCCGACCCGGCCGGCTTCGCCACGCGAGCGCTCACGGGCGCGGGAGCGGGGGCGGACACCTTCGTCCGGCGCCCCGGCCTCGCGGCCGCGGACGCCCGAGCCGGCTGTACCGGCTGCGGCACCGGGGGCACGGCCTGCTTCTTGGTGTCGACGGCCGGCCGCTGCGCAACCGCCTTCCGGGTCCGCGCGACACGCGGCGGTGTCGCAGGGCGGGTTTCGGCGGCGATCGGCGCGACCGGGGCCGGGGCCGCCTGAGCCGGCGCGGCGGCCGGCTCGTCCTCGGCCGGCGCGGGGGCCGCCGCGCGCTCGTCCACGCCGATCCAGAAGCAGTTGCGGCCGATATAGGGCACGGCGCGCAGTTCCACCGCGCTGCCGGCGACCGCGTCGTCGGGGTGGACCAGGCAGACGGCGGGCTCGGCGCCGAACTTCGCGACGTAGCGGTCCCGCGCCTCGGCGATCTTCTGCGCGACCGGCTTCTTGCGGTCGGGATCGAACCAGGCCAGGTACATCGGTGCCTCCTCCGTAATAGAACAAATGTTCTGACACAAGGATAGCACCGCGTACGATTGCCGTCAAGGGGGTGGGGCACGGTGGGGAGCGGCGGCCTTGCCTCCCCAATGCTGGGGGGAACACGGCGCGGACACCGTGGCGAGGTGATAGCGGTCGTGTCGGTCCGCCGCGCCGGCGATTGAAATCGCCGCTCAGGGCGGCTCCGCCGCCACGAAGTCCGCCTGCGCGGCCTGGGACGAGATCAACCCCGCGGAGGCGGTTTTCGCGGCGAGCGCCAGCGAGCCCCTCGCCGCGGTTGCAACCGCGGGCCAGACGTCCCGACCGCCCATACCCCATCACGACGGCACGCAGCGCAGGTTCCCCCAGCATCCCGAGACAGGAGGATCATCCTCCTCATCCCGCCGGGGTGTACGGACACCATGAAAATACACCCCCGAAACGGGTTGTTTTGTGGGGTTCCACCTGTATAATGTGGATAACGGTGGGTCTGGGTGGGGATAAGTGGGGGAAACGGTGGATAACTCACCCCCGCGACCCGCCCCGACGATACGGACGCCAGCGAGACGGTAGGCAGCGCACCGCATGTTCTTGGGCCGCTTCAGTCACAGCCTCGACGCCAAGGGCCGACTCGCCATCCCCGCGAAGTTCCGCGGCGAGCTGGCCGATGGGCTGGTGGTGACGCGCGGCATCGACCGCTGCCTCTCGGTCTACCCGCTCGCCGCCTGGCAGACCCTCGCCGAGCGCGTCAGCGCCCTCTCCATCAGCGACCCCGACGCGCGCCAGTTCCGCCGCATGGTCTTCGCCGAGGCGGTCGACGAGGCGCTCGACGCCCAGGGCCGCATCCTGGTCCCGCCCGAGTTGCGCCGCTACGCCGACATCGACCGCGAGGCGGTCGTCGTCGGGATGAACACGTACCTCGAGATCTGGAACCCGTCCCGCTGGGAAGGGCTCTCCGCGCTCGTCGAGGACGAAGGCTCCTCGATCGCCCAGCGTCTGGCGGACCTGATTTGATGGCGGCCGTCCCCTCGCCGGGCCGCGCCGTCCCCCCCGCCGCGCCCGGGCACGTCCCGGTGCTGCTGCGCGAGGCCGTCGCCGCCCTGCGGCCACGCCCGGGCGGGCGCTACCTCGACGGCACCTTCGGCGGTGGCGGGCACACGCGCGCGCTCCTCGACGCCAGCGCGCCGGACGGCCGCGTCCTGGCGCTCGACGCCGATCCGGCCGCCATCGCCCGCGGCGAAGCGCTGCGTGCCGCGTTCGGCGACCGCCTGCTGTTGCGCGAGGCGAACTTCGCCGCGCTGGCGCAGGAGGCGCGCGCGGCCGACTTCGCGCCGCTCGACGGCGTCCTGCTCGACCTCGGGCTCTCCTCCTACCAACTCGCGGACCCGGCGCGGGGCTTCTCTTTCCAGGCGGCCGGCCCGCTCGATATGCGCTTCGGCCCCGGCGCGATGACCACCGCCGCCGAGATCGTCAACACCTACCCCGAGGAGGAGCTGGCCGACCTGCTCCGCCGCTACGGCGAGGAGCGGCAGGCCCGGCGCGTCGCCCGCGCGATCGTCCGGGCGCGCGCGCGCGCCCCGCTCGCCACGACCGCCGACCTCGCCGCGGTGATCGCCGCCGCGACGCCGGGGGAGCGCGGCGGGCGCGAGCGGATCCACCCGGCGACGCGCGCCTTCCAGGCGCTGCGCATCGCGGTCAACGGCGAGCTGGCCGCGCTGGAGGCGGCGCTGCCGGCCGCGATCGAGGTGCTGGCCCCGGGCGGGCGCCTCGCGGTGATCGCGTTCCACTCGCTCGAAGACCGGATCGTCAAGGACTTCATGCGCCGCGAGGCGACCGACTGCATCTGCCCGCCGCGCGTCCCCGTCTGCGTCTGCGGCCACCACGCAACCCTCAGGCCGGTGACGCGCAAGGCGATCCGGCCGGGCCCGGACGAGGTCGCGGCGAACCCGCGCAGCCGCAGCGCGGTCCTGCGCGTGGCGGAACGGCTCTGAGCCGAGACGATAGACGATAGACAGTAGGCGATAGGCGACAGGTGAGGTTGGTATGAGCACGACGGTTGAGGTGCGGGGCGGCGGCGTCCTCGGGGCGCGCCGGGCGGCCGGGGAGCCGGTCGCCGGCGCGCGGCGGGAGGCGGGTCGGCGCCGCGAGCGGCCGGCGCGCGCCGCGGCGGCGCGGGCGCTGCCGGGTCGCACGGCCGCCGCGCTGCGCCCGGCGCTCACCGTGGCCCGACCGCGCGGCGCGGTCCTCTTCGGCGTCGCCACGCTCGCCCTGAGCGCGCTCGGCCTCCTCTACCTCGTGCAGATCAGCCGCGTGGCCAGTTACGGCTACCAGCTCACCAAGATCCAGGACGAGCAGGCCAAACTCGACGGCGACTACCAGCTCCTCGTCTACACCGTCAGCGGCGAGCGCACGCTCGCGCGCGTGGACGACACCGCGCGCCGCGAGTACGGGATGCGCCCGCTGGCCGGGAGCGAGTACGTCGACCCGCAGGACCCGGCCAGTCGCCCGCCCGAGGCGCCGGTGCGCTTCATCACCGTCGACCGCCCGGCCGCCGCGCCGTCCGCGCCGCCGCCCGCGCCACCCCGCCAGCCGAGCCTCGCCGAACGTCTCTGGCTGCGCCTCGCCGGCATCGGCGTGGCCGTGGGGAGTGGGCCGTAGGCCGCGGGCCGTGGCGGCGGGCATCGCGATTGAGTGCATGTGCCGCCCCATTTTCGCCCCACGCCTTATACCCTACCACGGCCCACGGCCTACAACCCCACGAACGGAGGAACCGTGACCGAACTCCCGCGCCAGCGCGTCTACTGCGTCCTGCTCGTCTTCGCCCTCTTCCTGGGATCCATCGGCACGCGGCTGGTCTCCTTCCAGGTCTTCCGCGGCGCCGCCCTCAGCCGCGAGGCCGACGCCGAGCACGCGCTCGACGAGCCGGTGCCCGCGCGCCGCGGCGTCATCTACGACAGCACCGGGCAGGTGCTCGCGACGACGATCCCGGCCTACCGCGTCTTCGCCATCGTGGACCAGGTGACCGACCCCGATGCGCTGGCGCAGGCGCTGGCCGCCCCGCTGGCGATGAGCCCCGACGCCATCGCCAAGCTGATCAAAGACGGCCAGGACAAGCATCTCGACTGGGTCCAGCTCCAGCGCCACCTCACGCCGACCGCGTCGGACCAGGTGCGCGCGCTCAACCTCAAGGGCATCGTCCTCGACTCGGAGCCGCAGCGCGTCTACCCCAACGGCGACTTCGCCTCGGCGGTCCTCGGCTTCGCCAACTGGGACATGCAGGGCTCCTATGGCGTCGAGGGTTACTACAACGCCGCCATCGGCGGCAAGCCCGGCCACCTGATCGCCGAGCGCGACGTCCACGGCAACATCATCTCCGTCGCGCAGAACCGCTACGACCCGCCGGTGGACGGCGACGACGCGGTCCTGACGATCAACGCCGGCCTGCAGCGCCAGGCCGAGCAGGAGCTCGACGCGGCGGTCAAGGATCAGAACGCCGCGGGCGGCACCGTCATCGTGATGGACGTGCAGACCGGCGCGATCCTGGCGATGGCGAGCCGGCCGTCGTTCGACCCCAACAACTTCGCGCAGTACGACCTGAGCACCTTCAATAACCCCGCGATCTCCGAGATCTACGAGCCGGGCTCGACCTTCAAGTTGCTGACGATGGCGATCGGCATCGACACCGGCAAGGTCACGCCCGACACCGTCCACGACGACGCCCCGGGCTACATCCTGGTCCAGGACGGCAACCAGACCTTCAGGATCACCAACTCCGGCGGCGCGGTCTACGGCCGGGAGACGATGACCCAGGTGCTGGAGCGCTCGGCCAACCTCGGCGCCGCCTTCGTCGCCCAGCGAGTCGGCCCGGAACTCTTCTATGCTAAACTTCGCGAGTTCGGCATCGGGCAGCCGACCGGCGTCGACCTCCAGGGGGAGGAGGCGGGCATCGTCCACTGGGACGACGCGCCCGACTGGCGGCCGGTGAACCTGATCACCAACAGTTTCGGGCAGGGCATCGCCGTCACGCCGCTGCAGATGATCACGGCGATCTCCGCGATCGTCAACGGCGGGAAGTTGATGCGCCCGTACATCGTGAAGGAATTGCGGCACAACGGCCAGGTCGTCAAGCGCAATGATCCCCAGGTGGTCCGCCAGGTCATCTCGCCCCAGACCTCTCGCCAGGTCGTCGACATGATGACCGACGTGGTCGACAAGGTCAGTTACCCCTACATCGGCGTGCCGGGCTACGCGATCGGCTCGAAGAGCGGCACCGCACAGGTGCCCGCGCCGAACGGCGGCTACCTGGGCGACGACGTGACGATCGGCTCGGAGGTCGGCATCGGGCCGTCGGAGAACCCCCGGTTCGCGGTCCTGGTCGTGATCGATCGGCCGAAGAAGGATCCTTGGGGCGCCCACGTCGCCGGCCCGCCGGTGCGCGACCTGCTGATCGACCTCTTCACCGAGTACGCCATCCCGCCGACGCGGCGCGAGCCGTGAGTGGGCCGGGCAGTCGGGTAGTGGGACGAGACGGCCGGCGACGGTTGCGCCGCCGGGTGATGGGTGGGAGAGTGGTGCGGTGACGGGCGCGGCCCGCGGCACGGTTGGGGGCCGGCTGCGGGGCGGATGCGCCGGCAGGTGAGGTCGCCGCCTAGCCCGCGGTTGAAACCGCGGCTGGAGGCGCCTCACGGCGCCGCGAAACC
>DASSSV010000450.1:0-9895 GCA_035708265.1 Thermomicrobiales bacterium | reverse complement strand
GCCCAGACGGACCGAGAAGAGGTAGATCAACAGCAGGCCAAGCCAGAAGCTCGGCATCGAGACGCCGATCATCGCGAAGACCATCGTGGCGGCGTCGAGCCAGGATCGGTGGAAGACGGCCGCCAGCGTCCCGAGCGTGGTGCCGCTGAGCAGCGCCAGACCGAGCCCGGCGACGGCCAGTTGCAGCGTCGAGGGGAACTGCGCGGCGAGGATCTGGGCGACGCTCTCCCGCGTCCGCCAGGATTCGCCGAGGTCGCCGCGCGCCGCGCGCCCGACGAACTGGAGGTACTGCACCGGCCAGGGGCGGTCCAGGCCGAGCTGGTGGCGGATGGAAGCCATCGTCTCGGGCGTGGCGACCGTGTTGGTCTCCGAGAGCATCGTCATCACTGGGTCACCGGGCATCAGATGCATGCCCAGGAAGACCAGGAAGGTGACGCCGACCAGGGTCGGCACGAGCAGCGCGAGGCGGGAGGCGATGTAGCGCGTCACCCGAAATCCCTGCTCCTCCGAGTGCGCCGGGTTGCACCCGGCCACCGGCGCGCTCCGGCGCCGGGAGCGCTGGCCCCGGCCCCCGGCTCACCGCGCCAGCCAGGTGTCGTGCAGCCAGGGATAGCCCTGCGCATCCAGCGGGACGTCATGGACGGCGCCACTGAGGACGGTGAAGTAGGTGTTCTCCACCAGCGGGATGATCAGGGCGTTGTCCATGATGATCTTCTGGATCTGGCTGTAGGTCTGGTTGCGCTGCGCCTGGTCGACCTGCCCCGCGGCCTTGTCGATCAGGTCGTCGAGCTCCTTGCTCCGGTAGCGGCTCCAGGCCCAGCCCTTCTCGATCGAGTGCGAGTGGAAGGTGATGTCGAGGATGCGGGGGCTGCTGGAGTCGGCCCCGAGCGGGGCCAGATTGCCATCGCCGCGCGAATTGGCCTCGACGCGCGCGGCCGACGAGAGGGTCTGGATCTGCATGTCGATCCCGACCGCCTTGAGCATGGCCTGGAGCGGGACCGTATAGGGATCCCAGCCAGCGTTGACGATGCAACTCAGGCTGAGGCGCTGCCCATTCTTCTGGCGGATGCCGTCGGAACCCGGCTGCCAGCCGGCCTCATCGAGCAGCTTCTTCGCCATGTCCGGGTCGTACTTATAGAGCGTCTCGACGCTCTTGTCGTAGCCCGGCGTGACCGACGAGAGCGGGCCGTGCGCCGGCTTGGTCAGGTCTGCCAGCGAGATCTTGATGATGGCATCCGGATTGGTCGCGTAGATGCAGGCCTTGCGCACCCGGATGTCGTCGGTCGGCGGCTTGTCGACATTCATGAAGACGCAGCGCGGGAATCCGGCGTAGACGCGCCGCAGGATCTGGACATTGGGCTTGCCGGTGTACTTCTGGACGTCGGTGTTCGCCAGCGGGCCGAGCTGCACCTCGCCGCGATCGAAGGCGGCGAGCGCGGTGGCCGAATCGACCAGGACGGCCAGCTTGAAGGAATCGAGGGCGGCGGGGCCGGGCCGGCCGAAGGCCGGCGAGCCCCAGGCATACCGCTCGTTGCGTTCAAAGGTGATCGACTTGTTGGGGATCCACTCCTTGAATGTGAAGTAACCCGTCCCCACCGGGTTGCGCCCGATGTCCTTGCCGTATTTCTGGAGGGCGGCCGGCGAGATGATGCCGAGCAACGAGCGGGCCGCCGCGTCGAGGAAGTCGGCGTAGGGCGACTTGAAGTGGACCTTGACGGTGGTGCCGTCGACGACCTCGGTCTTGTCGTACGGGCCGAGATACTGCACGGCCATCTTTGACTGCGTCGCCGGGTCGGCGATGCGGTCGAAATTGACGCGCACCGCCTCGGCGTTGAACGGTGTGCCGTCGTGGAAGACGACATTCTTCTTCAGGTAGAAGGTGTAGACGGTCGCGTCCGGGCTCACCTCCCAGCGCTCCGCCAGGTTCGGCCAGAACTTGTAGTTCCCGTCCTCGCGGACCAGCGAATCGAGGTACTGGACGGCCAGGTTGGCGGTGATCTGGTAGCCGGTCAGTTGCGGGTCCAGGGTATCCGGCTCCGGGCCACCGCTGGCCTCGACGAGGTCGCCGCCCCGCACCGGGGTCGGGCTCGCCGCGCCCGCCGAGCCGGCCGCCGACTTGGCCGCCCCGGTCGCCGCCGGCGCGCCGGGAGCCGCCGTCGGCGTCGAGCTGGTGCCGCACGCCGCCAGCAGTGCCGCGAGTGCCGGGGATGCCGCGCCGAGCACTGCGGCGCGGCGCACGAAGTCCCGCCGGCGCCAACGCCGCGGCCCGGCCACGCCTGGCGAGTCTGGTATGCCGTCCTCGCGGGACATGTCCCCCTCCTCTGCGCTGTCACTCCCCGCTTGACGATCACCTTCGATGCGCCGGCAGCGCCGCGTCGCACCGGCCCCCTCCCGGGGCCGTCGCCGCCCGTGTCCGCTCCCGGCCGGCCACGAGCGGTGAGGCTGAACACGCTGACCCCGTCCCCGGCGGTACCCCCGGGCCGGCCCGCATCCTGGTTGGTGGCAGATATTCTATATCCGGTACAATCCGGCTGTCAAGTAGTTTGGATATTGTATGCGGACTCGGCGGATTGGCCACCAACCTATGCGACGCGTTTCGCCCAGCCCTTCCAGTTGATGTCTGCCGTGAAGGCGAAAACAACGATACTCCGGCCCGGCACGGCGGGCTTGACAGGACCGCACCTTCTCGATATTGTGTAATGGATACAAATTCACCCTTGTGGTGCCCCGCGGGGTGCCCGGACAGGATCAAAGGGGGGTGCTTGTTACTCAACCTCGCGCGCTCCCGCGCGCTGATGGCCGAGCGGGGCCTCGACGCCCTGGTGGCCGCCAGCCCCGAGGACGTGATCTACGCCAGCGACTTCACGAGCTGGACGGTGGACACCTTCCGGGATGTGGCGGTCTACGCCGTCGTGCCGCGCGCCGGCGACCCGGCGCTCGTCTGCGCTATCGACGGGGCCGACTATCTCGCGGGGCGCCCCGCCGCCGTCGCCCGCCACTACACGTACGGGACCTACCACATCGAGCGCGCCCCGGACGCCGTGCTCGACGACGCCGCGGCGCGCCTCCTCGCGATCCGCGACGGATCGAGCCACCACGGCAGCGCGACGGCCGCCCTCGTCCGCGCGCTCCGCGACTGCGGGGCGGCGGGGGGCGCGATCGGCGTCGACGAGCGCGGGCTGCCGCCCGGGCGCTGGGACGAGCTCGCCGCGGCCCTGCCCGGCGCCGTCCTGCGCCCGGCCTCCGACCTCTTCCGCGCGATCCGCCTCGTCAAGACCGCGGCGGAGGTGACCCGCCTCGCCGACGCCGCGCGCGCGGTCGAGGAGGGCATGCGGGCGGCGTTCCGCCGGGCGGCGCCGGGCGCGACCGAGCTGGACCTCGAACGGGCGTTCCGCGCGACCGTGGCGGCGGCCGGCGCCGCCCCCGGCCACTTCGAGACCACGGCGGGCACGCGCAGCGCGGCGAGCTTCCCCGCCTCCGACTACCGCATCCGCGCGGGCGACATCGTCCGCGCCGACTGCGGCGGGCGCTACCGCGGCTACTGGGCCGACACGGGGCGCACGGTGGCGGTCGGGGCGCCGCCGACCAGGCTCGCCCGCTACTACGCGGCCCTCGCGGCCGGCATCGACGCGATCCTCGCCGCCGTCCGGCCGGGCGTGGCCGTGGACACACTCTTCGCCACCGGCGTCGAGACGGTGCGCGCGGCCGGCATCCCCCACTACCGCCGCCATCACGTCGGCCACGGCATCGGCCTGGACATGTACGAGGCGCCGCTCCTGGCCCCGTCGGCCGACGACGGCGCGCGCCGGTTCGGCGTGGCCGCGCCGCGCCTGGAGGCGGGCATGGTCGTCAACGTCGAGCTGCCCTACTACGAGCTCGGCCTCGGCGGGCTCCAGATCGAGGAGACGCTCGTCGTCAGGGACGACGGCTACGAGTTGCTGACGGGCGCCAGTCGCGACCTGCTGGCCTACGCGCCCGCGGGCGAGGCCGTCGCCGATGGAGAATGAGATGGACGTCGCAGTGGGGCCGGATCGGGCGCGCGCGGGCGCGGACCCGTTCTCGGCCGTGACCGGCCTGGCCTGCCTGACCTGCGGCCGGGTCTACCCGTTCGGGCCGCTGCTCGGCGGCTGCCCCGACTGCCAGGCGACCGGGCGCGTCGCGATCCTCGACCCCGTCTACGACGTCGGCGCGGACGACGCCGCCGTCTTCGACCGCCCGGATCCCGGCCGCCTCTGGGACTACCACCGCTTCCTGCCCGTCCCGGACCCGGCCGCGGTGGTCACGCTCGGCGAGGGCGCGACGCCGCTCCTCTCGCTGCCCGAGGTGGCGCGGGAGGTCGGCGCGGCGGCGGTCTGGCTCAAGTACGAGGCGGTCAACCCGACGCACTCCTTCAAGGACCGCACCAACGCCGTCGCCGTCGCGGCCGCGCGCCACTTCGGCCACACCAAGGTCCTCTGCACCTCCACCGGCAACCACGGCGTGGCGCTCGCCGCCTACGCCGCGCGCGCCGGGTTGCGCTGCCTCGTCCTCCTGCCCCCCGGCGCCCCGCCCGCCGCGGCCCAGGAGATCGCCTTCTTCGGCGCCGAGATCGTCACGGTCGCGGAGGGCGCGATCCTCCCGCTGATGACGGCGCTCTGGCGGGAGCACGGCTGGTACATCTCGCAGCGCAACGCCCCGGGCGTCGGCGGGCGGCCGTTCGGCAACCCCTTCGGGATGGAGGGCTACAAGACGATCGCCTACGAGATCCGCCAGCAGCTCGGCGGCGCGGTCCCCGATCGGGTGCTGCTGCCGGTCGGCGGCGGCGACGGCGCCTGGGGGGTCTACAAGGGCTTCGCCGAGCTGCAGCGGCTCGGCCTGGCGGCGCGGACGCCGCGGGTCGTCGTCTGCCAGTCGGCCGCCGGCGCGCCGCTGGAGCGCGCCTGGCGCCTGGGGCTGCCGGCCGTCGAGCCGGTCGAGACGGGGCCGACCGTGGCCTTCTCGATCGTCGAGCGCCAGACGGGCGACCACGCGCTGGCCGCCGTGCGGCGCTCGGACGGCGGGGCGGTCGCCGTCGACGACGCGGCGCTGCGCGCGGCGGAGGAGACGCTCCGGCGCACCGGGATCTGCGTCGAGCCGTCGTCGGCCGCGTCGCTGGCCGGGCTGCGGGCGCTGGCCCAGGCGGCGGGCGGCGCGGGGCTGGCGGGCGAGACGATCGTCCTGGTCGCCACCGGCACGGGGCTGCGCTGGCCCGCCACCTTCGCGGGGCTCGCCGCGCGCTCGCCGGCCGTCGTGGGGTCGCTGGCGGAGCTGGCGCGCGTCGCGGCGCTCTGATCGCCGGCCGACAGCCCTCGGTGGCGGCACGATTCGTGGAGAGGAGCGAGGAGCGGATGAGCGAGCGCGAGACGGCGGCGCCGGGCCCGGAGTTCCGGGCCCTGACCTGGTCCCAGGTGAACGAGGCGGTGCGCCAGCGCCGGGTCGTCCTGATCCCGGTCGGCGCGATCGAGCAGCACGGGCCACACCTGCCGGTGGACATGGACAACCTCGCGGTCGAGACGGTCTGCCGGGAGGCGGCCGCCCGCCGCCCGGACCTGCTGCTGACCATGCCGCCGATCCACTACGGGTTCAACGAGCACAACATGGACTTCCCCGGCACGATCAGCGTCGAGGCCGAGCATTTCGTCCACTACTGCACCGATGTGGCGAAGAGCCTGGGGCGGCAGGGGTTCCGGCGCGTCCTCTTCGTCAACGGCCACGGGTCGAACGCCCACCTGCTCGAGCTGGCCGCCCGGCTGGCGACGCTCGCGAGCCCGGCGAAGTGCGCCTCCCTCTCCCACTGGGACCTCGCCAGGGAGGCGTTCGCCGCGGTCCGCGAGTCGCCCTACCCCGGCGGCACCAGCCACGCCTGCGAGTTCGAGACCTCGATCTACCTCCACGTCCGCCCGGAGGGCGTGCGGATGGACCTCGCGGTCCCCGGCATCCGCCGGCAGACGAAGTACTTCTACGAGGACCTGATGGGCGGCTCGCCGGTGAAGTTCACCGACTGGCGCTCGAAGCAGACGCGCACCGGGATCGGCGGCGACCCGACGCTGGCGACGGCCGAGAAGGGTCGCGTGATCGTCGAGGCGACGGTCGCGGGCCTGATCGACGTCGCGGAGGACTTCCGCGCGCTCCCCGACGGTGAGCGCGAGAGCTTTTGCGTCGAACCCTGAGCGCGGGGGAGTCCACGGCGATGTCACACATGACCGCGTCGCGCGCGCGCGACGGACGCCGGGTCGAGCCGGTCGAGGCGACGTACCGGACGCTGCACGCCCGGACCGTCGAGCTGCTGCGGGAGGCGATCACGAGCGGCCGGCTCGCCCCGGGCGAGCGGCTGCGGACGCAAGCGCTGGCCGAGGAGCTCGGCGTGAGCCGGCTCCCGGTGCGGGAGGCGCTGCACACGCTGCGCGCGGAGGGGCTTGTCGAGTTCGAGTCCCACCGGGGTGCGGTCGTGGCCAGCCTGTCGGCCGAGGAGATCCAGGAGGTCTACCTGCTCCGCACGCTGCTCGAGCCGGCCGCGGCGTGCCTGGCGGCCGCGCGCCGCCCGGACGGCGTGGTCGCGGACCTGACCCGGCTGGTGGAGCGGCTGGAGGCCGCCGAGGCCGAGCCCTCCCGCTGGATCGACCTCGACCGGGAGTTCCACATGACGCTCTACCGGGCGAGCGGCCAGCGGCTGCTCTGCGAGTCGATCGCGCGCCTGCGCGCCAGCGTCGAGCGCTACGTCCGCCTCTACATCCTCGCGCCCCGGAACATTCCGCACTCGCGCGCGAAGCACCGCGAGATCCTCCTGGCCTGCCGGGCCGGCAACGCCGTCCTCGCCGAGCGGGCCACGCGCGAGCACCTGGCCGAGGTCGAGGAAATCTTCCTGGATGAGTTGCGGGCGCGGGCGTCGGAGCCCCGCGCGCGCGGAGGGGAGTGATGGAACCAATCTCTCGCGAGTCGTCGGCACGGGCCGGCCGGGCGATGCGCCGGCGCGACTTCTTGCGCCTGGGCGGCGTGGCGGGCCTCGGCGCGGCCCTGGCCGGTGTCCTCGGCGCGTGCGGTGGGCCATCCGCCACGCCGACCGCCGCGACTGGGGGCGGGCCGGCCACGGTCGGCGCGCCACGGGCCACAGGGCCTTCGACGCCGGCGGCCGGCTCGGCCGCCGGTTCCCCCGGTACGGCCGGTGCCAAGCCGACGGGCAAACTGACGGTCGGCGTCGGCGCCCTCCCGGCGACGCTCGACCCGCACCTGAACAACTCGGGCGTGTCCTTCGCAACCTACTTCCAGCTCTACGAGGGCCTGACCAACATCACGGCCGACGGCAAGCTCGAACCGGCCCTAGCGACCTCCTGGCAGTACGTCGACGACAAGACCCTAGAGCTGAAGCTCCGCCAGGGCGTCGTCTTCCACAACGGGGAGCCGTTCGACGCCGACGCCGTCAAGTGGAACGTCGAGCGCATCCTCAACCCGCAGACGAAATCGGTCGTCAAGTCGCGCATCCCCACGGTCGACCACGTGGAGGTCCTGGATCCGGCGACCGTGCGCCTGGTGCTCAGCGCGCCGGCCGCGCTCCTGGTCAAAGCCCTCTCCGTCGTCTTCATGATCCCGCCGAAGTACTTCGCGGCCCAGGGCGGCAGCGACGGCTTCGTCAAGAAACCGGTCGGCACCGGCCCGTTCATGTTCACCGCCGGAGCGCCGGCCGACTACATCCAGTTCGCCGCCAACGACCGCTACTGGCGCGGCCAGCCCAAACTGGCGGCGGTCGAGTACAAGGCGCTCCCGGAGGCCGGCGCCCGCCTGGCCGCGCTCCAGTCCGGCCAAGTCGACCTGATCCAGAATCTCCCCGTGATCAACGTCGAGCAGATCCAGGCCGCCGGTTTCCAGATCAGCGAGGCCTTCCAGAGCCGCATGCACGTCATCAACTTCATGATCCCGATCGTGCCGCAGCTCAAGGACAAGCGGGTCCGGCAGGCCCTCAACTACGCCGTCGACAAGCAGGCCCTCGTCACCAAGATCATGCGCGGCCACGCCAAGATCTCCCAGGGACAACTCCTCGGCGAAGACGGGGTCGGGTACAACCCGAACGTCAAAGCCTATCCGTACGATGTCGCCAAGGCCAAGCAACTCCTCGCCGACGCCGGCGCGGCGAACCTCGAGCTGACCTGCTTCGTAACGGACGGGGCGTATATCCAGGACAAGGATACGATGCAGGCCGTCGCCGGGATGCTCCAGGACGCCGGCGTCAAGGTCACCCTGCAGCCGATCGAGTTCTCGGCATTCAGCCAGAAATTCTTCGCCAACACCCTGACCGGGCTCAACCTCCAGGGGATGAACTACTTCCCGGTGGAGGACGCCGACTTCGTCTTCGCCAACTACCTCTCCGACGCCGTGGCGCGCATGTACGCGAACCCCGACTTCGACAAGGCCCTCCGCGCCTCGGAGCAGGAGCTCGACGAGCAGCGCCGGCTGAAGCAGCTCCAGGACATCGACAGCATGCTCTACGACGACCCGCCCGTGATCTTCCTCTTCCAGCCGCCGGATCTCTTCGGCGTCGCCAAGAACGTGGCCGGCTTCACCGCCCGCCACGACGCGCGGATCGACCTGCTCGGCGTGACCAAGGCGTAGCCGGCCGCGGGTCCCCGCGACGAGGAGGATCGGGCATGACGCTCCGATACGTTGCGACCCGGCTCGCGCAGGCGGTGGTGGTGCTCTGGGGCATCTCGACCATCGTCTTCGTCGCGCTGCGGCTGACCGGCGACCCGGTCGTCATGATGGTGCCGCAGGGCACACCCAAGGCCGCGATCGACGAGCTCCGGCATCAACTGGGCTACGACGCGCCGCTCGGCGTCCAGTACGTCCATTTCCTCGGGCAGCTGGTGCGCCTGGACTTCGGCGAGTCCCTCAGCTACCACCAGCCGGCGTTCCAGGTCGTCCTGGCCCACCTCCCGGCGACCGTCAAGCTCGCGGTCGCGGCCACCGTCTTCATGCTCGTCACCGGCCTCCCGCTCGGCATCCTCGCCGCCGTGCGTCGCAACTCGCCGCTCGACCGGCTCGGCCTGGTCGTCGCGCTCTTCGGGCAGTCCGCGCCGACCTTCTGGCTCGGCATCATGCTGATCCTGCTCTTCTCGGTCCACTGGCGGCTCCTCCCGTCCATCGGCGACACCGGGCCGAAAGCCCTGATCCTGCCGATGATCACACTCGGCTTCTTCTCGACGGCCAAGATCAGCCGGATCACGCGCTCGGGGATGCTCGAAGTCTTGCGCAGCGATTTCCTGCGCACGGCGCGGGCGAAAGGGCTCGGCGAGCGGCGCGTGCTCCTACGCCACGCGCTGCCGAACGCGCTGATCTCGGTCCTCACTGTGGTCGGGCTCGAGTTCGCCGTCCTGCTCGGCGGCGCGGTGATCACCGAGACCGTCTTCGCCTGGCCCGGCATGGGCCGAATCGCCATCCAAGCGATCGGCGCGCGCGACTATCCGCTGGTCCAGGCGGTCGTCTTCACCTTCGCGGTGCTGATGCTGCTGGTCAATCTGCTCGTCGACCTGGCCTACCCGCTGCTCGACCCCAGGCTACGCGTCCGATGAACGCCGGACCCGGGATGGTGCAGGGGCCGCTCGACACCGTCGGGGGGGGCGCGACCCGGCCGCGGGCGCGCCCCCCGCGACGGCGCACGGCCCGGCGCTGGCTCGGCCGGAACGCCCCGGCGCTCTTCGGCGGCGGCGTGCTACTGCTGGCGATCGGCTGCGCGATCTTCGCGCCCTGGCTCGCGCCGTACGGCTTCAACGACAACCGCGGCTCCGACGGTGTCCTGTTCGCGACGCAGCAGGCGCCGTCGTCGGCGCACTGGCTCGGCACCACGGTCGGCGGCACCGACGTGCTCTCGCGCGTCATCTTCGGCGCC